>JABMMM010000192.1 GCA_013205565.1 Alcaligenaceae bacterium | reverse complement strand
TAGTTGTCGGTATTTTGGTCGATGACGCGATTGTTGAAGTTGAAAATATTGCAAGACATTTGCGCATGGGTAAAACACCCTTTCAAGCGGCACTTGAAGCGGCTGATGAGATTGGTTTGGCGGTCATTGCCACGACCTTTGCGTTAGTTGCTGTGTTTCTGCCGACAGCCTTCATGGCGGGGATCCCAGGAAAATTTTTCAAACAGTTTGGCTGGACGGCGGTCTTAGCAATTTTGGCCTCATTGCTAGTGGCGCGTTTGCTGACGCCGATGATGTCGGCATATCTCATGAAGGCAGTACCTTTATCTGAGCGTGAGCAAACCGATGGCTTAGTGATGCGTCGCTATCTGATAGCAGTGCAGTGGTGCTTGACGCATCGCTTGCTTACGCTGGTTTTAGCAACATTATTTTTTGTAGGCTCGCTTGCCTTGGTGCCACTGCTGCCAAAAGGGTTTGTCCCGCCCGCTGATCGTGGCCAAACCTTGGTCAATATTGAACGTGCACCGGGCAGCACCTTACAAGAGACGTTCTTAGCGGCCGAGCGCGCGCGGCTCAAACTTGAGGCGATCCCCGAGGTCGTGAAAGTCTTTAGTTCAGTGGGTGCGGGTGTTTCAGGAGACGCCTTTGCCCGCGGCTCAGCCGCAGAAGTGCGCAAGGGTAGCTTGACGGTGACCTTGACTCACCGCTCTGAGCGCAAAAAAAATCAGCAAGAAGTTGAAGCTGATATTCGAGAATTGTTGTCTCGCGAGCCTGGCGTTAGGATTACTGTTGGGCCGCAAGACGTTGGCGTAAAAATGCAGATCGTGCTGCAAAGCGAAGATCCTGTCGCCCTCGGCGCGGCAGCGCACGTGGTAGAAAACGAGTTGCGTGGTTTGAAGGGAGTTGGTAACGTTTTGTCGTCGGCGAGCTTAGTGCGTCCTGAGTTGATTGTGAGACCTGATTTTGCGCGTGCTGCAGATCTAGGCGTCACCGCGCAAAGTATCGCCGAGACCCTGCGCGTCGCCACAAGTGGCGACTACGACGTGAGCCTGCCAAAGCTGACCTTGTCAGAGAGGCAAATTCCAATTCGCGTGAGATTGCCAGACATTGCGCGAACCGACCTTGAGGCTTTAGCGCGTTTGACGGTACCAGGCCGTTTCGGGCCGGTGATGTTGGGCAATGTGGCAAGTCTGACACTGGATAGTGGGCCGGCACAGATTGACCGCTTGAATCGCAGCCGTAATGTGGTGCTTGACGTCGAGCTAGGCGGGCGACAGTTGGGCGAGGTCTATGCAGAGGCCAAAACCCTGCCAGGCTTGCGCAATTTACCCGCGGGCGTGCGTCAGACTGAACTGGGCGATGCAAAAGAAATGCAAGCGCTGTTTGCAAGCTTTGGCTTGGCCATGGCGATCGGCCTGCTTTGCATTTATATGATTTTGGTCTTGTTGTTTCATGATTTTTTACAGCCTCTCACCATTCTGGGAGCCTTACCGCTATCAATTGGCGGTGCCTTTGTGGCGTTGTTGCTCACAGGCAAAAGCTTTTCAATGCCCTCGTTGATTGGCTTGATTATGCTGATGGGGATCGTGACCAAAAATTCAATTTTGCTCGTCGAGTATGCGATCGTGGCACGGCGAAGTGGGGTCTCGCGCACGGAAGCTTTACTTGATGCGTGTCACAAGCGCGCGCGCCCAATTGTGATGACGACCATCGCGATGATTGCGGGCATGTTCCCTATTGCAATCGGTTGGGGTTCAGATCCAAGTTTTCGCTCGCCCATGTCGATTGCGGTGATGGGCGGTCTGTTGACCTCGACGGTGCTCAGCCTGTTGGTGATCCCCGCCGTGTTTACCTACGTTGATGATCTGGCTTTGTGGTTGCAGCGAATGAAGACAAAATTTGCACGCAACCATCACCCCGCCTAGGCGACAGGGATCTTAGCCTTTACGCATCGTAAAGAAGACGGGCCCTTGTGCCTGAAAATTCACCCAGCCCTTACGTAAAGCGGTGAGCTTATAGATGGCGCCCAACGGAATATACGGGACTTGGTCTAGCACCTGTAGCTGGATGTCTTGACAAAGCGCTTTGCGTTTTTCAAGGGTTGGGGCATAAAACCAGTCTGTACGGAGGGTTTCGATTGTTGGGTTGGTGGGCCAGCCAAACCAAGCTTGCTTGCCAGTGCCGCGAATGCCTAAGTTACTGGTGGGATCTAGGTTGCTAGTGCCCGTCATCGCTGTAAAGCCTACATTCCAACCGCCTGAAGTTGGCGGTTCTTGGCTGTTGCGCCGTTGCAAATAACTGCCCCAGTCCATCGCACGCAAATCAACTTTGAGCCCTAATTTTTTGAACAGTTCTGCCGTGACTAAGGCCGAGGCGTGATGAGTGGGAAAGTCGACCGGATCAAGCAAGACGATCGGTTCGCCTTTGTAGCCTGACTCTTTAATGAGTGAACGCGCAAGATTAAAGTCACGCTTGCCTGTTAATTTATCCAGGCCTGCTGTAGTCGCCATCGGAGTACCAGGTGCCCACACACCGACCTTATCATTCCAGTACTCTGGAAAGTCTGAACCATTGGCCGCAGTCATATACTCGGTTTGATCGACAACTGCCAAAATCGCGCGACGCATCAAGATATTGTTAAACGGTGGGTAGAGGTGATTGAAGCGCATGATTGCGATCGACGGCAGGGCTGCTTTAATCAAAACAATCGTAGGATCTTTTCGCAAGACAGGTAAAAAATCGTTATCAACGGTTTCGATGCCATCCACTTCATTATTTTTTAGCGCTGCAACGGCCGTGGCACGATCGCTAATCACTTGCCACTTAACTTCGGTGACGTGGGCGATTTTTGGACCCGCGGTGTTGGCGGCGAGACCGTCTGCACGCGCAACGTAGTCGTTAAATTTTTCGTAGACGACTTGCGAACCAGAAATCCATTTTTCGGCGATAAAGCGGTAGGGTCCGCTACCAATCATTTCTTTGATCGGCACGTTATCGGGGGTATTGGCCAGACGCTCTGGCATGATCGAAGACGACGCTGCCGCTAAAGAATACATGAGCAAAGGAAATGGCTTGCTTAAATCAATTTGAATTGTTTTTTCAGAGGTGGCTTTCAGTTCGCGAATCAATTCAAACAGCGTTTGCCCAAGTGGATTACGTTTGCCAAAGCGCGTAATGCTTGCAACGATATCTTTGGCCTGCACCGCCGAGCCATCATGAAACTTCAAACCGTCGCGCAGTGTGAGCTTCCAAGTTAAGTCATTGTTTTCAAGCTGCTGACTACCGACCATTTGTGGTTGAGGTTGATAGTTATCGTCTAAACCGTAAAGCGTATCAAAGACCTGCAATGCATGACAGGCCGTGATTGTGGCGGTCGTAAACATCGGATCGAGCAGCGCAAGATCGTTCTCGGGAACCCAGCGTAACGCCGTTTTGGGAGTGGTTTGAGCAAAGCTCGCTAAAGGCAGTTGAGACAACCCTGAGGCAACGCCCGAACTGAGGATGAACGTTCTGCGATCCATGTTGAATTCCTTATAAGTATTTTAATAATCAGCGTAGATTGGCCGAGCGCTTAAACCAAAGCAAAGACAATAAGAGCGCTAAGAGGGTGAGCACCAGCGAGGCGGCACCGAACAATGCGCTGACCTCGGTATCACGCCTCTCTAAAGAAAATTTACTCGAAAGGTGCCGATAGACTTCTTTTAGATCTTGCGAATTGCCCGCGCGAAAGAACTCGCCTTCGGTAATTTTGGCAACCGCTTGCAGTGCTTGTTCGTCGACACGGGCATAAAAAGAGTAGCCCTCCCAGCCGGGAATAAAGCCCTGAGGTGTGCCAAAGGCAACGGTGTAGACGCGCACACCGCGTTGTGCGGCCTGCTTGGCTGCCAGCAAGGGGTCGGGACCTGTTGTACGCCGACCGTCTGACAATAAGATAATCGCGCCGTTTGTGTAAGAGCCTGGCGGCACGGGCGTGGGTGGGGGTGTTTGAGGCGCGGCGGGTTTGCGCTCGGCCAAAGGTTTGCTCCCCCAGCGTGAAAATTCCTCTCCATAGATTGCTGCCTGTAGGTCAACGCCAGAGTTCGGCAGCAAAGTTGCCAACGCCATTAATAAACCGCTGCCCGTTGCGGTGCCACGCTGAAGCTGAAACCTGTCGATGGACGCGACCAAGGCTTCGCGCTCTTCGGTGATTTGTTGTACGAGTTGCGCGGTGCCTGCAAAGGACACAATCCCGACTCGAATGCTATTGGGCAGTTCGCTTAAAAATTCTTTCACGGTGGCTTGCGCGGCTTGAATGCGATTGGGCACAACGTCTTCAGCGAGCATGCTTCGCGAGACGTCTACCGCAAGCACTAACGTCATGTAGTCTGCCGGCAGCGTCACCTGCGCGGTGGGTCTAGCAACGCCTAGGACGGCGACGCAAAGGGCGAGCCACAATAGGGCAGGAGGGGTGTGCCGGCGCCAACTGTTGCGCGTGCCAAGTGCCTGTCGAATAATGGTGAGATTAGGGTAGGTGTGAGCGAAGCGACGCTTGCGCTTCAGCAGCCATAGGTAAATGATGGGCAGCGCCAGCACAAAACTAAAAAACCATAAAAAATGTGGCCAAATAAAGTGCATCAATTGTGCGTGAGAGTTATGATGAAATCTCACTTTATCACCGCTTGACAGAATCAGGTTTTTTTTATGAAGCGAGTCGCGCTCTACAGCCGTCGTGTCATCCCGGGTGCCAAGGCGCCTGAGGGGCTGAGCGTGGCTGTGGAATCTGTTTCTGGCACGCCTGATGCTGGCGCACGCGCGGTCTGGTCAAAACACTACGAAAAGCTGGGCTTAGTCGTGCTCGGTGTGGTCTTGGGTTTATCACTATTGCTGGCGCGCGACTACTTTCAAGCGCCTCGCACTGAACTCACGCAAGAGCAAATTGACGCTGCGGTGTTGCATACGCTAGCCACCAAAGACTTGCCCGCACGCGCCGCCCGGGCGGCCGCTTTGATTGGGCCGTCTATTGTTCGTATCCGAAACGATGTGCTTGATGCCAAAGGGACTCAAGTAGGCGACGACGAGTTAGGTGTTGGCACTGGGGTGGTCATCAAAGAAGACGGCACGATTTTGACGAATTTACATGTCGTGGCGACTGCACCGAGGCTCTTCGTGACGTTTGCCGATGGCTTAGAGTCGCCCGCGGTCATTGTGTCGGCTCAGCGCGACAAAGATTTGGCGGTACTTAAGCCGCTCAATATCCCCGACGACCTGCAGCCTGCCACGATGGGTTCCAATCAAAATTCAAGCCCCGGTGACGAGGTCGTGGTCGTGGGTTTTCCGTTTGGGATGGGGCCCTCTGTTTCGGCGGGGGTGATCTCGGGCTTGAACCGAACCTTTAAGCCCGCCGAGGGCGCACCACTGACCGGCCTGATTCAGTTTGACGCAGCAGCGAACCCCGGTAATTCTGGTGGGCCGTTGGTCAATATGGCGGGTGAAGTGCTTGGCATTGTCACCGCGATTTTGAATCCAACCAGCGTCCGAACCTTTATTGGAATTGGTTTTGCGATCACCATAGAAAGCGCAGGGACGGCTTTAGGAATGCCACCGTTTTAAATTAAATTCAAAGACTTAAACCAACGAGACGCCGATGAATAATGAAACTCAAGCCTGGAATCGTGGACAGTCACCCCAACCCGTTCCCGAGACAGCGGCCTTAATGGAGCGCGTGTTGTATGAGGTTAAACGCATGGTCGTTGGACAAGACCAGTTTTTAGAGCGGATGTTGGTCGCGATCTTAGCGCAAGGGCATCTGCTGATCGAGGGCGTGCCCGGGCTGGCCAAGACCTTAACGGTCAATACGCTCGCAAAGGCGATACGAGGCTCTTTTAAGCGGATTCAATTTACGCCCGACTTGTTACCGGCCGACTTGGTCGGGACGCAGATTTACAACCAAAAGACGAGCGAGTTCAGTACGGTGTTAGGGCCTGTCTTTGCCAACCTTTTGCTTGCCGATGAAATTAATCGGGCGCCGGCCAAGGTGCAAAGTGCCTTGCTTGAGGTCATGCAAGAAAGACAAGTGACGATTGCTGGCCAAACCCATAAAGTGCCTTCGCCTTTTTTAGTGATGGCAACGCAAAATCCGATCGAGACTGAGGGCACTTATCCCTTGCCTGAAGCGCAGGTGGATCGGTTCATGATGAAGGTGTTGATCGGTTACCCCAAAGAAGAAGAAGAGTTTGTGATTGTGCAAAGGGTGATTGGGCCTGCAATCGACATCGCTGCGGTGGCGACGACTGAGCAGATTGCGGCCTTGCAGCACCAGTCTCGCCAGGGTTATGTGGATCCTGGTTTGATTCAGTACGCGGTCAAACTGGTGTCAGCCACACGGGATCCTGCACGTTTTGGCTTGTCTGACATTGCTCGCTATCTGACGTTTGGTGCCAGTCCGCGAGCGACGATTGGTTTGATCGAAGGCGCACGTGCTTTAGCGTTTTTACGTGGACGCGGCTATGTTCTGCCGCAAGACGTCGTAGATCTGGTTCCAGATGTTTTGCGACATCGTTTAGTGTTGTCGTACGAAGCTTTGTCGGATGGCTTGTCGGCCGATCAGTTGATTGAACAAATCTTGCGGGCTGTACCGGTGCCAGATAAACCACTCGAGAGCCATGTTCGCGTTTCTTAAACGATTTAAGACGCTACAGTTTGAGACGCCGGCAGCGCGCGCTCAAGCAGGGGTACAGTCCGTTGCGCAAACAATCCTTGGCGAGACAAGCTCAGACGCGCTCTTGCGCCAGCTTGAGTGGACAGTACTGCGCCGTCTGGATGGTCAGCTACAAGGTGATTATCGAACGCTTTTTCGGGGGGCGGGCTTAATGCTCGCTGATTTGCGCGAGTATCAGGCACACGACGACGTACGCCATATCGACTGGAATGTGACCGCCAGAATGCAAGTGCCGTACGTGCGCGAACACCAGGAAGACCGAGAAATGACGGCCTGGTTTGTCGCAGACTTATCTGGCTCGGTCGACTTTGGCTCGCGCTCGGTCAGCAAACGCACGCTGGCAATCCAGAGCGTAGGCGTGCTCGCGCGGTTATTGACGCAACACGGTAATCGCGTGGGGGCGTTACTTTATACCGGTGCGGGTGGTCATGCGAATGTACATATTCCGGCTCGCTCGGGTCGGCGTCAGGTTCTTCACTTGTTAGACAGTATGGCTCGTGCCGAATCGGTTAAACAAACGCAAGAGACCGATTTGGGTAAGCTTTTAAAGGACGTTTATTCAGTTTTAAAACGACGCTCAACGATTTTTGTTTTGTCAGATTTTTTAAGTCAGCCCGGTTGGGAACGCGCCTTGAATCAATTGGCACGTCGCCACGAGGTGGTGGCGATTCGCCTGTTCGATCCCGTCGAAGCTGTCTTGCCTAATGACGGTTTGTTAGTGATGCAAGACGCCGAGACCGGAGAACAAATGTTTGTTGATACGCACGATAAGGCGTTCAGACAGCGCTTTGCTCAACAGGCTCTTTTGCGCGAACAAAATTTACGAGAAAGTTTTGCAAAAGCGGGCGTCGATTGCCTAGAGTTACAAACCGACGAGCCACTGGATCAGGCGCTGATTCGTTTTACTCGACTACGCAAGCGTCGCAGTCAAGTTGTCGCGGGTGCCGCCGCGGGTATTTTTGCGAGCCAATGAGCCTATGTTGTCTTTGAATTCTGTGACGTTACTCTGGCCTTCTTTACTTTGGGTGTTTGCTGGCTTACCCTTTTTAATCGGCGCTTATCTGTGGCTTTGTCGTGGTCAAAAGTGGTCGCGTCACGGCTATGCACTCTTGATGTTGTGCGGCATCAGTCTCGTCATGTTTTCGCTTGCACGCCCCCGGGCGGTATTGCTGTTGCCCGGACGGCTGGATACGGTCATGCTGGCGCTTGATACCTCCGGCAGTATGCGCGCCACTGACGTACAACCTAGCCGAATCGAAGCCGCCCAAGCCGCAGTGCGTACGTTTATTGCAGAGCAGCCTTCGCAGGTGAAGGTTGGCATTGTCACGGTTGCGAGTACTGCGGCAGTCGCACAAGCCCCGACGGTGAACCGCGATGAGCTCTATCGTGCGATCGAGACTTTGCCGCTGCAAACCGGCTCTGCCTTAGGCAGTGGCATTCTAGTTGCGCTGGCGCAATTATTACCGGGTTCGGGTATTGAAGTCGAAAAAATCCTGACCGAAGCAGATCGACCACCATCAAAAGATACAGGCAAACCTTTGGGAGAAGCGGGTAAAGGCTCAAACCAGGTCAAACTCGAACCGGGGTCAAATAAGGCACTTGCGATCGTATTGATTTCAGATGGGCAAAGCAATATGGGGCCCGATGTGCTGAAGATGGCTCAGCTTGCGGCAGATCACGGTGTGCGCGTCTATACAGTGGGTGTTGGTACGCCTGAAGGAATCGTGCTGAAAGCGCAAGGGTTGTCGATGCGCGTCAAGCTTGATGAAGTTGCGCTTAAAAAAATAGCTGAGCTGACCATGGCTGATTATTATCGTGCCACCAATGCCAGTGATTTGAAAAAAGTCTACGAGGCGCTTGCGACAACGATTCGACTTGAAAAACATCAAAGCACTGAAGTCACAGCTTTATTTTTAGCGCTAGGGGCACTCGTGCTGATGCTCGCTGGTTTGCTATCGTTACAGCGCGATGGGCGTGTACTGTAGGGGCCCCGAAAGGTCTTAGTGCTTCAGTAACCAACGCTCGTTTGCAAAGACTACGCGCTGCTCTTCAACAAGTTTTTGGAGATGCGCAAACAAAGAGCGCATCGCAACCTTGTGTAATTTTTCTGCGGTGTCCTTGTAAGCAACAGGCACGAGTTCTTCAAGCGAGACGGGTTGCTTAAACGTACGCAGTGCAGCCACGACTTTGTTTTCGCGATCTTGACGATGCACCAATATTCGTTCGACGGCCTCGGTTGGTTTGTCCATTAAAAAACCATGGCCCGGCGCCAGAAAATCTATTTTTTCGTCAAACAATAAACGTAACGAGGCGAGATATGTTGCCATGTTGCCATCTGGCGGACTAATCACAACAGTTGATCCTTGCATGATGTGATCGCCTGTGAACATCAGACGTTCGGTTTCGTGCAGGTAACAGACCTGATTGGAGGCGTGCCCTGGGGTATGAATCACGCGCAGCGTCGCGCCGGCAACCTGCAATGCCTGTTGATGTGTGACCTTTACATCGGGCGCAAAGGTTTGATCTTGATTCGGGTAGGGCGGTGGCGGCATGCCATATACAGTCGCGCCGGTTCGTGCTTTGAGTTCGAGTGTGGCCGGGGAATGATCGAGATGCGTGTGGGTGCAGAGAATCCATTTAATGGATCCGCGAGCGGCTTTTAAAAGAGCGTCGATGTGCTCGGCAAGTGGTGGCCCTGGATCGATGACGGCGATGCCCGTGTCGTGATTGCCGATCAGGTAAGAGTTTGTGCCGGGCCCCGTCATCATGCCAGGGTTGGACGCGGTGACGCGCAAGACGTTAGGTGCGATCTCAACAGCCACCCCAGGCTCAATATAGGTTTTGCCAACGCCAACGCCTGCTGCGTCGATTTTTCCGAGCTCAGCATACGCATAATCGCCAGGAATGAGTATCTCGGGCTTTCCGTCTCGCCCAGTGCCGGTGCGCGGAGCCATCAATTGTTTGGGTTTAGGCGTACGCGCGTAGTCAAGTAAGTCTTGCACCGTTGCAAAGCGTGCCAGGCTTTCAAGCGTTTTGATGGTCGGAAACATTAAATCAATTTCGCCTAAGCGACTTTTTTCGATCGCGTCGGCAGGGCGTATCCACCGATGTCCAACGGTTTCGTAGTCGTCTTGTTTGGCGACCTGACCGACAGGTGCCTGCGCGACAAAAAAACGAGTGTCATAGCGTTTAGGACGGCCTGGCATCGTAATCCAGTGGCTGTAATAAGCGATTTTGTCAGTCGCCACTCTAAACTGCTCGGCCTTAAGGACATCGACGAAGGTGATTTTATTTTCAGCTAACGCCGAGCGTAGGTCGGATAGGCGCAGTGCCTCGTGTTCAGCGAGTTGTACCAGTTCATTGTCATGACGATAGCCCAACAACAGGCCCGCTTCTTCAAAGCATTCTCGTATCGCTGCGATCCAGTAGGCGAGTCCGCCCTTGTCAATCCCCAGAGCGTTGCTAGCCGTTGCGTCTGTTAAGCCCACGCAGAGCGAAGCGATTTCGTCATGATGGTCGGTGGGGTCTAGTCCGCCTCCAGGAAACACATGCATTCCCTTGGCAAAGACAACCTCTGTTGTGCGTTGCACCATAAATACTTCGATACCGTCGTTGGTATCACGCGCCAAAATAACGGTGGCTGCAGGGCGGGGTACAACAATGGGAGAAGTCACAGGCGTCTCTTAGCGGTTGTTTTTATGTCGATTCTTTCTCTTCATATATTAGCTGAAGCTAGCAAATCAGACTCGCATAGGCCTTAGCCGTCGGGTGAACTCGCCCGAGCGGCTCTATATCTCGCGGACTAGCCTGCTCAAGTCTATTTGAATGAGCCCCCACAAACACGTTAGACTCAGAGTGTTTAAAAAAATAAAAAACTTGGAGACGCTCATGAAAATGGTGCAACGGCTATTGCCGTTTTTAGTGTTGAGTTTGCTCTGTGCCAGTGCACAGGCGACGCCTTACCCAACTAAGCCGCTTCGTCTAGTCGTACCTTTTGCCGCTGGGGGCAACACAGATATCGCCGCACGGTTGTTGGCGCAGGGTTTGTCGACTGAGTTCAAACAGCCCGTTTATGTCGAAAATAAGGCGGGGGCCGGAACTGCCGTGGGTACTGAAGAAGTGGCTCGCAGTCTAGCCGACGGTTACACGCTTTTGTTTACGACGGTTGGTCTTGCAGTGAATCTAATGAATCCCGCTGTACCGGCCACTAATGTCGACCGCGCTTTTTATCGATACCGAAACGCAGTACTGGGCGAATTTAATTAAAAGGCTTGGCATCACGGCTGAATAGCCAATCAGATGTTTTTTGGAGAATACAGTGCAGACAACCGGACAACAGTTGGTATCTTTTTTAGAGGCAAATCACGTTGACCGTGTGTTTTGCGTACCTGGCGAAAGTTTTTTGCCGTTACTCGATGCGTTGGGCGAGAGTTCAATCGATACAATCACCGCAAGGCATGAGAGTTCGGCCGGTTTTATGGCGATGGCTGATGGGCGACTCACTGGGCGCCCAGGTGTATTTATGGTCAGCCGAGGCCCCGGTGCCACGAATGCGTCAATCGCAATTCACAGTGCCCAACAAGACGGTACACCACTGATTTTAATGATCGGCCAAGGCGAGCGCGAGCACGTAGGGCGTGATAGTTTTCAAGAAATTGATTATTCAAAAATGTTTGGCAGTATCGCGAAGTGGGTCTACGAAATCAATGATCCGACGCGCGTACCTGAAGTCATGGCGCGTGCATTTTCTGTTGCGATGAGTGGCACGCCCGGGCCAGTCGTGATTTCGTTGCCAGAAGATATCCTTGCTGAGCAATTGCCTGACGTAAAACCGCGTGCCTCTGTTGTGGCTAGCAGCGCGCCTACACCGATGGCGATGCAGCGCGTGATGAGTTTACTGGCCACGGCTGAGCGTCCCTTGTTGCTTGCTGGGGGTGATTTTGCCAGCGACGAGCAACGTGCCGCTTTGCGCGCAGCCGCCGAAAAACACAACATTCCAGTCATTATTGGTTTTCGACGTCATGGGGTATTTTCTTCTGATCACCCGTTGTATGGGGGCGATATCGGTACGGGCACTTCTGCGACGCAAGTGAAAGCCTTTGAGCAAGCCGACTTGTTGTTAGCGATTGGGACGCGACTATCGGATTGGGGAACCTTAAACTACAGGTTTCCGACCCCGCCCTGGCCCAAGCAAACACTCATTCACGCTTGCGCGGATGTCACGATGATTGGTAAGAATTTTCAGCCCGAGGTCGGAATCGTCTGCCATGGCGCAGAATTTATACGCGAACTGTTGGCCCGCGCGCCAGTACCCGAGAAAAAAGATCGCTCGGCTTGGATTGGCGAATTACATGGCTATGCGCAAACGCAAGCTGTTTGGAAAAATATCCAAGCGTCTGATGGCGTGGCCTTTGGTAATGTCGTGCGGGCGTTAGGTGAGCTCACACCTGATACCACCAGCATTGTCCCCGATGCAGGTATTTCGGCAGCTTTGGCATATAAATTTTTTCCGTTCAAAGGGCGCCGCAAACTCTATTCGACGATGTCGGGTGTCATGGGTTACGGCGTACCTGGCGCGGTCGCAATTGCCTTGCGCGAACCCGACCGTACTGTCGTTTGTTTAGTGGGTGATGGTGGTTTTATGATGACGGGCAATGAAC
The DNA here is from genome assembly GCA_013205565.1 of Alcaligenaceae bacterium. Taxonomy (GTDB): domain Bacteria; phylum Pseudomonadota; class Gammaproteobacteria; order Burkholderiales; family Burkholderiaceae_B; genus Zwartia. The sequence goes on along the minus strand of JABMMM010000192.1, from coordinate 1,152 downwards.
TTGCTGTTGCAGTTGAGCGTAAGTTGCCACTTAAAATTTTTCTATCCAACAACCGAAGCTTAGGTACCATTCGGCTGCATCAAGAACGCATGTATCCTGGGCGTTCGCACGCGACAGATCTCACTGGGCCAGATTTTTCAAAATTAGCGCAAGCCTTTGGTTGCGAAACGTTGTTGATTGAAAAAGACGAAGATATCGAACGCGTGATTCGTATTGCCCTTGCTGCAACGGGGCCCGTCTTTGTTGAAGTCAAAGCAAGTTTGTCGGCGATTTTGCCTAAGACCTGAGGCCAGGGGCTAGTCTAGCGTCGCTCTAGCCACCTGAACAACGTCACGTTATTTTTTGAGTTCACTTTGCGTGAAGGCGAGAAAACAATAATATTTCTGGGGACAAGGATGGGGACGCAAAAACAAGCAAGTGCACCACGTGCAGAAAATTCGACGAGTCTCGCGATTGAGACAGATTTTTCAGATGGGCTGATTGCCTTTTGTCGAACGTTTCGTACACAGCCTCTGGCCGCCGAGACGGTGCGACGCTCAACCGACGCCATCACGGACACGCTAGCCTGCATGTTGCTCGGTACGAGCCAAGCGCTCGAGCCTAAACTTCGCCGAGCGTTATTTTCGCCACAACCGCTTAAGCAAGTGTTGACACAGTTTGCACCTGACGCGTTGAGAGTCAGTTCAACCGATGCGCAAGGATCTGCTGCGTTATATCTGGGTACGCTTGCGCATGCAGCGGATTTTGATGACATTAGTCATCCGGCCTATTGCCATGCAACGGCATTGCTGTTGCCTGCATTGTTAATTCGTGGAGTTGCGCTAGGAGTCAGTGGCGAAGACTTGATTCGTGCGCATGTTGTGGGCATCGAAACACTTGGCCAACTTGGGCGTCGTTTAAACACTGCGCACTATGAGCGTGGTTGGCATACAACGGGCACCTTTGGTGCCATCGGCGCAACCGCGGCGTTGGCTTTTCTTGAAAACTTTACCGATGATCAGATGCGTGGCGCGCTCGGTGTGAGCGCGTCGCTTGCGAGCGGTGTGCGGCAAAACTTCGGCACGATGACCAAGCCGCTGCATGCTGGTTTAGCAGCACGTTCAGCGATTTTAGCGACTCGGTTAGCTGAGCAAGATTTCACCTGTGCGCCTG
>JABMMM010000191.1 GCA_013205565.1 Alcaligenaceae bacterium | reverse complement strand
CTCAACAGACAGCACGCGCGCGAGCTGTAAATCGAGAGACCAAAAACTTAAAACAATCAGAGCGACTGTCCCAATGAGAGACCAACAAACTGGCGAGTCCAAACGTATCCAGTGACGAGGGCGTTGCGGCGCACCAAGAGGTTGTGATGACGGCGATCGATCATTCGTGGCTTGACTCATTGCAGTGCCCGCCGCATCCAAGTGCTCAAGAGATCCGCGAGCCCGACCAACAAAATAAAAACAATCAACATCGTGGCGACTTCGGAGCCGTTGAACATGCGCATCGAGTTGTCCATTTGCTGACCCAAACCACCCGCACCGACAAAACCCAACACTGTAGAGGCACGGATTGCACACTCCCAGCGATAAATCGTATAACTCGTCAGCTCTTTGGCATTGCAAGGCAAGATACTAAAGAAAAAAGTCTGCATGCGACCTGCGCCATTTCTTAATAAGGCCGTGGCGGGTTCGCGCTCGCCGCTCTCTAGAATCTCGCCATACACTTTGCCCAGCATTCCCGCGTAAGTCAAAGCGATCGCCAAGACTCCGGCAGCCGGACCAAGTCCGACCACTCGCACAAAGACGAGCGCCCAAATAAGCTCAGGCACACTGCGCAAAAGAATCAAGAGCCAGCGGATCAACTGTCTGATGACAAAAGGAAACGCGTGCATACGACCAGCCAGAGAGGACACAGATAGCACCGTCGTCGACAGTAACGTCAACGGGATGGCAAGCAACAGGGCTAGAAACGTCCCCGCCGTGGCGATCGCTACCGTACGCCATGCCTCACGGGCGACCAACGCCAAAAACTCAGGGCTCAGTGCTGGCGGAAAAAATTCGGCTAAAAAGCGCGAGGTGACCTTTAGGTTTTCTTTTTCGAAAAATACCCAAGGTCGAAATTCTGTACTGACCAGAGCAGGCCAAAGGAGCACACACGCCACGGCAAACCAGAAGACACGACGCGTCCAAGCGGGATCTCTCAAGGCGGGATCTTTGTTTACTACGGCCGAGACGGACACGGTCGTCATCATCGCGCTCAGGCGCAACCCACGCGAGTTTCCCGTTTGGCAGGTGGGAGTTGTTCTTGAGGCGCGACAGGCGCCTCTACTAGAGCGAGCTCATACTCGAACTGCGCGTAAAGCTTGGCTAAAATTTCTTCCGACACAGCGTGTCCGGGCAAATCAAAGACTAGTTTTCCCTCGCGCAGGCCAAGCACTCGGGGAAACTCAGCGGTGGCGACCTTAACCTGATGCAAAGTCGTCACCAACGTGACACCTCGCGCGCTCGCCTCACGCAAGAGCGTCGCGATGGCCTGTCGGGCACGCGTCGGATCGAGGGCGGACAAGGGTTCGTCCACGAGCCAAAGTTCTGCCGGAGCTAATAACGCGCGCGCCAAACCCACTCGTTGACGCTCCCCACCGGACAGACGATCCACGCGATCCCATAACTTTTCTTGCAGATCGAATTGCGTCAACGCGCCAGCAACCTCTTCGACATATTGTGGATACAACAAGTTTTTCAGGCTTTGCCACAAAGACAACGCAGGCAGCTTGGCTGCGAGTAACGACACGATCACCCGCTGTCGTGGTGGTAACGGCGGTGTTTGTGGCGCATAAAACAGTCTGCCACGCTGCTGCTGGAGACCCCGGGTCGAGAGCGTCCAAATCGACTGGCCATCGAGTGTCACATGCCCTGCAGAGGGTTTAAGTGCTGCACCCAACAACTGAAGCAAGGTGGTTTTTCCAGCCCCCGAAGGCCCGATGACCGCAACGTGCTCACCCGGTTCAATCGTCAGCGATAGTCCCTCAATAGCAGGGCGAGACTGTTTGGTCGCGGCAGGATGACGGGCGCAAACGCCCTTCAGCTCAAGACGTAGGCCAGACATTATTTAATAAGACCTGCACTTTTGCCCGCTGACTCGAGACCCTTATAGTTCTCTGGAGTCGTGGGAATGTATTTGCTGGCACGATTGAGCGTCAGTATTTCCTTGCCCTCGGGGGTACTCATATCAAGAGCAAGCAAAGCTTTAGTGATTTTTTCACGCAACGCGGCAGGCATATCGGCATGAACCGACCAGTTGTAATTAAAGTAAGGAGGCGTGGTGTAAAAGACGTCTACCTTGCTCGTATCCACCTTTTTTTCATTCACGAATTTTTGCCAAACTGTGATGTCCAGAGCTGCGGCATCCACGCGACCACTCACAACCGACGCGATCGTGGCGTCATGCGCACCTGAATAAGCGACGCGCTTGAAGTCTCGATCCGGATTGATCCCTGCATCCAATAAGAAAGAACGCGGCATGAGATGGCCCGAGGTGCTGGATTGCGAACCAAAACTCACTTGCTTGCCCTTCAGATCTGTCAGCTGAGTGATACCGGAATCTTTCTGCGTGATGAAAACCGAGCGAAACTTAGTGTCTTCTTCGCGCTGCGCAAGGGGCACCACTTTTCCGCCTGAACGGATTTGAGCCTGCACATAGGTAAAACCTCCGAACCAGACAAGTTCGACCTGCTTATTGACCAAGGCCTCTACCGCTGCAGGGTAGTCGTTAACGGGTACGAAGCTAACCGTCATCCCTGTCGTGCGTTCAAGATATTTGGTCAGCGGACCAAATTTGCGCATTTGCTCGGTAGCAGCCTCTTCGGGGATGGTGGTGACTCGTAAGACTTGCTGCGCCTGAGCGACACCAAAAAACAAGGCAGAACAGGCCAGTAAGACGCCTGAAATTAAGCGCAGATACCGGTCGGAGTTTGAATTGGAGTGCAAAGCAGTCGCCTGAAAACGAATTACAAGCATCAGTATAGGAGAGTCTTGGGACGCGACGGTCGATTGACCCTATAACTTTTCGAGAATGCTGCGGCACAGCAACATGAGCGACATATATGATTTCTAGTGAGTTTTTTGTTTGGCAATACGCCGATCCGCGTTCAAGTCCATAGGAATAGAGACGGATAACGAACGAACTTGGTAATACTAGAATCTATAACCTAAACCAAACAAAAAGTTATATGCATTGACGTTTGGATTTGAGGAGACCGTTCCTCCAGGAGCATCCGAATAGGTCGATGATAGATTAGGACGTCCATACGCGTAGTAGTTTACTTCTGCAAATCCATACAATGCTTTGGTGATGAATTGCTTGTAACCTAGCCCAACGACATAGCCATTCACTTGAGCTTTATTCGATGGAGAAGAGCAACAATTGGTTTGACTATATTGCACAGATTGCATTGAATAGCCCAACTTCGCGTAAACCAATTTATCCTGATCTATGGCATACCCAGGTGCAATGAATGCATTGAAGCGATTTGAGATTGAAAATTTATAATCATAGGTGTTGCGACTATCTCCAAAATAGTAAAAGCCAGCTGGCTGAGTATTTTGCGTGAGTGCAGAATAGTCAGCTCCTATACCTAGGGTGAAATTGTTTTTCAAATCGAATGTGTAGCCCAGTCCTACGACTAGAGGTGCTGACGCTGAAGTTGTCGTCAGAGTATTAGTCTTATTAGGCGAACCACCATAATCAGTCCCTGTCAGTTGGGCTGAACTCACGGTGTTGTTTTCGTAACCAGTCGAGATCTGACCATAAGCTCCAACAAATTGGCTTTGAGCGAATGCCGAACAACTCAGGACAAATACAAAAGAGCCTGCTAGTAAATTAATTTTCATTGCTGTCCCTCGACGGATGAGTTGTTTTGGTGTGTTTTAGCCTATTTAAGCTTTTTTGTGGTGACTTAAGTGCGTTGTTGTAGTGACTTAAGTCGTCCGGTAAGTGGGGTGTTTGATTCTTTTTTGTGGTCGATCTAGATTTTCAAGACGATGTCGCACTATTTTTATCCAAAAATTGGATAGTTCTTTTTGACCGTCGATCAATGACTCCGGTGGCGGTACCGAGAGTGCGATAGCGAAAGGTAGATGAAGTTTTTGGTTAAATCGCTGGTCATTGCCTCAGCGATTGGACGAATCGACAAAGGTTTTTAGGCGTAGTAAATCATCATCGACTAGTTGATGTGACATCAATATGTTTGGATATTCGAAGGAAAGGATGACGTGCAGACAAACGCCAATCAGTGCGACATAGAGAGTAGCCAAAAACCAGTCGTGCTCCTTTTTAACGGCCATCGTATAGCCGATTAATAGGCCGCCAATTGAAAGCAACATAAACAAAAATTGCATCAATAGTCTAGGCGGATGGGACTTCATTTTAAGAAGCCCCTCGTTAAAAACAGTCGCTAAATGAGCGACCGCAGGATTAAGAATCTGATCGACTAGCAGTCGATTTTCGGGGACTGCACGCTGACTGGCCATAATGGTGTCTTCATTAATCTTCCTAATGAACGCGAGCAGCTGTTCGCTGTTGATATTGAGCTGCTCGTACGTGATCGTGCGGTGAATTTCATCTACACGAAAATCTAAAAGTTCTTTTAATGTTTTTTTAATACCTAGTTGATCGGTAAGGGTTAAATATTTGAGAGACACATACACTTCTTTGATCGCACTGGCCTGTGCTCGATTTGCATCGATTCTGACGGAGTAATTCGAGGTTGCAGTTGAAAAAGCAAATCCTAAAACCAAGGCGGATAAAGCGAAAATGGCTGTCGCTAAGCTGTCTCTGATTAGTACGACTCCGTCTTGTTTTCTTAAGCGATACTGCCCAATGACCCAGCCAATACCGATGAAGATCAAAATAGAAAAAACGAAATAAAGCGGCGAAAGTTGGAAGAGCCCAAAATGTTCGGCAATGAACGCTTGCATTGGTTGACCCTAATTATTTGAGTTTGAAGCTTTTTGCCAGAGTTTAAGCTATAGGTTCCAGTGCGCTTGCAGCCGCTCGGCGCTGCCCCGTTTTTACTTCTGTTGTTGCAGTTGCTTTTACATCTTTCACTATAATGCCAAAAATGTCAGAGGCGCTTAGCGGATCAGACGTTTCTGGCAGTGAATCACCATATTTTTCAAGAATTATCGCGCCGCCGCTCGCGGTTTGACACACTGCGTTTGGCGTTTGGTTGGCAAGCCACTGGTGCTGGGACCGGACCGCGTTCGCCTTCAAACAAGGTTTTGCACTGCCTTTGGATTTCTGTTTTCTATCGGCTCACCTGCATGGGATGCACACCAAACTCCTGGCTAATCTCGTTGATTGTCTTGACCCCACGCACTGCCTCAAGCCCAACCTTGGCTTTAAATTCAGCCGAATGCACCTTGCGCTTCTTTCGTTCGGTCATGTTTGCTTGGTCCCGTCGATGGAAAATAGCTTAAACCAATCGCGAAAACTGTCCTAAAAAACCGATCCAATATACAATCTACGGGGCAGAATTGCAAAATATGATATACCTTTGCACTAACGGCATACACCATTGCCCATGGACTTGTTGTGGGTAACCTCTTGGTGGCGTTTCGAGTATGTACCAGTATTGGCGATGTCCTTGCCGATACGAAAAACACTGACAGTGCCATCGTTATCTTCTTTTTTAACATTGCTTCAAGCAACTTATTTTTTATAACACGTGTCACTCAAGGGTTTGAACATGGCTTCCGAAACTTTATTTGTTTTCTTACAGGTCTTAGTCATTTCGGCGGTCTTAATTGGGGTCGTTCTTATTGCCGTAAAAAATGCTGACGTGGTCGCTGAACGCGTAGGACAACCCTTTGGAACAATCATTTTGGCGCTAGCGGTCACCGTCATTGAGGTCGTCTTAATCACCACTATCTTATTCTCTGACGCACCTGGGGCGATGTCGATTGTTAGAGACTCCCTTTTGGCGACCATTATGATTTGCATGAATGGCATCATGGGGATCTGTATCCTGATGGGCGCATTAAAATTCAACGAAACCATCTTCAGAGCTGATGGCACCAATTCAACTTTATCGATTCTTTTTGTCTTGTCCATTTTAGTTCTTGTGCTTCCTGATTTCACGACAACTATTCCAGGTCCCTTCTATGATCGCACTCAACTGTTAACTTGTGCCATCGCCTGTCTTACGATGTGGTTTGTGTATTTCTTATCGCAGACAAGAGCGCATCGCATACAGTACACCGCGCCGCGAACTGAGAACGCACCAGGCGATCAAGCCCATCCACATATCCCAACTAACAAGAAGGCTTTAATTGGTCTTGTATTGATGTTGATAGCGCTAACGGCAGTCGTGTTGCTAGCAAAGTTACTCGCACCAAAGCTAGAGCAACTTGTCACAGCAATCGGCGCAGGCAAAGGCTTAGTGGGTATTCTTGTTGCCTTTTTATGCCTGCTTCCCGAGAGTGGGGCTGCCATTGCGGCCGCCAAAAGAAATCAACTTCAGATCAGTTTTAATCTGGCTCTTGGGTCATCGATCGCAAGTTTAGGTCTAACCATCCCCGTTGTAGCCTGTATCGCGCTTGCTTATGACTTTAAACTAGTGTTGGGCATTGACAGCAAGTCGATTGTTTTTCTCTTGATGAGCTTTGTCTTATGTGGGTGGACTGTGCACATGGGTCGCGCCAACTTTGTTCAGGCAGCAGCACATCTAATGATTTTCGTGAGCTACATATCGTTTATGGTCGTGCCCTAAAGCGAAGATCAGCAGTTTAATTAACAAAAAACTGGGTCTTAAACTTCGCTAAACGAATATGAGCGTTTCGAAGAATAATTCATTTGTTCGGGTTGATCCCAGCAATCGCCCACTCATATTGGGCAGGACGCTCAACGGCTCCTGGTCGAATATGACGTATTTGAGCGAGCGCCTCAATCGGATCTGCGCCTCGCTCAACCATCAGCCGTAAAGCAATCGTGCCTGAGCGTCCTATCCCCGCATAACATTGGATAAGAATCTTGCGATCATCATCGAGGTACTGATGCAAGCGTTGTAACAAGTCACGCCACCTCGCCATTTGGGATGCCGCGGGTGTCCCGTAGTCTTCAATTGGAAAGTGATGCCACTAGAGTCCTACGCGCTTGAGCATCGTAGGTAGCTGCTCCGCGCCATGCTGATTTAACTCTTGATCAGGTGCTAGCGTCAGTACACAGGCACAATCGAGTGCGATGATCTCGGCGATATCGTCCTCAATGCGGGTGATAGATCCAGGCATTTTGGATAGTGCAATCTCACCCACTGGATTCAATTTACAGCGAGAAATGGTGAATGGTGTCATGATTAACGCCTTGCAATACTTGACTGGCCAATCAGGCGCTGACGCAAGATGCGTGAGAGGGTATCGATCACTGCAACCGTGATCAATACCAGCAAAATAATGTATGCAACCTCGCGCCAAGCGCTGATCATCATTCGATCCATTAAGAAAAATCCAATACCACCTGCACCCACTACGCCTAAGATAGTGGCTGAGCGAACATTTGATTCCACAAAGTACAAACTATTTGCTAAGAACACCGGCATCACTTGAGGTAACACTCCAAAGAGAAGCGTTTGCAAACGACTGGCTCCCGTCGCGCGCACTCCTTTAGATTGCTCGGCATCTGTATTCTCAAGTGCCTCTGCATACAGTTTTGTCAAAATCCCTGTGTCGTTCACGGTGATTGCCAAAATGCCTGCAAAAGGTCCCAAGCCAACAACTCCTACAAAAAATATTGCCCATACTAAGCTATCTAAACCACGTACGACATCGCTTGATCGTCTGACAAAAAACCTAACGGGTCCTATGGGCATAATATTACGAGCGCCCATCAATGCCAACGGTATGGCTAATATTGAGGCCACAAGCGTCCCCAAAAATGCCATCGAAACAGTTTCCGCAATTGCGAATAAATATTCAGCTGTTCGGCCTTTTGACTCTGGTGGAACCATCAATCCAAAAACGTCTACCAGTTTTAATGATCCTTTGTACAACCGCTCCACTGTCACCTCAAGTTCAGACAGTCCAAATAAAAATAATATCATCACTATCAACATCACAACATAACCGCGCCATGCGGCAAGGCCTCTGCGCGGATAAAGTTCAGGTCGAAGTGCTCGCCAGGATATCGCTTTAGGATTATTCATGTGTGATGACTCATATCGCTTTGAGGTTGTCTCGACCAATCACATGTCCGCGTACCCACGAACAAAATGAATCAATGATGATCACAGAAATAATCAACATGATGACGATCGCTGAAATATCGGTGTGATTAAAACTCTTTACAGCGGTGTAGAGTTCTTGACCGATACCACCTGCCCCAACAAACCCTAAAATGGAGGCAGCACGAACGTTGATTTCCAAGCGCAATAGTCCGTAAGATAAGTAATCTGGAAGGACCTGGGGCGTCACCCCGAACACCATGGTTTGACTCCAACTTGCTCCAGTTGAACGCACACCTTTGACTTGCTCGAGGTCGACGTTCTCAGCGACGTCCGCAAATAACTTTCCTAGCGCCCCCAGTGAGTGCAATCCAATTGCGAGAACGCCTGCAAGCGGACCTAATCCAAAGGAATAGACAAATAACACAGCAAATACCAATTCAGGGACTGTTCTTGCTAGCTCCATCAGTCGACGTGTGAAAAATGTGTAGGAAGGATGAGGTGAAAGATTTCTGGCACCCAGAAATGAGGCGATATATCCAAACACTATGCCTATCAATGTTGCGTAAATTGCAATCAATATTGTTTGCCAGAGAGCTGCGAGCCAGACCCAACCATTCCAGTACCAACGCACAAGATCAGGCCAGAGCGTTGCCCATGACAACTCTGGAATCATTCTTCCAAAATATGAAGTAAATCTGGGTAATCGATCCCACAGATGGACTAAGTTGACCTCTCCAATCACTGAAGAAATACCTATCAAGATCATAATCAGGAGCGCGCCGATCACCCATTGACGGCGTAATTGAGACCGTCTGTGCATGAATGCTTCATTGAATCTTTGACGCGCGAGCGCCGCATTCGTTAAAGAATGATTCAAATGCAAAGCATCCTGATGGTGAGCATTGTCAGCAACCATGATGTTTTTTTGACTCAAAGAGCATCCTCGATTGCAGTGAGACTGCCATAAACCTCAACAAGCTCCTCCTCACCTAAGTCAGCACATGCTCCATCAAAAACAATTTTCCCAGCATTCAGACCAATGATTCGATCACAATACTCTTTGGCCAATGGAACAGAATGTAAATTGCAGAGCACCGTAATGTCTCTTTCTTGATTGATCGTACGCAAAGCATCCATGACGGATTTAGAATTGATTGGATCAAGCGAAGCAACAGGTTCGTCGGCTAGGATAATTTTGGGTTCTTGTACAAGCGCACGTGCAATAGCAACGCGCTGCTGCTGCCCACCTGATAATTGGTCTGCTCTTTTTAAAGCCTGATCATCCAGACCCAGGGTGTATAACGCATCAATCGCACGATCTCGATCTTCCTCCGAAAACCGACCGAAAAGCTTAGGCCATCTTGGAGGATGATTGAGTCTGCCCGTCAACACATTGGTCAATACATCTAAACGATCGACTAAATTAAATCGCTGAAATATCATCGCACAATTGCGACGCCAAGCGAGTAAGGCGTCGCCGTTCAAGCGTGCGATATCAAGACCTTCGTAGAATATCGATCCAGATGTTGGGTCCAGCAAACGATTAGTCAAATTTAATAAGGTCGATTTTCCCGCACCGGAGCGACCAATAATCGCAACCATCTGACCGCGAGGCACCTCGAAACTCACCCCAGAGACTGCAATCGATTCTCCGAATCGCCGCTCCAGATTTTTAGTGACTAACAAACCTGGAGCAGAACGGACTTGATTCGGGATCATTTCTTCTTTTCAGCTTGGCGAAGAGCAATGAAGTCTGCATACGCTTCATGATTCGTTGGGGCAATCCCTCCAAAAATATTACTCCCGACAACCTCCCAAGCTGCCTTATCATTTTCAGGCATCTTGATCAAACACTCACTCATCTTTGCCTTCATGGCTTCTGGATAGCTTTTACGTGTAGTAAAAGGAGCATTAGGAACACGAGGAGACTCGTAAATAAAGCGAATGTCATCGAGCTTGACTGTGCCAACACTCGCAGCACGGATATGCGCACCAGCGGTTGGTGAGTAATACCAATTTGTCGCAGCGTCCACTGAACCGTTTGCAACAGCAACCAAGCTATTGTCATGCGAGCCAGTTTGGACTAACCGACTAAAAAGGATGGGTTCGTTTTTGGCTGAAACATAGCCCTTTTCTCTAAAGTAATGCATGGGCAAAACGTAGCCAGAAGCAGAAGTTGGCGTGGGCCATCCCATGGACTTACCTTTAAGATCTTCGATTTTTTGGTATGGAGAGTTTGCCTTTACCACAACGACCCACTTGTAGCCGAGTTCGCCGTCTTTTGACATATCCATCGCCACCGGTTGCACATCGCCTTTTAACAAGTCATGCGCAATAGCGTACTGAGCAGGTCCAAGCCATGCGAGATGAACATCGCCCTGAACAATAGCTTCGATCACTCCAGAGTAGTCATTTGTGACGCGCATTGTCACCTTATCAATTCCCAAGCATTTGGCAAGATATGGACCCATGGGTGCCCAGCGAAGATTACCTGACTGAATGTTTTCACCAGAAGCGATGCCAAAGGTTATAGATTTGTATTTTTGACGCCAGTCATCTGAAGCGACAGCGTGAGATGACAAGAGTGCGATAAGCGATAAAGATAGAGCTAAACGTTTAATCATGATGACTCCTAAAGGGTTGGCATCTATATTGGAGTCTTTTAATGTGACGTAATCGTGACTTGACTATCCACCAACATCATTTAGGTACAGACCTCATCCAATCCAACGCCTTGACGACCTCATAGTCAGCGAGGCTATTGACGGAAGAAACCTTAGCCTTGGACGATGGCAGGTTGGCGATTAATTGATGCACGGCCTTTTTGGCCTCCCGACCTGGACTCGAACCAGGGACCTGCGGATGAACAGAAATACAGGCTCGTCAAAAACTTAATAAGTGGAGCTAGAAATCGGGGTTTTCCCGTTTCAACAATCCGGTTACGACCTATGGATTGCACCCTTGTTTTTAATGCATTTTCAGACTAAGTTGTATATCTACTTTCCATGACCCCACCTCACCATCATTTGTATGCACCATTGGACAGATCACTGCGGGACCTCTTTTGTCACCGAAAAACAACCGGCTCGCGCATCGCGTGGCATGGTGGTCACCAACCACCCTTTGGCCTCTGCTGCCGGCTCAGAAATGCTGTGCGCCGGTGGCAACGCAGTAGACGCAGCTGTGGCCGCGTTGTTCACTTTGAGTGTGGTCGAACCCATGATGGTTGGACTGCTCGGCGGTGGATTTGCACACCTTCGTCATCCCGATGGGACGCACACCATCTTGGAAGGCCAAGGCACTTGTCCGCAAGCGGTTGGCCCACACACCTTCACTCATGACGCGTTGGCCCCTGCCGGGTCCCTTGAAAGCGTAGGTCGCCAGCACAGCCTGGGCAGAGGAGCGGTGGCCACACCCGGCAACCTGATGGCTTGGTGTCAAATGCTGTCACGCCATGGTTCCATGTCTTTGGCGGAGGTGATTGCG
>JABMMM010000021.1 GCA_013205565.1 Alcaligenaceae bacterium | reverse complement strand
GCTAAAAATTTTGGGGTGGCATTCATTGAAAGGCTCCGTTTTTTAATTGGAGCCGAATCGGGATGGATTCCGAGCAGGTCGGAAAGCGCTCCCAGCTTCGGCATTATCCTTACTGGTACGAAGGGACTCTCTCAACCTGGCCACTGGCCAAGTACCCCCGCATAATGAGCCAAAGTATAGGACGTCTTTGAGGATTTGACACGCTCACCCCACAATTGGCAGGGAGATCGCTTAAAGAACGATTAAATTGTCGCGGTGCATCAATTCACTTTCAGGCATAACGCCCAAGATCTCGACGATCTGCGCTGAGGGCTGGCCCATAATGCGTCGTGCGTCTGCGGACGAATAGTTGACCAAGCCGCGGGCACACTCTTTGCCTGCTGAATCTACGCAAGCCACCACATCGCCAGGCTCAAACTCACCCTCAACCGCCCGCACACCAATCGGTAGCAGGCTTTTGCCCTCGAGCACCAAGGCCTTGATGGCACCGGCATCAAGCACCAATTTGCCGCGCAAGCGTAAATGGTCAGCCATCCATTGTTTGCGCGCCGAAAGCACGGGCAGCTCGGCCCTAAGTTCAGAGCCAAGGCATTCGCCTTGCGCCAAGCGCACTAAGACGTCGGGTTCGCGCCCTGAGGCGATGACAGTATGTGCGCCACTGCGCGCAGCCCGTTTAGCGGCCAGGATTTTGGTGAGCATGCCACCCTTACCTAAGCCGCCGCCGGTGCTGCCGGCCATGGCCTCGAGTGAGGTGTCGCCAGCCAGGCCGTGCGACACAAACAAAGCGTTGGGATTTTGACGAGGGTCTGAGTCATACAAGCCACGCTGATCGGTCAAAATAATGAAGGCATCGGCTTCAATCAGATTGGTGACCAGTGCGCCAAGCGTGTCGTTGTCACCCACGGCGATTTCTTCGGTTGCAACCGTATCGTTTTCATTCACGATGGGCACCACGCCTAAACGCAGCAGTGCAAACAGGGTTGAGCGCGCGTTCAGGTAGCGCTGGCGATTCGCCAGATCTTCGTGCGTCAGCAAAATCTGGGCGGTACGTAGGTTGTGTTTGGCGAAGGCAACCTCGTAGGCTTGCGCTAAGCCCATTTGGCCCACGGCGGCGGCGGCTTGAAGTTCGTGCATCAAGGTAGGCCGCTTGGCCCAACCTAAACGCGCCATGCCCTCGGCGATTGCACCGCTTGAGACCAAGACGACTTGTTTACCTTGTGCACGCAGGGCCGCGATTTGACTGGCCCATTGGGCGACGGCCTCGCGATCGATGCCTTGGCCGTCGTTGGTAACCAGTGACGAACCCACCTTAGCCACTAACCGTGAGGCCGAGGCGATGACAGATTGAGAACCAGAATGAGCTGCAGAGGGGGACGTCATCGCAAATTGAATAAACGGTAAATGCTGATTTATTTTTCGGGTGTGACTGGCCGCTTATCTGCGGCGCTACGGGTGTCATCAAAGCGCGGATCTTCCGCCACAAACGTACCATCCGCCATATCTTCGGCGATATTGTCTTCTTGCCGATACGCATCAATTGCGTTTTGCAGATCCCAGATCAACTGTTGTGTGCCGTCACCCGACAAAGCCGAGATCGCAAACACAGGGCCCTTCCAGCCATACTCTTTGCAGAAACGCTTTTTAACAGCGTCAGGGTCATTCACCACATCAAGCTTATTCAGTACCAGCCACCGTGGCTTGTTATACAGTGCCTCGTCGTACAGACGCAGCTCTTCAACGATGGCGCGCGCTTCGCCCACCGCGCGGGCAACCGCATCTTCGTCTGGGTCGTGCGACGACACATCCACCAAGTGCAGCAAAATGCGCGTGCGTGTCAGATGACGCAAGAACAAGTGCCCCAGGCCCGCACCTTCAGAGGCGCCTTCGATCAAGCCTGGAATATCAGCCACCACAAAGCTACGAGACTCTGAAGTGCGCACAACCCCTAAATTGGGATGCAGCGTCGTAAACGGGTAGTCAGCAATTTTGGGGCGGGCATTCGAGATACGGCTGATCAGCGTTGATTTGCCAGCATTTGGCATACCGAGCAGGCCCACGTCGGCCAACACTTTGAGCTCTAGGCGCAAGCGGCGCTGCTCGCCGTCTTTGCCGGGCGTCCATTGCTTGGGGGCGCGGTTCACGCTTGATTTGAAATGCACATTACCCAAACCGCCCTCACCGCCTGCGGCCAGGGTGACCTGTTGAGCGTGACGGCTCAGGTCAAAGAGTTCTTCGCCGGTTTCGGCGTCATAAATAATCGTGCCGACAGGTACGCGCAACGTGATGTTGGCTGCTGCGGCACCATACTGATCTGAGCCACGGCCATGTTCACCACCTTTAGCGAGGTGCTTGCGCGCATAACGGTAATCAATCAGGGTGTTGATATTGCGGTCGGCAATAGCGAATACAGAACCGCCTCGACCACCATCACCACCGTCGGGCCCACCCTTTGGGATGAATTTTTCACGGCGAAAACTGTGCGCGCCATTGCCGCCTTTACCGGCAATGACTTCAATGGTGGCTTCGTCGACGAATTTCATAAGAGGATGGTACCGTGAAAAGAAAAAGCCCTGCCGCTTGCGACAGGGCTCTTAGAACTTATAAGCAGCTTATTCGGCCGAAACGATTGAAACCGTTGACTTGTTGAGTTTGCCTTGAACCGAAAATTTGACGTGACCATCAATCAGCGCATACAGAGTGTGGTCTTTACCCAAACCCACGTTTGTGCCGGGATGAAACGTTGTACCGCGCTGACGCACGATGATAGAGCCGGCCGGGATCAGTTCGCCGCCGTAGGCTTTAACGCCCAGACGTTTCGATTCTGAGTCGCGGCCGTTGCGGGTAGAGCCCCCGCCTTTTTTCTGTGCCATGTTTGTTCCTAGATTTAGCTGTGATTGAAAGAGGACAATGCAGCCGTTAAGCTGTGATGTCGCCGATTAAAATCTCAGTGTAGTTTTGACGGTGGCCTTGATGCTTTTGGTAATGCTTGCGACGACGCATCTTGAAAATCGTGACCTTATCATGGCGTCCTTGCGCAAGAACCGTTGCCGTGACCAGAGCGCCAGCCACAAGCGGGGTACCAACCTTAAGTTGGTCGCCTTCGCCTACGGATAACACCTGATCCAGCGTGATTTCTTGCCCAATGTCTGCCGGTATCTGTTCTATTTTAAGTTTTTCGCCAGAAGCAATGCGATACTGCTTGCCTCCAGTTTTTATGACCGCGTACATGGGTTAACCTCGTGTTTTAGTGCAATTGGAATCTCGGCTAAAGTAGCCGAGCCCGAAATAGTAGCGCGTAACCACTTGAAAGTCAAAAGAAAGTCTGTGCAAAAACTCTCTGACCTGCTCGCCCCTGTTGCTGGGGATATGAAAGCCGTTGATGCCGTGATTCGCTCGCGGCTCGACTCAAAAGTGGCACTAATTCGCACCATCGGTGATTATATTATTGGGGCGGGGGGCAAACGGATGCGTCCGGCCCTACTGCTGCTGGTGGCGAAGGCGTTGGGTTATCAGGGCGCTCACCACCATTTAATGGCAGCTGTGGTCGAATTTATCCATACGGCGACCCTGCTGCATGACGATGTCGTCGACGAATCCGACCTGCGCCGCGGCCGCAGCACAGCCAATGCGGTGTTTGGCAACGCTGCCAGCGTCTTGGTAGGCGATTACTTGTACTCGCGGGCCTTTGAGATGATGGTGGATGTTGACAGCATGCCCCTGATGAAAATCATGTCTGGCGCCACCACCGTGATCGCCGAGGGCGAGGTGTTGCAACTACTCAATGTGCATGACCCTGAAGTCTCTGAAGCGCGTTACTTACAAGTGGTGCGGTTTAAAACCGCGAAGCTGTTTGAGGCGGCTGCTGAAGCGGGGGCGGTGCTGGCCGGAGCAAATTCGGTGCAGCGCGAGGCTGCCGCTGCCTACGGACGGTACATTGGCACAGCGTTCCAGCTCGTCGACGATGTACTTGATTACAGTGGCGATGTCGATGCACTAGGCAAAAACGTTGGGGATGATTTACGCGAAGGCAAGCCAACCTTGCCGCTGATTCGCGTGCTAGAGGTGGGCACTAACTTACAGAAAAAGCTTGTGCGGCAAGCGATTGAGCATGGTGAGGCTGATTTTGATGCGGTCGCGCAAGCCATTCACGACACCGGCGCGTTGGAGCATGCGCAGCAGTGTGCGGTGGCTGAGGCTGACATGGCCCGCGCGGCACTTAAGGCGTTTCCGGCTTCAATTGCGCAAGAGGCGTTGCTAAATTTTTGCGCTTTTGCGGTTGGACGGGACCGGTAAACCAAGCAACAAACGGGTTGGCGTACGGTGTGGACGTGACGCCTTAGTGCGTGCCCCCATGGCGCAACCGCTCATTCAAGTGACAAATACCCAAGTCAATCTTAAGCGGCGTAACCCGTTACGCGCTTAGGCGACTATTTTGTGCAATTCCCTGTTGACGCAACTTGAATTTAGTGCGGCTTAAATAAAAGCGTAACAATTTCACGTCACCATATCCAATAGATCAAATTTGATTGCAGGTTCAGATTTCGAGTCGCGGGCGTGCATCAAGCAAGCCGCAATCACTGTTTACCGTCCCGTTCTGTTGCCATCCGCAAAAAATTTTGACGACCACCTATTGCTTTTAATCGGAGCCTCTTCTTACCATGCGTATTTTCAAACTTAATCGCCTTGCGGTTTGCCTTGCAGGATTATCGCTTGCACCAGCGGTATGGTCACAACCCGTTAGCGCCCCCGGCATGACAACTACTGACGTGGGGCGCATTCAGGTCGAAGGCTTGCCTGGAGGCACAGCGACTGGCCTAATCGTGCAAGAAGAAACTCCTAAAATGCGCAGCTCGGTGAATCGTGAGGCAATCGAGCGACTCACACCACTTGCAAACCCCTATCAGATGATAGATTTGCTGCCGGGCGTCAACACATTTAGTCAGGATGCAACGGGCTTGTTCGGTGGAGGCATACGCGTGCGCGGCGCCAACAGCGACCAGTTGGGCTTTACCGTAAACGGTGCACCAGTTAACGACTCGGGCAACTTTGCTGTGTACCCGATGGAGTATGTAGACGCCGAAAATATTTGTGAGGTGAACTTAACACAAGGTGGTACCGATACTGACGCTCCTCATGTAGGTGCTTCGGGCGGCAACATCGGTATTAGTTATTGCGCTCCAGACGACAAAGCCGGCTTTCGTTTTGCGCAAACCATTGGCAGCTTGAACACCCGACGGACTTATGTTCGCGCGGATACGGGTTTGTTTGCAAACGACAGGGCCAAGTTTTTCGTGTCGTACTCAAACACCTACGCAAACCAATTTCAGGGCCTTGGCAGTGCGCAGCGCGACCACATCGATATGGGGGTTGAACTTAGGCCTAACAGCCAGTGGCGCCTGACTAGCAATTTTTCGTACAACAAAATGTTCAATAACAATTTTCGAACATTGACCCAGCCGCAAATCGATAGTGGTGGCAGAGATCAAATTTTTAGCGCGAATCCGGCGCTGAACCCAACTCCGGTTTTTGGCACTGCGCAAACGGTTGCTGCGACGACCGCGGATAATACGTACTACCAGAACTCCGTCAACCCGTTCGTGAATATTATTTGGTCTGGTAAGGTCGAATACAAAATGAGCAAAGATGTTACGTTTTCTGCCGAGCCGTATTTCTGGTATGGTCATGGCACCGGTGGATCACAACAAAGAGTTCTAGCGGAGTCCGCTTTTTCGGGGTCTAGTTTGAATTATGGCGTAGCCGATCTCAACGGAGATCGCGATACGCTCGATCGGCTGTATGTCTACAGCAGCAGCGTGACCGAGACGTCGCGTCCCGGTATCACATTAAAAAGCAACATTCGTTTTGATAATCACGATCTGCTAGTGGGTGCTTGGCTTGAGCAGGCGCGGCACACACAAACCGGTCCCGCCATCGGGTTCAATAGCACCGGTGGGGTATCTGATCCGTGGCTGTTTAATGCCAACCAATACCTTTCGTATGGTAACGGTAAAAACTACCAGTCCCGTAACTGGCTAACGGTCAGCACCTCGACATCGTTATTTGCGCAGGACACGATTAAGCTGCTTGAAGACAAGTTGTTACTGCAGTTGGGCGTGCGTGCTACGCAAATTACGCGTGACTTTAACAACTATGCAAACTCTGGTTCGACTAACATCTTAGGCGCCTCGACCGCAGATTACGATATTAGTAAAACCTATGGGAAGGTGTTACCCAACATCGGTTTGAGATATCGACTAGACGAACAGCAACAGGTATTCGCCAACGTGGCACAAAATATGCGTGTGCCCAACAACAGCGCGTTGGCGAATCTTTTGGTCGGCGGCTCAGTACAAAATGGCGTACTGACGGGCGCGAGGTTGCGTGACCCAGAAGTGAAGATGGAAACCTCGACCAATCTGGATCTTGGCTACCGCTTCGCGTCAGACAAATGGACGTTCGCGGGCTCGGCTTATTACATTGACTTTCAAAACCGTATCGCCTCTGCGTATGATGTCACCGCCAACCAGACAATTGACTTTAACGTTGGTGCAGTGACGACCAAAGGCTTGGAAATTGAGGCGGGTTACAAAATCAACAATAACTGGTCGATGTATGGCTCGGGTACATACAACATCAGCACGATGAAAAATAATTTGCCCCTGACTGCAACCGCTAGCTTGCCCACTGCGGGCGCTCAACTGCCAGATACGCCGAACTGGATGACCGGCCTTCGCGTCTCATACCAGTCGAACTCTTGGTACGGCAATCTTGATATGAAGTACACCGGTGCGGCTTACTCGACCCTGGTGAATGACGAAAAAATGGCTGGCTACACCTTGTTTAACGGTGCGATCGGTTATCGCTTTGAAGACTATGGCGTGCTCAAAAATCCTTCGATTCAGTTCAACGTATACAACATTTTTAATACAAAGTATCAGCGCATCAGTTCGCCAAGCGGCAGCGGCTTTACTCCCAATGCTGTCGCACTGCCGGGCCTCTATGCGGTTGCGCCGTCGTATTACATCGGTGCACCGACGTTTGTCTCTCTTACGTTGCGCGCGGGTTTCTAACCTAAGCGCAATCCGTCCGCGCTCGGCAAGGTGTCGGGGGCGGACGAGGATTCGAGCGGTGTCTTTGCCGGCAGTCGTGACGTTCAATTCAAAAAGCTGTTCGGAGTTTTTTAATGCCTTATTTTGTTCGCCTATTTAAGGCGCTTTGTTTTGCGTTTGCGTTGTACGGCTGTGTATTGACTGCACCCGCGTTGGCGCAGCCTGCGACGACGGCTGCCACGCTCGCTTCGGTGCCTGTTGAAAATCCCTACGGCCTGAAAGCGGTTTGGGCACAGGGCGATATTGTGGCAAAAGGTACCCTAAGCATTTTGATATTCATGAGTATTTTTAGTTGGTATTTGATTGTTGCCAAGTTACTTGAGCAGAAGCGCTTGTTGGTGCAACAGCGCGACGCGATGCAGCGGTTGGGCAGCGAGAACAACTTAGGGCAGGCCGTTCAGACCTTACAAAGCAATAGTCCCTATCGGTTTGTCGCGCAAGAGGCGCTCAATAGCGTGGCGAAACATCAGGACATGCGTGGCGCCATCGACTTCAATGACTGGTTGATGCTGAGCTTGCAGCGTGCCACGACCTCTGTGCAGCAAAGCATGCAAAAGGGCTTGTCATTCCTGGCTACGGTAGGCTCTACCTCACCCTTCGTCGGGCTATTTGGCACCGTCTGGGGGATCTACAACGCCTTGGTAAGCATTGGTTTGTCGGGTCAGGCCAGCATCGACAAAGTGGCAGGGCCCGTCGGTGAGTCGTTGATTATGACTGCAATTGGTTTGGCGGTTGCCGTCCCTGCGGTACTCGGCTACAACGTGCTGATTCGCCGCAATAAACTCATTATGCAGGGCGTCCAAAAATTTAGTGGAAGCGTTCACGCCAACCTGTTGGTCGCCGCAGCCCGGCGGTAATTTGTTAAAAATTTTAATAGCGTGATGAACGCGATCCATTCTAAAAACAGGCGTTTGTGATGGCGATGCAGTTAGGTTCGGACGATGCGCATGATGAAGTGATGGGAGAGATCAACACCACGCCCTTAGTGGATGTGATGTTGGTGTTATTGATTATTTTTCTGATTGCGATCCCTGTCGTGACGACTTCGATCCCTGTCGCGCTTCCCAAAGAGCGCCTAGAGGCACGCCACGCTAAGCCTGAGACCATCATTATTTCAGTTAGCCAGTCGGGCGGTTTATTTATTTATGACAGGCAAGTGGCCGGCGTTGATGCGTTGGCCGAGCAATTGCGCGACCTGGTAGCCAAGCACAAAGACAAAGGTGAGCCGGACGTACAGATTCGAGGCGATCTCGACGCAGATTATGAGGGCATTGGCCGTGTCATGCTGGCGTGTCAGCGCGCAGGCATTGCAAAAATTGCCTTTATTACCGAACCTCCACCCGCAGGCAGTTGAAGGTTGGACTATGCGACTGAAAAATAAAAAGATATAAATTTTATGGCGATGCAACTTCCCGTTGATGGCGACTCTGATGACGCAGAGCCGATGATTGACATGAATACGACCCCGTTGATTGACGTGATGCTGGTCTTACTAGTCATGCTCATTATTACGATTCCTATTCAGTTGCACGCAGTCAACATGAATGTGCCAGTGGCGGCTGTGGCTCAAGCCGTCAAGCCAGAAAAAATTGAATTGACGATTGCCGCTTCGGGCGACATAGAGTGGCAGGGCGCGCCAGTGCAGTTGCTTGAATTAGAAAGCTTAATGCGCAGCGTGGCAGGGCTTGCCGATCAGCCGCTGTTACAGGTTCGTTCTGACCGGCATGCCAAATATTCTGTGTTGGTCTCAGTATTAGCGGCCTCACGCCGTGCAGGATTAAGCAAAATTGTGATTGTTGGAAACGAGCAATATGCCAACTAAGACGGTGGTCACTGAAGCCTTCACCGTAAATGATTTTGAGGCTATTCAAAACCAGGGATTTTGGTACCGCTATGGTGGTCTTGTCGCGGTTGTAGCGTTACATGGCGCGTTGTTGTGGTTCGTTTTCAACGGCCTGACGCATCAGACTCCAGCACCAAGCAAAGTGGTCGCGCAAACCCTGATTCAAGAAGTCGCAGTACCGCGCGCCGCTGCGCTCGCACCACTAGCGCCTGCGTTGCTGATACCGGTGTCTGTGCCAGCACCAGCTGAACCTCAGCCACCCGTCCCGGCGCCAGCGCAGATTGAGCCCGAGCCGCCTGCTCCCCCTCCACCACCACCACCGCCCGTACCGGAACCACCGCCGCCGCCACCACCGCCACCACCGCCACCGCCGCCCGCAGGGCGCTTACCCTGGTAGCCGCCACCGCCGCCACGGCGTGCGCCACGCTCGGCCATCATGTCCACGCTGGTG
>JABMMM010000190.1 GCA_013205565.1 Alcaligenaceae bacterium | reverse complement strand
TTGGAATCGCTGCGGTTCTCAATGGTTTCTTTTTGTTTTTTATTATTTAACGAAATGCGCGAAAATCTTCCCCATTCAGGGGGAGGATTACCTGTCCATCCCATTGGTTGCGTTGCAAGGTTGGCGATGGTTTTGAATTTTTTGCTAACTGCGGGCAGGTTGTTGCGTTCTCTAAATCAAGCGTTTGTGACCAAATCTACAGCTTTGCTCTTGGCCTTGGCTAAATCTTCTTCTTTTGTGGTGGTTCTAAGCCACTTGTTGCCAACCTTGTAGCGCACCTGCCAGACAGGTGAAGTCTTGCGAATTGACAGCGTTGCTTTGCCCTCAAGTATGTGAACTGTGTGCTCAACTTTTTTTGTGGCATTGGCATGCACTCCAAAAAAAACATAGGCTAAGCTACGTTCTAC
Source organism: Alcaligenaceae bacterium (assembly GCA_013205565.1). Taxonomy (GTDB): domain Bacteria; phylum Pseudomonadota; class Gammaproteobacteria; order Burkholderiales; family Burkholderiaceae_B; genus Zwartia. The sequence continues at coordinate 10,196 of JABMMM010000190.1, read as the reverse complement.
ATTGTACAGTCAGTGCTGTTTTTGTACAACGAGTGTACAACCACATCAAAAAAACTGTACAACGTGGAGAACCGCATGAATGCTGGTGCCCGGGGCCGGAATCGAACCGGCACGCCTTGCGGCGGGGGATTTTGAGTCCCCTGCGTCTACCAATTTCACCACCCGGGCCTTGGGGGATCGCGCGCGAGGCGCTTTGGAACGAAGTCGTGCATTATACGTTGTAATAAAAATTTTGCGCGCGAGGCTGTACTTGGGTATTCTCAAGCGCAGCGCCTGGGTCTGCTCGAGGCTCAATTGGCCTCGATCTTTTCGGTAAGATCTGTCGCAGACAAGCCCCAACACAGCCAACGGTTACTCCATGCCAAGCCTCGATCTACAACTTGCACACCATGCCTCAGCGCTAACCTTTGCCGCCTTGACGCCTCAGGCGATTGAGCGCGCAAAGGTCTTTTTGCTTGACACCCTTGGCGTAGGCATCGCCGGTGGCAGTACGCCTGAAATCCAGCCCTTGCTCAAGGCGGTACGTGGCTGGGGCGAGGGTGCAGAGGTTGCTGTTTGGGGCACCGCTCTCAAACTGCCGCGGGGGCAGGCCGTGTTGGTCAATGCCTATCAAATCCACTGTCAAGAGTACGACTGCCTGCACGAGGGTGCAGTACTGCATGCAATGGCAACGCTATTGCCCGTGCTCTTGGCCGAAGCGCAGGTGCGCGGCGGGGTCACCGGAAGAGCGCTTCTCACCGCCTTAGCCGCAGGCGTTGATATTGCGTGCACCATAGGCCTGGCCTCAAATTTAGGGCTGCGATTTTTTCGCCCGGCAACCTCGGGTGGCTTTGGCGCGGTAGCTGGTTTGGCCAACCTGCGCGGCTTTGATGCCGACACCACTTTAGCGGCGTTTGGACATCAACTGGCGCAGGTGAGTGGCACCATGCAGGCACACACCGAGGGGAGCGTGGTGCTGCCCTTGCAGATTGGTTTAAACGCTCGCGCGGCACTGCAGTCGTGTGACTTGGCTCAGGCAGGGTTTCCGAGCTTACAGTCTCCCTTGACGGGGAAATTTGGCTATCTCACGATGTTTGAAACTGACTGGGATCTGGAACGCGCAATGCTTGGCTTGGGTCAACAATCAAAAATCGCTGAACTCAGCCATAAGCCCTATCCGAGCGGCCGCGCCACGCACGGTGGTGTAGAAGGCGTGACGGTGTTGCGTGAGCAGGCCAAGTTTTCCATGCAAGACGTTGCTGAAATCCTTGTACTTGGGCCGCCATTGATCAATCATTTGGTTAATCGCCCGCCTGTGCAGAACCCTACGCCAAACTATGCTCGGCTGTGTATGCCTTTTGTGTTGGCCAAAGTGTTGCAGCACGGCGTTTTAGATGCCATGCATTTTAGAGGTGACGCCTTGAGCGACGCACAAACCTATGCGCTCGCCTGCAAAGTCGTCATGCAGGTCGACGACAATCCCAACCCAAATGCTCTGGGCCCGCAAGTGGTGCGTGTGCGTTTAACCGATGGCACAGTGCTTGAGCATCATATCGATGCCATGTTGGCCAGCCCGACGCGGCCATTGAGCCCCGAGGCTTGTGCAATAAAATTTGATCGCTGCTGGCAACTGGCGTCACAGCCAATGCACCCGTCAGTTCGACTCAAAGAGCTTGTTGCTACCCTTGAACAGCGCCCAGATCTTGAAGACTTGCTCAGTCAGATGGCGCCGAAGTACTGAGGCCTCGCATTTAGGCACTAAAAACCGCTGAGTGCCCAGGGGGGATCCTTGATCGGTGAGCTCTTGAAATTTAAGATTTACCCCCCAACTACCCAACGTAATCTCAGACCCCGAGCAGTAAGGTCTGTGATCACCCTGTGGATAACTTTTCGGTGAGCATATGAATCAAGCAACTCCAGCGGCAGACGCCGCTCAAACGATGGGTTTTCAGGCTGAAGTCAAACAGCTGATGCACCTGATGATCCATTCGTTGTACAGCAATAAAGAGATTTTTTTGCGTGAATTGATCTCTAACGCCTCAGACGCTTGCGACAAGCTGCGTTTTGAAGCGATTGATCAGCCTGCGCTGCTTGAGGGGGTTGGTATCTTGAACGTGCGTGTTGATTTTGACAAGGCTGCACGCACGATTACGATTACGGACAATGGCGTTGGCATGTCGCGCGACGAGGCTGTCGCTAACCTAGGCACCATCGCACGCTCGGGCACGCGCGAGTTTTTCTCTAAGCTGACCGGCGACAACAAAAAAGATGCGCAGCTAATTGGTCAGTTTGGCGTGGGATTTTATTCATCTTTTATTGTTGCAGACAAGGTGACGGTGCGCACGCGCCGTGCGGGCGCTCCCGCCGAGCAAGGCGTGGCGTGGGAATCTGACGGCCAGGGAGAGTTCACGATTGCGGCACTTGAGCGTGCTGAACGCGGCACTGAAGTCACCCTGCATTTGCGCGCCGATGAAGACGAGTTTTTGAATGGCTACAAATTGCGCGAAGTGCTGCGTCGCTATTCAGACCATATTTCTTTGCCTGTTGAAATGCTCAAAGAAGAATGGGATAAGGATAAGTCTGAGCAAGTCAAAACCGCTGAGTGGGAAGCCGTCAATCAGGCCAATGCGTTATGGACACGTAGCAAGTCTGACGTCACCGATGAGCAGTATCGCGAGTTTTACAAACACGTGTCGCATGACTTTGATGACCCGCTTGCCTGGACGCACAACCGCGTTGAAGGTCGCAGCGAGTACACGCAACTGTTGTTTATTCCGAAGCATGCGCCCTTTGATATGTGGGATCGCGATGCGCGTCGTGGCGTTAAGCTTTACGTTAAGCGTGTGTTTATTATGGACGATGCCGAGCAGATGCTGCCTTCGTACTTGCGCTTTGTGCGTGGGGTGATTGACTCGGCTGATTTGCCACTAAACGTCTCGCGTGAGTTGCTGCAAGAAAGCCGCGATGTGAAAGCGATTCGTGAAGGTTCGACCAAGCGTATTCTTAGCATGCTTGAGGATTTGGCTGAAAACAATAAAGACGATTACGCAACCTTCTGGGCCGAGTTTGGTCAGGTTTTGAAAGAAGGCACGGGCGAAGACTCGGGTAATATTGAACGTATCTCTAAGCTGTTGCGTTTTGCTTCAACCAAGCAGGGCTCAGACGCGCAAAACGTCACCTTGGCCGATTACCTTGCTGAGATGAAAGACGGGCAAGACAAAATTTATTATGTCACGGCCGACAGTTATACCGCCGGTAGCAACAGCCCGCATATCGAGATTTTCCGTAAGAAAGGCATCGACGTGTTGGTGATGTGGGATCGTGTCGATGAATGGATGCTGTCGCACCTGCGTGAGTTTGATGGCAAGCAGTTGGTATCGGTTGCCAAAGGCGGGCTTGATCTTGAGGCGCTGGCTGATGATGAAGAAAAGAAACATCAAACCGAAGTGGCCGAGCAGTTCAAACCACTGGTTGAGCGTTTGCAAGAGTCGTTAAAAGATCGCGTCAAAGAGGTCCGTGTCACGTTGCGTTTGGTTGATTCGCCGTCCTGCGTGGTAGTGGGGCAAAATGATTTAAGCCCGCACCTGCAACGTATGCTGAAAGCGGCGGGTCAGGCTGCCCCTGACGTGTTGCCTGTGCTTGAGATTAATCCCGAGCATGCTTTGGTGGCGCGTATACAAACCGCTTCAGACGAAACGTTTAACGACTGGGCGACCTTGTTGTTTGAACAGGCGCTGTTGGCCGACGGCTCGCAATTGCCTGACCCAACTGCTTTTGTGAAGCGTGTGAATCAGTTGTTGTTGGCTTAGAGATCGTGCAGGGGCTTGTCAGTTGTCGCGAGGCGTTGGCCATTGTGCCAACGCTTTAAAACGTAGCCAGTCGAAGCACGGCCCGGGGTCTGTTTTGCGCCCCGGAGCGATCTCAGAGTGCCCGGCGGCAGCGTCAAGTGGGTAGCGCGCGCGTAAGCACTGGGTCAGTGCTGCAAGCCGCTCGTACTGACGGTCTTCAAAAGGCCGGTCGTCTGTGCCCTCAAGCTCAATGCCGATCGAAAAATCATTGCATTGTTCACGCCCTTCAAAAGACGACGCCCCGGCGTGCCAGGCGCGGTCGTCGCATGACACGAACTGGGTGATGTGTCCAAGTCGGTCGATCACAAAATGCGCCGAAACTTTTAAGCCTTGCACATTCACAAACCATGGATCTGCAGAAATATCGAGTTGATTTAAAAACAAATCGGCGATGTAAGGCGTGCCAAAACGTCCGGGCGGTAAGGTGATGTTGTGCAACACCAATAAAGACACGGTAGTGCCTGTCGGACGGTCGTTGAAGTTAGGCGAGGGCCGCAGCGACACGCCCGGCTCAGTCGCTAGCCAACCATGCGATTCAAGCGTCAACAAAGGCGATCCTTTTTTGCAATAAGCTTAACGAGTGTTGTGCCAACAGGGCGGCGCGCTTTGAGGTTGTTTAATCTTGTGGGCGCGCGCCAAGCTTCGCATGGGCTGGCGTGCACCAAGTATTTTGTTCAATCAGTGAAGCCTCAGAGCGAGGCAGATGCACGCCACAGTGGGCGCAGCGTACCATCGCTTCGGAGTCGGTGACGGGGGCATTTGCTTGAGAGGGCGCCTGAGGGGGTGGTTGTCTTTTTTTGGCGGCGTGAACGGCCAACAAGCGCGTGATGAAGATCACAACAAAAAATACGCCTGTCCAGAAAAGCGCTTTACCCATTAGTTTCTCTGCAAAATAACTTCAACGACGAAGCGACTGCCAGTGTAAGACAGCACAATAAAGGCGAAGCCGACCAAGGTGTAGCGTAGGGCAATGCGGCCACGCCAGCCACGGGTATAACGTCCGACCAACAGAATACCAAAGGCGAACCACGAAAGCAGCGTAAAAACCGTTTTATGGTCAAAGCGCAACCATTTACCTGAGGTTGCCATCGAAATCAGTGAGCCAGACACCACCGCCAGCGTCAGCAAGGCAAACCCGACCCAAATGACCCTAAACAGCACCTGCTCTTGAGCCAAGAGGGGAGGTTGCACGTCAAGAATACGACCCAGCACGACCTTAAGCCGGTTTGCCTCGTGCGCCGCAGCTTTCGGGAAATGCAGTCTGCGATCAATCGCCGACATGAGCAACGCTTGTAAGGCTGCGATTGTCACTAAGCCGTAGGCCGAGAGAGCGATCAGCAGATGAATCCGCAAGGCGGGGTCAGTCGCATGGGCGACAAGTTGCTCTTTAGGAAACAAGATGACTAACAGGCAAACGCCCGCGCCGGCGGGCAACAACAGCAATTGCAGGCCATCGATACGGATAATGAGACTTTCGAGCCAAAACACGAGCATGCCTAGCCAAACCGCGGTTGACAGGGCGAGCGCCCAACTGAGCTGAAGACGCTGATCAAACAAAATAGACTGGTGCAGCGCATAGCCGTGCAGCGCGATGGCCACTAAAAGGCTGCCTCGGGCAAAATAACCGACCTGAACAGGGGGTTGATTTGAAGAGAACAGGCGCCACAGCACCACGGCCAGCAAAGCATAGGCCACAGCGGCAAGCGAGTGAAATACAATAGGCGCAGACATGTGTCCAGTGTAAATCGAAACAGCCATCATGCTTGAAAATCTAACCCAGCGACTATCCCGAGTCGTCAAGACCATTCGGGGCGAAGCCCGCCTGACTGAAGCGAACACCCAAGAGATGTTGCGTGAGGTGCGGTTGGCTTTACTTGAGGCGGACGTCTCGTTGCCGGTCGTGCGCGAGTTTGTCGCTAACGTTAAAGAAAAGGCTCTGGGCGCAGATGTGGTCGGCAGTTTGTCGCCGGGTCAAGCCTTAGTGGGCGTGGTGCACCGTGAGTTGACCGCGCTGATGGGGGGCGATTTGGGGCCCGATGCAAGTGAGCTGTCTTTGGCGATGCAGCCACCGGCAATCATCTTAATGGCCGGTCTACAAGGCGCCGGCAAAACCACCACCACAGGTAAATTAGCCCGTTGGCTGACCGAAGGCGGGCACGTCGCGCACGGACGTAAAACCGGCAAGAAAAAAGTGGCCGTGGTCAGCGCCGACGTCTATCGCCCAGCGGCAATCGAGCAGTTAAAAACAGTGGCGGCACAGGTGGGGGTAGAGTGGATTGCTTCTGATCCCACCCAAAAGCCAGTTGATATTGCGCGTTCGGCACTTGATTACGCCAAGCGTCATCATTTTGATGTGCTGATTGTGGATACTGCAGGTCGCTTAGGCATCGACGAAGAGATGATGCTTGAAATTCGTCAGCTGCACGATGTGCTCAACCCGATCGAAACGCTCTTTGTGGTTGACGCCATGCAGGGTCAAGATGCGGTGAACACGGCGCGTGCTTTTGCCGATGCCTTGCCCTTAACTGGCGTCGTGTTAACCAAGCTTGACGGCGATGCGCGTGGTGGCGCGGCCTTGTCGGTGCGTCATGTCACAGGCAAACCTTTAAAGTTTGTGGGCGTCTCTGAAAAGCTCGATGGCCTTGAGCCCTTTCATCCCGAGCGCATGGCGCAGCGGGTGTTGGGCATGGGCGATATTTTGTCGCTTGTTGAACAGGCTCAGCAAAATATTGATGTCGCCGAGGCAAATAAGCTTGCAGCCAAAATTAAGTCGGGCGATAAGTTTGATCTAAATGATTTTAAAGAGCAGCTTGCCCAAGTTAAAAAAATGGGCGATATGAGTTCAATGCTTGAAAAACTGCCCGCGCAGTTTGCGCAAGCCGCGGGTCAGTTGCAAAGCGGGCAGGCCGAAAAACAGATGCGTCGCACTGAAGGCATCATCAACTCAATGACGCCCCTTGAACGCAGCAAACCCGAGCTGCTTAAAGCGTCGCGTAAGCGTCGCATTGCAACCGGTGCCGGTGTGCCGGTGCAAGAGGTCAATCGCATGCTCAATCAGTTTGAGCAAATGCAGGGCATGATGAAGCAAATGAAAAAAGGCGGGATGGCCAAGATGATGCGCGCAATGGGTGGCATGAAAAACCTGGGCAAACTTGGTGGCTTTGGGCGCTAGCGCTTTATAAAAATCACATCCCAGACGCCGTGGCCTAAGCGTAAGCCGCGGTTTTCAAATTTGGTTAAAGGCCTGAACTCGGGCCGCGGCGCAAAGCCCTCGCAGGTGTTTTGCAAGTTTGTTTCGGCCGAGAGCACCGCTAACATTTGCGCGGCATAATGTTCCCAGTCAGTCGCGCAATGGATGTAGGCACCGGGTGCCATCCGGCTTGCAAGCAACTCAACCAGCGGTGGTTGAAGTAAGCGTCGTTTATGGTGGCGAGTTTTGGGCCACGGATCCGGAAAATAAATATGCACGCCAGCCAAGCTTTTGGGGGCGAGCATATCGCGCAAGACCTCAACGGCGTCGTGTTGAATAATACGGATATTGTTCAGGCTTGAGGCTTCAATGCGCTTGAGTAGGGCGCCCACACCAGCGTTAAATACTTCGACGCCTAAAAAATTATCATCTGGTCGTGCAAGCGCTATTTTTTCGGTGGTTTCGCCCATGCCAAAGCCGATTTCAAGAATCGTTGGTGCTTCGCGCTCAAAGGTCTCGGTTAAATTCAGTAAGGTCGGGCGATAGGCCAGCGACCACGTGGTTAAAAAGGCCTCAAGTGCCTCTTGTTGACCTTGTGTAATGTGGCTACGTCGATTCACAAAGCTGCGAATATGGGTGGGGTGCATGGCTAGCCCCCGCCAACAGCGACGACGATTTCGAGGCGATCTGCGGCGGCGATTATCACCTCGCCATAGGTGCTTTTAGGTACGATTTCGCCATTGCGTTCAACCGCAATACGTTTGCCGATAAAACCAAGCTCGGCAACAAGTGCGGCAACAGAGAGGGGGCCGGTTAAAGTTTTTGCCTGACCATTGAGTACGATTTCCATGCAAAGCATTGTAGTGGCAGCCAGCCCAGTCTGTCAGACTGTTTGGCAATGATCTCGTATAATTCGCTTCGACTGAGCGCCAGAGCGGGTGTAGTTCAATGGCAGAACGGCGGCTTCCCAAGCCTCAGGCGTGGGTTCGATTCCCATCACCCGCTCCAGTCCTAGGTGCTTGCCTTCGGTTGCGCTCTCACCACCCCAAGTAAAAACCTCAACGTCGCCCTTAGTGAATCCGCATTCCAGGCTGCGCTCCTGACGACGGGTCAAGCACATAAATGCCGGCATCGATTTTGGCATCAAAATGGCTGGCCGCCAACACCATGCCTTCAGATACGCCAAACTTCATCTTGCGAGGCGCTAAGTTGGCGACGACGACGGTTAGGCGCCCAATCAATTGCTCGGGCGTGTAGGCAGACTGAATCCCAGAAAATACGTTTCGTAGGCGGCCTTCGCCCACATCGAGCGTCAGCCTTAAGAGCTTGGTCGAACCCTCAACCTGTTCGCAGTTGACGATGCGCGCTACGCGTAAATCGATTTTGACAAAGTCATCAATTGTGATCGTGGGGGCGAGCGGTTCGCCGCCGGGGGCAACCGCGCTCGCGTCGGTAGGATTGCTAGCAGCGGTTTGTGTGCTCGTAGACTGTTGGTCTTGAGCCGCGGTCGCTTTGGTCGCTGCAGCACCTTGCTTATCTGAGTCAGTCTGCTTGGCAGAAGCTACCGATGCAGGGATTTCAAACAGTTCATCGAGCATCGTCGGCTCCACCCGTTGCATCAAATGTTTGAAAGGATTGATCTGGCTGGGCAGTACGCCCGCATCGGTCCACACAAAGTTGCTTGTCTGGCCAAACAATTCAGTTGCGACACGCTGCGACAAGGCTGGCAAGATCGGTGCCAGCATGACCGAGAGCGCCTTGAAACCCGCCAACGCCGACGAGCAGATGTTCTGTAGTGCAGCGCGTTGCGAGGGCTCGGCAGAGGCCAAGGTTTTTGCGATCAGCCAAGGTTGGGCGGCATCAAAGGCTTGATTGATCTGATCAGCGTGCGCCATGATTTCGCGAATCGCGCGTCCGTATTCGCGCGCCTCAAGATCGGCGCGAATGCGGTCTGCAGCTTGTGCCCAGTTGCTGCCCAACATGGCAGCATCGTCGGGGTAGGCAAGCTGGCCGTCAAAATATTTGCTAATGAAATTGGCGGCCCGGCTCGCAATATTGATGTATTTACCGACTAAATCGCTGTTGACCCTGGCAATAAAATCGTCAGGATTAAAGTCAATGTCTTCAACCCGTGCGTTGAGCTTAGCGGCGATGTAATAGCGCATCCACTCGGCATTCATGCCAAGCTCGAGGTAGCGCAGAGGCGAGATCCCCGTGCCACGGCTTTTTGACATTTTTTCGCCGCTAACCGTAATAAACCCATGCACATTGAGTTGATCGGGCGTTTTGCGACCTGAAAACTGTAAAGTGGCGGGCCAAAACAAAGCATGAAAATACACAATATCTTTGCCGATAAAGTGCACCTGCTCGGTCGTGCCGTTCGGGTCGAGCAGGGCCTCAAAATCGAGGCCAATTTTGGCGCAATACGATTTGAGGGATGCCAGATAGCCGACCGGAGCATCGAGCCAAACATAAAAATACTTGCCTGGCGCATCAGGAATTTCGATCCCAAAATAGGGCGCATCGCGCGAGATATCCCAATCGCCCAGATTGGCTTTCTCGTCGCCGTTGCCGAGCCACTCGCGTGTTTTGGCTAAGACCTCTGCTTGCAAATGTTTATTACCCAGAGCGTTACTGCCGGTTGTCCATGTTTGTAAAAACTCAATGCAACGCGGATCAGACAACTGAAAGAAATAGTGCTCAGAGGTTTTGAGTAAAGGTCGTGCCTTGGTGAGCGTTGAGTAAGGCTCGATCAAATCAGTCGGGGCATAGACTGCGCCACAGACCTCGCAAGAGTCGCCATACTGGTCTTTGGCGTGGCACTTGGGGCATTCGCCCTTGATGTAACGATCGGCTAAAAACATCCCTTTGACGGGGTCGTAAAACTGTTCGATTTCGCGGGTGTTGATCAGGCCCGCTGCGCGCAACTTACGATAGATGTCTTGAGACAATTCAACGTTTTCAGCTGAGTCAGTCGAATGCCAGTGATCAAACTCAATTTGAAAACCTTTCAAGTAATGGGGGCGCTCGGCACCGATGCGCTCAACGAGTTGCTTGGGCGTGACCCCCTCGGCCTCGGCCTTGAGCATGATGGGCGCGCCGTGTGTGTCGTCAGCCCCCACAAAGTGCACGGTATGACCCGCCATGCGCATGGCGCGTACCCAGATGTCGGCCTGGAT
>JABMMM010000189.1 GCA_013205565.1 Alcaligenaceae bacterium | reverse complement strand
GTACGGCACGTCGGATGAAAATTTTGGTAGTGCAGTGCTTACGTATATGATGAGTGAGGCTCGCTTTAAAAAACTACCGGTCAAAATTCAACAGGCAATGGATGAAGCGGGTGAGGCAACGACCCGACGCGCCTGCGCGATCGCAGATAAAGAAGTAGCCACAGACATTGAAAAAATTCGACAAAAAGGCGTCACGTTTGTCACGCTTTCAGCTGGGGATAAAAAAGTGTTAGCTGAAAGCATGCAAGTGGTGGCGGCGAAATGGGCGCAAGGCCTTGACCAGCGAGGCAAGCCGGGTACCGCAGTTCTAAAGGCCTTTCAGTCAGCACTTAAAGAAAAATAAGTCATAGATAGACGAACAATCGTTAAAAAATTTTTTAATATTCATTTTTGGATGATGCAACATGGATTTTTCCTTTACACCCGAACAAGAAAGTATCCGCGAAGCAATCGGCAAAATTTGTGAACGGTTTGACGATCACTATTGGCTTGAAAAAGACCGGCAGGGCGGCTTTCCGACCGATTTTCATCAGGCGATGGCGAAAGATGGCTGGTTGGGGATTTGCATACCAGAGCAGTATGGTGGCTCTGGGCTTGGCCTCACCGAAGCCACAATCATGATGCAGACCATTAGTGAGTCTGGCGCGGGCATGAGCGGTGCCTCGGCTGTGCATATGAATATTTTTGGTTTGAATCCGGTGGTTCAGTTTGGTAACGAAGAGCAAAAGCTGCGCATGTTGCCCCCTTTAATCTCAGGCAAAGAGCGCGCCTGCTTTGCCGTGACTGAACCCAATACTGGTTTGAACACCACGCAGTTAAAAGTTAAAGCTGAGCGCGTGGGCGATTACTACGTGTTGAGCGGGACTAAGGTTTGGATTTCAACAGCACAAGTCGCCGAAAAAATGTTGATCCTCGCCCGAACGACGCCGCTGGAGCAGGTGACCAAGCACTCAGACGGCCTGAGTCTGTTCTACACAAAATTCGATCGCGACTTTATTCGTGTACACGAGATCGAGAAAATGGGGCGTAAAGCGGTTGACTCAAACGAGTTGTTTATCGACGGTTTGAAAGTGCCCGTCGAAGACCGTATCGGCGAAGAAGGCAAGGGCTTTCATTACATCATGCATGGCATGAATGCCGAGCGGATCTTGATTGGTGCCGAGGGTGTCGGCTTAGGACGTATCGCACTTAAAAAAGCGACTGAATACGCCAAGCAGCGGGTGGTGTTTGATCGTCCGATCGGCATGAATCAAGGGATTCAGCATCCTTTGGCCGCGAATTGGATGGAACTTGAGGCGGCAAACCTGATGGTGTTTCAGGCGGCCTCAATGTTCGACAAGGGTGAGTCGTGCGGGGCACAGGCAAACGCGGCGAAGTACCTGGGCGGTGAGGCCGGCTTTAACGCCTGCCAGCAAGCCGTCATGACGCATGGCGGCTTTGGTTACGCCAAGGAATATCACGTTGAGCGCTATCTGCGTGAAGTCCTGATTACACGCATAGCGCCCGTCAGTCCGCAATTGATTCTGTGCTTTATCGCTGAGCGCGTGCTTGGCCTACCGAAATCCTACTAGGAGACCATCATGGCAGGTTTGTATTTTGAAGAGTTTGAGGTTGGGCAATTGTTTAAGCATTCGATGACGCGCACCGTGACTGAAATGGATAATGTGTTGTTCTCAACACTCACCATGAATCCACAGCCCTTGCACCTCGATAAAGAATTCGCGTCCAAAACTGAGTTTGGACAGATCTTGGTCAATAGCTTGTTTACCTTAGGTTTGGTGATTGGGATCACGGTCGGCGAAACCACGCTTGGTACGACCATCGCCAATCTTGGCATGACCGACACTCGGTTTCCGCATCCTGTGTTTTATGGCGATACGATCCATGTCGAGACAAAAATTCTTTCTAAACGCCTGAGCAAGTCGCGCAAAGATGCCGGCATTGTTGAGTTTGAGCATCATGGTGTGAATCAGCGCGGAGAAATCGTTTGTATCTGTGTTCGCTCGGGTTTTATGAAGTGTCGCCCCGCCTAAGGTGAAGCAGCCTTTTAGCAACACCCGGCCTACAGATGCCACCATGGCCTTTGCGGTCTTGGTGATCTGTTTTATGTTCAACCTTCTAGGTCGTGGCATCGGTGACGCCTATGTCACCTTTTTGTTGCCACTCGAAACGCAATTTGGCTGGAGTCGCTCAGAGATCTCGAGCGTGTACTCGGTTTATATGCTGGCCAATGGCTTTTCTGCGCCGTTGATCGGCATCATGTTTGACCGTTTGGGGCCACGGATCGTCTGTGCCGTAGGTTTCGCTAGCTTGGGCTTGGGTTATCTTGTCGCGGGCAATTTGACGCAGCTCTGGCAGTTTCATTTGTGTGTCGGCGTAGCCGGCGGGATCGGAGTGACTGCTTTAGGGATGGTGCCTTCGCAAAGTCTGATTAGTCGCTGGTTTCCAACGAATACGAGTACGGCCATCGGGATTGCTTATGCAGGGTTTGGCGCTGGAACCTTGGTGATGGTGCCGTTCGCGCAGTACTTAAATGATACGGTTGGCTGGAGTAACGCCTACCATATCTTAGGCGGCCTGATGTTGGTGCTCTTGCCGCTGGTGATGCTGCTGCCTTGGCGCATTATTCGCGCAGGGCACGCTGATTACGCACGGTCTCTTGGTTCAGCGCCCTTGTCAAAAAATATTTTTGCACCCTTGCTTTTGGCAATGCGCTCATCAGGATTTTGGGCTTTAGGGCAGGCATTTTTCTTTACGTCATTGGTGATTTATACGGTGACGGTACAGGCTATCGCCTTTTTAGTCGAGTCGGGTTTCTCTGCGTTTGAGGCGGCCAGTGCCTTTGGCGTTGCTGGCATGCTCTCTGTGC
>JABMMM010000188.1 GCA_013205565.1 Alcaligenaceae bacterium | reverse complement strand
CCTACAGGTTGGTCGAGTGGCCGATTCGTTTTGGTAAGCACGGTGGTCTAAAGGCATCCCTCCTCGTTGTGTTGATGCTCATACTTGGAGGCGTGGGCTTGGGCACGTTTTATGAGAGGGGTTTTCCGTTTCGTAAAAACGTCAAGCAGGCTGACGCGTTGTATACCTCTGAAGCGCGCACGATTGAGGCGGATCTGGTCGCTAGCTACCGAAACTACGTTGGGGATGAGCCTAGCCAATCGAACAAGCCCGTGGTCTTGATTGTTGGTGACTCTTATAACCCCAACTGGTCGGTTGGGCTCAGTACTGCGATCGATACCAAGCGATACGATATTGTCTCGGTCTCGTTTCTTGGTTGTAAAGTGAGCTTTACTGGCGAAAAAATCCACGCCCTCGCAAGCGAACAGAAATTTGAACGCTACTGCAAACCCTTTGAGTCGTTGATGAATGATCCAAACGTGATCAAAAGGCTCGCCGCAGTGATGTTAGTGAGCTATCGACCTTTTGAGTATGACGTCAATAAATTTAGGTTTGAGCTTATTCGTGCGCTTAAGAAAAAAAATAGTGGCTTTGATTTCTTTGTATTTGGTGATTACTTTCAGCTTAATTCCGATCGGCATTCGAGCTGTGAAAAATTGATGTATCGAACGGGTCGCGGAGCTGACGTGTGTATGGAGCAAGCGGATTATCCAAAAAAACAGACAAGCAAAGAGAGCTTGCCGCTTTATCCGCACGACCTTAAGTTTGCGTACGTCGACCTGATCGGCTTAATTTGCAATGAAGATAAAACGGGGTGTCCGACCGAAGCACAAGGCGTACCTTTTATCAGCGACTCACACCACTTGAATGCGACCTTCATCGCAAAACTCATGCGTGATATTCAGGCGATGCAGCCAGCAAAACTGGAAGATCTAGGTCTTCGAAAGTACTTGGTCAATCGGTTTGGTCCTTAACGGTACGCAGCTGTTGTGCAGCGTGCGCTGCAAGACGCGGGTGAGTCGTCACGATTGTGTTGCGACTCAATCAATGCATGTTGCAGCGTTGCCTATCGATAAACAACGGTCAGTGTCTCTGCGACTAGCGCTGGCTTTGTAACGCCCTCAATCTCGATGATGTTGCTGTAGGTTAACCGCGCACCGCCCTCTATGCCGTCATATTTTTCGAGGGTGCGGTGTAGGCGAATGCGTGCGCCGCACTGCACGGGGCTCACGAAGCGAACCTTGTTTTGGCCATAGTTGACCCCGCGCGAGCGTTGCTTAATACGAACAATTTGACTAGCCAGATAGGTCACGAGCGAAAGCGTGAGCATGCCATGGGCGATTGTTTTGCCATCTGGCATTTGTTGCTTTGCACGCTCGCGATCAATATGAATCCAATTATGGTCACCAGAGACTGCAGCAAAATCATCGATCCGCTTTTGATCCACGGTCAGCCATTCACTACTCCCCACTTTTTGACCGACATATTGCTTCATATCCGAAGGGAATTCGACTTCAAGCATGATGAGCTCCTGTGTCACGCATCAAGCCCGGCAGGTAGGGTGCGCATTTTGGGCTAAGTTGCAGTGGTGCACCGGTTATTTTTTGCAGTGTTTCGAAGTCGATGTCGTTGGCGATTCTTTCTACGACAAAACCTTTCGTGCCGATTTCAATCAGGGCGTAATTTGTATAAATTCTTGTCACGCATTTCTGACCGGTTAGCGGGTAGGTGCAGCGTTCGAGAAGGCGTGGTGCACCATCCTTTTGGCAATGCTCCATTAACACCCAAACGTTTGCAGCACCCGCGGCCAGATCCATCGCGCCGCCTACACCCGGGGTTTCTTTTGAGGGGCCAGTTGACCAGTTGGCGAGATCGCCATTTTCAGCGACTTGAAAGGCGCCGAGGCAGGCGATATCGATGTGGCCTCCGCGGATCATCAAGAAAGAATCGCTATGGCTAAAAATCGAGGCACCTTTTAGGAGCGTGACGGGCAACTTGCCTGCGTTGACGATATCGCTATCCTCTTGCCCTGCTTCTGGAGCCGGTCCGAGGCCTAGTAGTCCTTGTTCGCTGTGCAGCAAAACCTCGCGACCAAGCGGGATGTAATCTGCGATCATGGTGGGCAAACCAATGCCAAGATTGACGCAGAAGCCTTCGGGGATATCTTCTGCCGCGATGCGGGCGATATCTTTTCTGTTGAGCCCTTTCATTTGCTTTTACACTCCTCGGCGGTACAAGATAAGAAGCGCATCATTTCTTGATCTCGAATAAGCGGTCGATGAACAACCCAGGTGTGACGATATGCTCTGGATCGAGTTCTCCTAATTCGACAAACGCATCGACTTGTGCGACGACAAGCTTCGCTGCTCCCGCCATCGCAGGGTTATTCACGCGGGCACCACGGTGATAAACCAAGTTACCCCAGCGATCACCTTTTTTTGCTTTAATTAAGGCCACATCCCCAACTAAGGGTTTTTCAAAAACGTACTCTCGTCCGTCAATGAGGCGCGTCTCTTTGCCGTGCGCTAAGTCGGTGCCTGCTGCGGTACGCGTAAAGAACCCGCCAATACCTGCGGCGCCCGCGCGAATGCGTTCGGCCAAAGTGCCTTGGGGGACAAGTTCAAGCTCGATTTTGCCGGCGCTGTAGAGTTCGTCAAAGATTGTCTTTCCAAGCAAGCCTCTCGGAAACGAGCATACGCATTTTCTCACGCGATTGGCTCGCATCAAGTCGGCCACAATATCATTACCCATGGTGGTGTTGTTAGCGACTAAGGTCAGGTCTCGTGCCCCGAGTTCAAGAACACCCGCTAACAATTCTGTAGGCTGCCCCGACGTACCAAAGCCGCCGATCAGCAGAACATCACCATCCTTGATGCCTTGCAGGGCTTCCGCCATTGACTCAACACGCTTGTTGATCATGGCTAATCCAGATCGTCACCGCGCATGTCTGCATTGCGTCGCGCTCGACGCGCTAAGTCCAACATGACAGTGCCGATTGTATTTGGGTTGTCGATCGGTTCGGCTTGAGGCCCGCGATGCCAGCCTTCCATCGTTGCAAGAAACCCGCCACCCAATTCAAACACTCGTGCGGTGACTTCGGCGCTTTCGGCGCTGGCTAACCAGGTCGCTGCAGCGGCGATCCAACGAGGGTGACGCTGCGCGATTTCTTCGGGCGTGCGCTCACGTAAGCTTTCGGTCATCCGTGTATGTGCGTGCGGGCTAATGGCATTGACCGTGATTCCATAACGTTTTAATTCACGCGCAGTGATAATGGTGAATGCAGCGATCCCGGCTTTGGCGGCACCGTAATTGCTTTGCCCAATGTTGCCGAGCAAGCCCGAAAATGAAGTGGTATTGATGAGTCGTGCGTTCACAGATTCGCCGGTGAGCTTTTGCTGAGCTCGCCAGTACACGGCGGCGTGGTGGCAAGGTGCGAAGGTTCCTTTTAAATGAACCTTGATGACGGCATCCCACTCGCTTTCTTCCATGTTCACAAGCATCCGGTCACGAAGAATGCCTGCGTTGTTGATCACGACGTCGAGCTTGCCAAAGTGCTCGACCGTGCTGTGGATCATATGCTCGGCTTCTTTCCATTCAGAGACGTCGTCACAGTTTGCGATGGCCTCGCCACCCGCTGCTTTGATTTCGTCAACAACTTGTTGCGCAGCAGTCGTGTCTTTGCCTAAACCTTCGCGTGACACGCCAAGGTCATTGACAACGACTTTGGCTCCACAGGCGGCTAATTGCAAGGCATATTCGCGCCCAATTCCACGTGCAGCGCCGGTAACGATTGCGACGCGTCCTTCACATAAACGGCTCATGATTGACTAGGCTCCTTGAAATATTGAAAAGACGAGCGTCAGGACGCCCTCGTGCACTGACCTGAGTAATAGTGATGACTGCTCTGGCATATGGTCTCCGAGTGGTATCTAGGTACCTTAAGCGCTAGCTTAGAGCAAATTATCCTTTTCGGTGAAAAAAGAAAAACCACTGCCTAAAGACGTGGTTAGAATGGTATAAAACTAAGACAAGGCTGACAGCCGACTCGCTCTAATATTTGGTTCAAACCAAAAGCTTCACAGGGACAACACAATGAGTATTAAAGGCAAGGCCTATATCGCCGGGATCTTCGAGCATCCGGCTCGCAAAATCACCAATATGTCGCTGGCACACTTGCACGCTGAGTGTGCCAAAGGGGCGCTTGAAGACGCCGGTCTGACCATTCATGACGTCGACGGCTATTACTGCTCGACCGATGCGCCTGGCAGCCTAGGTGGCATCAACATGATTGACTACATGGGGTTGACAGTTAAACACTCTGACTCGACCAACACAGGCGGGTCGTCTTATATGTATTTGGTCGCGCATGCGGCTGAAGCCATCGCGGCGGGCAAGTGCAGTGTTGCCTTGATTACCTGTGCAGGCTTTGGTCGCCCTGGCACGATCGCGCGTGACCTAGATACCGCCATCCCGGACACCCCGTTTGAAATGCCTTATGGGCCTGTCACGGTAAATTTATACGCGCTTGCTGCGATGCGGCATATGTATGAGTTTGGCACCACCAGCGAACAACTGGCTTGGGTCAAGGTTTCCGCATCGCACCATGCGCAACACAATCTGAACGCATACTTGAAAAAAGTGGTCACCGTTGAAGACGT
>JABMMM010000020.1 GCA_013205565.1 Alcaligenaceae bacterium | reverse complement strand
TGCCTGAGTGGTTGTTGAGCATGCCTAGGCTGTCGTGGTTGGGGTATTCAGGCAATCCGGTTTGTGCGGCGGCTGAAGCGCGCTCCTTGTCGCAGCAAGTCACCCTGACACAAACCCCGTGGGCTAGCCTACAACTTAAACAAAAGCTCGGTGAAGGCGCCTCGGGCGTCATTTATCAGGCTGCGCTTGCTGATAACTCGCGAGAGGTTGCGGTCAAGGTCTTTAAGGGGGCATTGACGAGTGATGGCCTGCCACACAGTGAGATTGCCGCTTATGTCAGCGCAGGATCACATCCCTATCTCATTAACCTGCTTGGTAAGGTGACCGACCATCCAGAAGGGACTCAAGCCTTGATCATGCAACTGATCGATCCAAGTTATCGAAACTTGGCTGCCCCGCCAAGCTTGCAGTCGTGTACCCGTGATGTGTATGCCTCTGACCTGCGTTTCAGTTTGCACGACGCGCTACATTTGGTGTGCGGGGTAGCAAGCTTGGCACGTCAGTTGCACAGCCGTGGTCTGACGCATGGCGACCTGTATGCGCACAACACTCTAATTGGTGATGATGGTCATGCGGTGTTGGGTGATTTTGGTGCCGCAGCTTTTTACGATCAAACCGACCTAGTCGTTGCCCAGGCGCTTGAGAAAATTGAAGTGCGGGCGTTCGGGTGCTTGTTTGAAGAGTTGCTTGAGCGGGTGGATCGCGACTCAGGCCTTACTGACCAACAACGTGCCGCCTTGCAGGCGGCGCAAGACTTGTGCGCTCAATGCTTCGCACCGCTTGTGAAGCAGAGGCCTCTTTTTAAGACGATTGAAGAGCGCCTCGCTTCGTTAACTAAGCAAATGTAGTTTCGCTGAAGGTCTGTAGGAGCGCTGTTTTGAGTTTTTGGGCAGGCCTTGTGAGCAAGGTTGAATCTGCTTTTGCATACTCGTCCCATAAAACGGGGAGTACTTCTTCGAGCTCGCTTACCAGTTCTGCGTGAGTCTTGGCAAATACATCAATTCCTAAGGATGGCACAATAATCGAAAGATTACACCCCTCTTTATCAAAAGTCGGATAAAAAATGAGCGGTAATTTACTGCTCAAGCCCATACGAGAGCAGTCAAGCTCTTCAATAGAAATAGAATCTGTCGGCCCTGCTTGTGATCGTTTATTCAAAACGCCTTCCACCTTAATCAATACCCAAATAACCTTGCCGGATTGTCAGCAAGAATCAATTTGCGCACGCTCTCATCACTCGTCCAGCGCGCCAACAGATTAAACAACTCAATCGAGCTGTTCTCACCAAACGACAAATGTGGATAATCGCTGCCCCAGATGAGACGATCAGGGGCGGCTTTGATCAGAGCCTGGGCCATTGCATCTGAATCGGTAAACTGCGGCACTTTAGACATGCGATAGATGCCGGTGAACTTGACGTAGGCTTTGCGATCGCCGTGGTTCATGAGCTCAAGTAGCGCTTTAAAACCTGGAGCGTCGGGGCCATCTTTGGCGAGATTCATCCCCATGTGTGCCATTGAAAACGGCACGGGTAGTGTCTTCATGAGCGGGATCATTTCGGTGGTGAGCCAACCGGGCAGCAAGAAATCAAGATGCCAGCCAAGCTCTTTGCAACGCGCGGCAATACGCTCGATGCGCGGCTGCATCTTTTTGGACAAACCAGGCTCGTAGGGGTGTATCGGGCTGTAGTTGATACGCACACCGCGCACGCCTAGCTTGTCCATTTCGGCCAGTAATGAATCTGGTGCATCTTCATCGATATCAACAATGCCGCGTGATTGGGTGATCCCAACTTCGCGCATGGCGTCGAGCATGCAACTGTTGTCGCGGCCATAGGCGCTTGGTTGTACGAAAACATAACGTGTGAGGCCAAGGTGTTTGGCGAGTTGCAGATACTCAGACAAAGGCGCCAGCGGTGGCGTATAGCGTAATTGATCAGAGCCATAAGGATATTTCTCTGCTGGGCCAAACACATGAAAGTGCGCATCGCAAGAGTTAGCAGGGGCAGTAAAGGCAACTTTTTCGTTTAAATCAAAAGACACGATAGTGGTTCCGGTTGATCAGTTTTTGTAAACAGATGCCAAGCGTTACTCGAGTTTAATTTTCGCTCGGGTAATGACTTCAGACCATAAAGTGGTTTCGCTTTGTACCATTTTGGTGAACGTTGCGGGCGAGGTTGCAATCGCGCGCACCCCTGTGGCTGCAAAAACGTCGCTCACTTTTTGTGTGGCGACCGCTCTCGCGATTTCTTTTTGCATGCGCG
Organism: Alcaligenaceae bacterium; assembly: GCA_013205565.1. Taxonomy (GTDB): domain Bacteria; phylum Pseudomonadota; class Gammaproteobacteria; order Burkholderiales; family Burkholderiaceae_B; genus Zwartia. The sequence goes on along the minus strand of JABMMM010000020.1, from coordinate 1,479 downwards.
CGATGATCGCTGGCGGCGTCCCCGCGGGCGCCATCATGCCAAACCAGTACATCATTTTGTAGCTTGGAAACCCCGCCTCCGCGAAGGTAGGGACGTTTGGCATGTTGGGGTGACGTTTTTCGCTGCTAATCGCCAAGCCTTTCAGACGGTTGTCTTTAATGTAGGCGCTTGCCGTACCCACGCTGCTAATTGCGATATCGACTCGGTCGGCGGCCACTTCCATCAAAGCCGGAGCAATACCTTTAAACGGAACGTGAATGAGTTCGAGTTTGTTTTGTAATAAAAAAGCCTCCATGGCGAGTTGGGCCGAAGAGCCTTGTCCGCCCGAGCCAAAGCTGAGTTTGCCGGGGCTGTTACGTGCGAGTTCCACCATGTCTTTAAGCGTGCTCGCTGGCAGGCCAAGTCGTCCTACCAAGACTGCAGGAGCGTCAGCGAGCAAAGACACTTGTATGAGGTCTTTGGGTGAATAGGGTAGTTTTTCATAAAGGGCGGATGACACCGCAAAAGAGTTGTCTGTCACTAAAAAGGTGTAACCGTCATTAGGCGCTTTAGCGACTAGATCGGTACCGATCGTGCTTCCGGCACCACCTTTGGTTTCGACAATAATGGGCTGCCCGAGCTTATCTGACAGCTCGGCACCAACGGTGCGTGCGGCAATATCCGTGAAAGACCCGGCGCCAAATGGCACGATGATTCGAATGGGTTTAGTGGGCCAGGCAGAGGCAGCGTCTTGCGCAATCGTTGAGTCTGGCGCGACAAACAAAGCGCCGGCGGCTAGTAGCGCGCTGACGGCTCTTAGCGTACGGGCGTAAATAAGGCGTTTCATGACAGATGTCCCGAGGTTTTTATAGTTCTGATACCCTACGATTTTGTGCTTTTGAGACGCCTTTGTCTATTCATGTGAACCCTAATAGGCAGGCCGCTCTCCTAGTGGCGCTTTTGCTGTTTGGTGCCGCGCTTAGGTTCTATGGCCTTGACGAAAAAATTATTTGGCACGATGAGGTGGCGACCCGGGTGTTGTCAGCCGGTGCCACCTTGGCGGCCCAAATGGAGGGCTTGTACAGCACTCAGGTTCTGACGGTGGTGCAGGTGCTGCAATTTCAACAAGTCCAGCAAGCCTCTTCGGTATTTGCGCTGCTGACAGACCTCGCGCAGCACGATCCGCAGCACCCACCTCTTTATTACGTTTTAGCCAAGGGATGGGTTCAGTTGTGGGGCGACTCAGTATTTGCTTTGCGCGGTCTTTCTGTTTTTTTTGGCGTGTTGGGTCTGCCTGCATTGTATTGGTTGATGCGTGAATTGGCCGCCACCCGCCGCGCGGCGCTGCTTGCAGTGTTACTGCTATGTGTCTCGCCGCTAATGATCTTGTATAGCCAGGAGGCGCGTGAATACGCGTTATGGGCGCTGACTCTATTGCTCTCGAGCGCGGCGTTGTTGCGCGCCTTGCGTTTAAGCGCAGCACGAAGCGCTTGGCTGCTT
>JABMMM010000187.1 GCA_013205565.1 Alcaligenaceae bacterium | reverse complement strand
TCTGCTCCCAAAGCAGATGCGCTACCAGGCTGCGCTACGCCCCGAAAGATGAGCATTGTAACAGAATAATGCTGGACGTCCCATTCTGTGCACTGAGGTATTGATTGCTAATAAAGACCTTGCTAATCAGCCGTCAAACTTAACCAAAACGGCCTGTAATGTAGTCTTCGGTTTCTTTGCGCTTGGGTTTGACGAAAATCTTGTCAGTCTGGCCGAATTCCATCAACTCGCCCAAATACATAAACGCCGTAAAGTCGGATACGCGAGCAGCCTGCTGCATATTGTGGGTCACAATCGCCACGGTGTAATCCGATTTCAACTCATGCAGCAATTCTTCGATTTTGCCAGTCGAAATCGGATCAAGTGCCGAAGTCGGTTCGTCAAACAAGATAATTGAAGGCTTGACCGCGACCGAACGAGCAATACAAAGTCTCTGTTGCTGACCACCCGAGAGGGATAGACCGCTTTGGTTCAACTTGTCCTTCGATTCGCCCCACAATGCAGCCTTGCTCAACGCCCACTCGACACGCGCGTCCATCTCGCCTTTGCTTAAGTTTTCATACAGACGCACACCAAACGCTACGTTGTCATAAATTGACATCGGAAAAGGCGTCGGCTTTTGAAACACCATGCCGATGCGAGCGCGCAACATGTTGAGATCCTGCTTTGGATCCAATATGTTTTCACCATAAAAGTTAACTTGTCCCTCGGCGCGCTGACCAGGATACAAGCTATACATACGATTTAAAGCGCGTAACAGGGTCGATTTGCCGCAACCTGACGGACCAATAAAGGCTGTTACCTTACCCTCGGCAATATCCAGATCAATATTTTTTAGACCTTGGAACTTGCCGTAGAAAAAGTTTAAACCACGCACCTCGAGTGCATTTTTCAAAGGCAATTCATTTGCTTGATTATTCATAGCGATATCCAGGAAGTTAACCAGCGGTGCGTTCGCGGAACAAGACGCGCGCGACAATATTAAGCGCCAATACGGAGAGCGTAATTAGCAGAGCACCCGCCCAAGCGAGGCTCACCCAGTTGTCATAAGGGCTCATTGCAAACTGGAAGATCACCACAGGCAAGTTGGCCATCGGCGCATTCATGTTGGTAGAGAAAAACTGATTATTTAAAGCCGTAAATAGCAGTGGAGCAGTCTCACCGCTGATCCGCGCAAGCGCAAGCAGAAGGCCTGTCATGACGCCTGCACGCGCCGCACGCAGCGTCACATAATTCGTGACCTTCCAATGCGGAGCGCCAAGAGCGAAAGCTGCCTCGCGTAAGCTACCGGGTACAAGGCGTAACATATTTTCGGTGGTTTTGAGCACCACGGGGATGGCGATCAGAGCAAGTGCTAACGAACCCGCCCAGCCCGAAAAGTGTTTAACCTGCGCCACCAGCACTGCGTAAACAAACAAGCCCAGAACGATGGACGGCGCGGACAACATAATATCCGTCACAAAACGCGTCACCGCGGCCAGTTTGTTGTCGTCACCAAACTCAGCCAAATAAACACCCGCAAAAATGCCAATAGGTGTACTGATCAAAACGCTGACACCCACCATCATCAAACTACCGACGATTGCGTTGGCCAAACCACCACCCTCAGAACCAGGCGCGGGAGTGGACTCAGTGAAGATCGCCAGACTCAAGCCAGCAAAACCGTTCTTAAAAAGAATGAACAAAATCCACAGTAAAACAAACAGGCCTAAAACCATCGCCAACATTGAGGCAAACAGACCAAGCTTGTTGACGAACTTACGACGCCGATACAGGTTGGTATTCATTAGGTCTTTACCCCTTGAGCTCTTTCACTACGCATAATCATGATCTTTGCGATAGCGAGTACGACAAAGGTAATCACGAATAAGAGAAAACCGAGAGCGAACAATGTCGATAGGTGAAAATCATCCGCTTCACCAAATTCATTTGCTAGCGTCGAAGCAATCGAGGTGCCAGGTGCAAACAAAGACTCTCTGATGCGTTGAGAGTTGCCGATCACAAAGGTGACCGCCATCGTTTCGCCCAGTGCGCGACCAAGACCTAACATGATGCCGCCGATCACGCCTTTTTGTGTGTAGGGCAATACGATATAACGCACAACCTCCCAAGTCGTACAGCCCAAGCCATAGGCAGACTCGCGCAAAATCGGAGGCACAATTTCAAACACATCGCGCATCACCGCGGCGATAAACGGCAACACCATAAAAGCCAGAATAATGCCTGCAGCTAAGAGACCGATACCATTCATGGCGCCACCGAAAAGGGGGCCGATCAAAGGCATTTGACCAAGAGTAGACTGCAGGGCTGGCTGACCGTAGTCGGCAAAAAGAGGCGCAAAAATAAACAGCCCGAACATGCCGTAAATAATAGAAGGCACAGCAGCAAGCAGTTCAATAGCCGTGCCCAGAGGGCGGCGCAGCAAGAGCGGGCACATTTCGGTTAAAAATAGTGCGATACCGAAGGCCAACGGGACTGCGATTAAGAGCGCAATCACAGAGCTGATCAGCGTGCCGTAGATCGCGATCGCGGCACCAAAGTCTTCGTTGATGATGTCCCACTCAACGGTCCAGATAAAGTCGATACCGAACTTTTGAAAAGCGGGCCAGGCGCTGATCATCAGCGAAACCAAGATCCCGGCTAGTGCGATTAACACGAGTAGGGCAAACAACATCGTGACTTTGTGAAACAAAAAGTCCTGAATACGCTGCTTTTTAACCACGGCAACCATGCGCGGGTCCATCATGCCACTCGTCGTTGGGGGCGTACCCATCTACTACTCCTTAGAACCGAATGTCCAGACCCACCGGGTCTGGACAGACTGATTACACGTTCTACAAAACAGCTCAATTGCGATCGTACTGAGTACTACGTTTTAAAAACTAAGATCTCAAAGCTTAGTTCTTGATCTGTGACCAAACCTTGCTAGCAATCGCCTTGGTCAAGGCATCAGGCAGTGGCACGTAGTCAAGGTCAAGCGCCAGTTGCTGACCGTCTTTGAAGGCCCAAGTAAAGAACTTGATCACGTCTTTAGAGGCCGCCTTGTCGGCTGGCTCTTTGTACATCAAGACAAACGAGGCGCCGGTGATCGGCCAGGATGAAGCACCCTTTTGCTCAACCAACGAGATTCCCATACCTGGAACGCTGAACCAGTCTGCACCAGCCGCTGCCGCAGCGAAAGACTTTTCGCTTGGGGCCACGTACTGACCATCTTTGTTCATCATTTGCAAGTATGTGATGTTGTTTTTCTTGGCATACGCGTACTCTACGTAACCAATTGCACCTTTCACGCGAATGACGTTCGCTGCAACACCTTCATTACCCTTACCACCGACTGAGCTGTCTGCAGGCCATTTCACTGCGGCACCCTTGCCAACCTTGCCTGACCAATCCTTGCTGACTTCGTTCAGGTAGTCAGTAAAAATAAAGGTTGTACCCGAACCATCCGCACGGTGGACAACAGTAATTGCCTGGTTGGGCAACGTTTTACCCGGATTGAGTGCACCAATCTTGGGGTCGTTCCAGTTTTTAATGGTACCCATAAAAATATCAGCCAATACTGCGCCGGTCAGTTTGAGTTCGGCTTGCTTAAAGCCCTCGATGTTGACGATCGGCACAACGCCACCCAGAATCGCTGGAAACTGGACCATGCCGTCTTTTTCGAGCGTAGGACCATCCACGGGCGCATCCGACGCACCGAAGGTCACAGTTTTAGCGCGAATCTGACGCAGGCCACCTGAAGAACCGATCGACTGGTAATTCAAACCCACGTTTTCGATTTTTTTGTAGACTTCTGCCCATTTAGCGAAAATTGGGTATGGGAACGTTGCGCCTGCACCGGTGATATCTGCTGCTTGCGAAGCGAAGCCCAGCACGCTGAATGCGAGCGCCGCTGAGAGTTTGACGAGTGAGCGTTTGAACATGTCTTGACCTTTTAAAGTTTAATTTATGACGATATCTAGAGCCTTTTTTGACACTAGACTCTTGATGATATCGAGCGAACATGACGGCTTTATGACAGTCACAAACAAAAATAACCTCCGCAGAGGTTATTTTGAAATAAAATGGTAAACTATTGATTATTAAGTATTTTTATCTAAATTCATCAAATGCTCGTGCAGTTTGAAGGCAGCGCGACGATTTGACACCACGGTGTAACTGCCATCGGGTTGTTGTAGCCAGGCCAAGCGATTGTCGCGCAGGGCAAACGTAAACGCCTCATCAATCACGCGCTTCTTGAGCGTTTTTTCTAAGACCGGAAACGCAATCTCAACGCGCCTGAAAAAGTTGCGATCCATCCAGTCGGCAGACGACAGGTAAACCGACTCAGCCCCCCCACTGTAGAAGTAGAACACCCTAGAATGTTCAAGAAAACGGCCAACAATTGAACGCACCGTGATATTTTCAGACAGCTCGGGTACGCCTGAACGCAGTGCACACACCCCACGAATAATCAAATCGATTTTCACGCCCGCTTGACTGGCCTTGTAGAGTTCTTGAATCACGATCGGTTCAAGTAAGGAATTGAGTTTCACCAAAATCCGTGCTTTTTCACCGGCACGTGCGGCCCGCGCCTCAGCGCGAATCAGCGACACGACCGTGTCATGCAGCGTAAAAGGTGCCTGCAGCAACTCTTTTAATATCCGTCGCGAGCCTAGCCCGGTCAGTTGCGAAAACACCTTGTCCATGTCTTCACACAGCCGCGGTTCGGCAGTCAGCAAGCCAAAGTCGGTATAGAGACTTGCCGTGCGCGGGTGATAGTTGCCCGTGCCTAAGTGACCATAGCGCCTGATTCGACCCTTTTCACGGCGCAGCACCAGCGCCATTTTGGCGTGCGTTTTATGACCCACTACGCCGTACACCACGTGCGCGCCAACCTCTTCGAGGCGAGCTGCCCAATTGATATTGGTCTGCTCATCAAAGCGCGCCATCAGCTCAACGACAACGGTCACTTCTTTACCCGCCTTAGCCGCAGCGAGCAACAACCGCATCAGCTCTGAGTCTTCGCCGGTTCGATAAATCGTCTGTTTAATCGCAACCACATCAGGATCGACCGCGGCTGCGGTCAAAAAATCGATGACCGGTTGAAAAGATTGATAGGGATGATGCAATAAACGGTCCTCTTTCGCGATGGCTTCAAAAATGGCAGAAGGCCGATTCGGCAAACGATCAAACGGCGGAGGAATCGGCCCTTGAAACTCTGGAAATAACAAATCTGGTCGTTTGACTAAATTGCAGATCTGCATCAGGCGAGATACGTTGGCCGGCCCGTTAACCCGGTAGGTATCTGCCTCGGTCAACGAAAACTCTTTTTGCAAAAAGTTGGCGATTTCAACCGGGGTCAGCACATCAATTTCAAGCCGTACGGCTGAGCCGAAATTACGCTGTGACAACTCACCTTGCAGCGCCTGCCGCAGATTGGTGACTTCTTCTTCGTCTACGAACAGATCACTGTTGCGCGTCACACGCCATTGATGGCAACCCTGCATGGTCATACCCGGAAATAATTCACCGACAAACGCACGCAACAGACTGGTCAACAAGATAAAGCTGTGGGGCTGACCCGACACCTCAGGTGGCATTTGGATCAGGCGCGGTAACGCTCTTGGGGCTTGTACGATCGCAATCGTTGCCTTGCGACCAAAGGCATCCTGCCCAGTCAAGGGCACAATGAAATTCAAGCTTTTGTTGTAGACACGGGGAAACGGATGCGCTGGATCCAGGCCGATTGGTGTCAGCAGCGGCATCACATCGCGATGAAACACTTCTTTTGCCCAGGCGGTTTGCGCCTCGTTCCATTCACTGGCATGGTGCAGATAAATACCCTCGGTGCGCAAGCGTGGATAAATATCATCATTGAGCAAGGCGTACTGCCGATCCACCATGCTGTGCACTTCAAGTTGCACCCGTTCGTAGGCTTGTTCAGTCGTCATGCCATCTGGCCCCAGCAAGGTGGGGTGCTGCGCCAACTGCTCTTTTAAGCTTGAGACCCGAATTTCAAAAAACTCGTCTAAATTCGAGCTCACGATACAAACGTAGCGCAGTCGTTCTAGCAACGGGGTGTCTGGGTGTTCGGCCATCGCCAAAACTCGCTCGTTGAACTGAAGCAACGATAATTCTCTGTTCAGAAACAGCGGTTCGGCTTTTTTACGCGCTGGCATGACGAATGACCTTAATTTTTTAAATGTTTTAGTTTTTTACAACAGTAAGGTTACAGTTTAGTAACATTCCCGCCCCTTGGCCGTTTCCTCAACTTTGAGGTTCCTTTAGGATACCCTTTTATAATACGTGTACTTTGGTTACGGATTGACGTTGATGGAACACCTTTTGGCAGCAGTGGATCTGGGGTCGAACAGCTTTAGGCTTTCGATTGGACGGGTCGCCGAGCAAAACGGTGCCAAGCACATCTATCAAATCGATCGCCTCAAAGAAACCGTGCGCTTAGCCGCGGGGTTGAGTTCAGCCAAAATACTGGATGACGAATCGGTTGAACGCGCCATCGAGGTCCTCAAACGCTTTGGCGAGCGCTTACGCAGCTTTCACCCAGACCGGGTGCGTGCGGTTGCCACCAACACCTTCCGAGTCGCGCGCAACGTCGCGGATTTTTTACCCCGCGCCGAAGAGGCGCTAGGGTTTCCGATTGAGGTCATCGCCGGACGCGAAGAAGCACGTTTAATCTATTCTGGGGTCAGCCACACGCTACCCATCTCGAACGACAGACGCCTGGTGGTCGATATTGGCGGGGGCTCGACCGAGGTGATTATTGGTCGCGGCGACGAGCCCTTGCTTACCTCTTCGCTTTACATGGGCTGCGTCAGCTACAGTCGAAAGTTTTTTCCTGACGGCGTCATCGACAACTATTCCATGAAGCTGGCCGAACTCGCCGCTCGTCGCGAGATAGAGGTGATCACCAAGCCTTACCGCAAAATGGGCTGGGATGCCGCCTTTGGCTCTTCGGGCACTGCCAAAGCACTGTACGCGATTTTGACCGAAGGGCGCCTGTCGCCCGATGGCATCACGCGTGATGGGCTTGAAAAACTAAAAGCCAAACTGGTGCGCGCCGGGCGCGTGATTCCAGATGACCTGCCTGGGATAAAGCTTGAGCGCGCCGACGTTTTAACGGGCGGTCTGGCGATCATGAGCGCTTTTTTTGCCGAGATGCGTGTCGAGGTTATGAAAACCGGTGATGGCGCCTTACGTTTAGGCGTTTTAGTTGATCTGGCCGGTCGCGAAGAGGCACACGATCGGCGCGACGTGTCGGTGCTGGCTTTTACCAAGCGTTACCACGTCGATATGCGTCAGGCGACTCGGGTCAAGCGTAGCGCCTTGAGTTTATTTGCTTCTGTTTTACCTGAGCGCGCAGAACAAGACGAATTAAGACACACCCTAAATTGGGCTTGTGACCTGCACGAAGTGGGTCTGTCGATCGCACAGGCTGGTTATCACAAGCACAGTGCCTACATTTTGAATCACGCCGACATGCCCGGGTTTTCAAGAGTCGATCAAGCGCAATTGGGGTTGTTAGCGTTAGCGCACACTGGCAAACTCACCAAGGCTCAGAATCTAGTCAAAAATCGTGACCAATGGCTCACAATTTTGTGTCTGCGCCTATCGGTTTTACTTTGCCGACGCCGTGAAGACGTCTCCAAGTTGCCGCTCTCACTAAGTATCAAGGGCACTTCTATTGTTTGCCAGGTCGATAAAAAATGGCTCGACTCTCACCCGTTAACAGATTTTTCGTTACACGGAGAAGAAGCAGAGTGGGCGAAAGTTGGCTTTAATTTTGCGCTGATCCCGGTTTAGTGCGCTCAAAGCCAAAGTGCTTGCGGTAGCGCTGGGCCATCCCACTCACCGAGAGCAATAAAGGAAAATCAGCCGTATGAAAATCTGGATCCCAAGCGGGTTCTCCACAGACGCGGGCACCAAGTTTTAAATAGCCTTTGAGTAACGCGGGCACAGAAGCTGGCAACTGACTGTCAAGTTGCTCAACAGGGTAGCGATGCAAAGGCCGCACACCAACCGTCTCAGTAAAAAGCGCACGTTCTTTAATCTGGCGCCAAGCCTCAGCGGCTGTCACACCGTCGTCGCGCAGACTAACGCTCGCACACCCAAAAACGTGCTCATAATTGCCTTGTTTGAGGATTTCGGCCAAGCCTGACCAAAGCATCATTAAAACGCCACCCTGACGATGCTCTTCATGAATGCAGGCCCGACCAAACTCAACCAGAGACTCACGCAACGCACCCAAGCCGCTGAGGTCAAACTCTGATTCAGAATAATAGCCGCCAGCGCGCTTTGCCTGTTGTGGCGTCAAAATCCGATAGGTGCCCACCACGCGATCCGAGCCATGTTCTCGCACCAACAAATGCGTGCACCACGGATCGAATTCGTCGCGATCCACGCCATCATGTTCGCGCCCTAGGGTCACCCCATACTCAGCGCTAAAGACGTCATGGCGTAATCGCTGTGCGAGTTCAATTTCTTTTGCTGACTGTGCCAGGCCCACCACCAGACCTTGCGAATCACTTGAAGCCGTGGGAAGCGTAAAGAAACTAGAGGCGCTGCGTACAAGCTCAAGCATGAGGTTGGTCTCCTAGGTTTACCTAGTTTGACCAAAACACGTTGCATGAAGGTGACGAAATGATGAAGTTTTTTTGACTTAGGCGGGCGACGGTAAAAAACCCTTTGCGCGCAAAGCAACTCGCCCTAGCTCGTTAAATCAACCGCTGCCAAGAGGTCAACGCACTTTGTCGCCAAAGCTTCGTCATCAGCCTCGACCATCAGGCGAAGCTTAGGCTCGGTGCCCGAAGCGCGAATCAACACGCGACCACGCTCGCCCAACCAGGCTTCAGCTTGTTTTTTGGCCGCCTGCAAGCCAGCATGCGTGGCCCAGTCAGTTCCGGGTCTGAGTGCGACATTGATCATTTTTTGTGGGTACAACCGTAGCGCTGACACCCATTGGGCAAGGGTTTCGCCACTGCGCTGCAAGGCAGCCAAGACTTGCAAGGCTGCAACGATGCCGTCACCCGTGGTGTGTGAGTCGAGGCACAACAAGTGGCCAGAACTTTCGCCGCCATACAGCCAGCCGCGGTTACGTAATTGTTCAAGAACATAGCGATCGCCGACTTGCGCGCGTTCGAACGGAATGCCCATTGCCTTAAGCTGACGCTCAAAGCCAAAGTTTGTCATGAGGGTACCCACGACACCAGCCACCGGGCCGCGCAAGAGACGTTCGCGAAGGACCGCGTAAAGAAGTTCGTCACCGTTGTAGATGCGCCCCGAGGCGTCGACCATTTGAACCCGATCGGCATCGCCGTCTAAGGCGATTCCTAGGTCAGCACCGCGCGCGCGCACTTCAACCGCCAAGCTCTCGGGGTGCAGTGCCCCGACATCTTTATTGATATTGAAACCATCCGGTGACACGCCAATCGCAGTCACTACTGCACCGAGTTCACGAAAAACGTGCGGTGCGATGTGGTATGCCGCACCATTAGCGGCATCAACCACGAGTTTTAACCCACCCAAATCTAAATCCGAGGGAAACGTACTTTTACAAAACTCGATGTAACGGCCAGGCGCATCATCAATCCGACGCGCTCGACCGAGTTTTTCAGAACTTACGCACTGCATCGGTTCGTCAAGTGCGGCTTCTATTGCGGCCTCGGTTTCGTCGGGCAACTTCATGCCTTTAGACGAAAAAAACTTGATGCCGTTGTCGTCATACGGGTTGTGCGAGGCACTAATGACAATGCCCGCGACCAGGCGCCAAGTGCGCGTCAGATACGCTACCGCAGGGGTTGGTAAAGGTCCGGCCAACAACACCTCGATCCCGGCCGAGGCAAAGCCCGCCTCTAGTGCCGACTCAAGCATATAGCCACTAATGCGTGTGTCTTTACCAATTAAAACGGTCGGGCGACCACGCCGCGCCGAGTGCTCTTTGGCCAAAACTTTGCCGGCTGCGTAGCCAAGCCTGAGCGCGAATTCGGCATTGATGACCTCACCGCCCACTTTGCCGCGGACGCCGTCGGTACCAAAATACTTTCTTTGACTCATTTAAAATCCTCTGCAGCCTGAACCGACTGCCAAACTTTCAAAGCATCGTGAGTGGCATCCACATCGTGCACGCGCAACACCGCGGCACCTCTGGCTACACCAGCCAGTGCCGCCGCAATACTACCACTCAAGCGCTGATCGACAGGCTTTCCAGTTATTGCACCAAGCATTGATTTGCGAGAGGCACCCAACACGACGGGATAGCCGCTATGAACCAGCGTCGCCAAACCCTTAAGCAATTGATAGTTTTGTTCGACAGTCTTACCAAAACCTAAACCAGGATCCAGGCTGATACGCGCGCGCTGCACGCCAAGTTTTTCGAGCAACTGCGCCTGAGCGACCAAGGCGGCACTGACCTCAGTCACGACGTTTAGGTAGTGGGGATTTAGTTGCATGTTGCGCGGTTCACCCTGCATATGCATGACACAAACCCCGCAGCTTGGATGCCCTGCCACCACACGCTGAGCCTGAGGATCTCGCATGCCGGTGACATCATTAATAATATCTGCCCCTGCATCGAGTGCGGCCTGCATCACCTCAGCTTTGCAAGTGTCAACCGATAGTGCTGCACCGCTGTCGCGCAGGGCAGCAATGACTGGTAACAAGCGGGCGAGCTCTTCTTGAACCGAAACCGGCAAAGCACCTGGGCGAGTAGATTCTGCCCCAAGGTCGATAATTTGCGCACCCTCAACGATTAGGGCCCGAGCATGAGCAATGGCTGCCTTAGCGCTTAGGTGCTGCCCACCGTCTGAAAACGAATCAGGCGTGACGTTGACGATTCCCATTAAAAGCGGGCGTTTGAGTGAGAACTCAAAACGCCCGCAGGACCAATAGTCTGACATTACGTTTGGCTTTTTTGCCTCAGACGACTGCGGCCGGATCGTTGGTTGGTGCTGCGCCCGTTGGCGGCGTGTCAGAAGAGTCTGCTGGCGCCTGAGGAACCTTGGGCGGACGAGGCGGACGGCCTTCGATAATGTCGCCAATCTGATCGGCGTCGATGGTTTCCCATTCGAGCAACGCTTTCGTCATGATCTCGACTTTTTCACGGCTGCTTTCAAGAATCGCGCGTGCCCGTGCGTACTGCTCGTCAATAATCTTACGAATTTCGTTATCGACTTTCTGCATCGTTGCTTCAGACATGTGCGTCGTTTTTGTCACGCTACGACCTAAGAAGATTTCGCCTTCGTTTTCAGCGTAGACCACTGGGCCAAGATTGTCGGTCATACCATAACGCGTGACCATGTCGCGAGCAATCGCTGTGGCACGTTCAAAGTCGTTCGAGGCGCCTGTGGTCATTTGGTTCATGAACAGTTCTTCAGCGATACGACCGCCAAACAACACCGCAATCGTGCACAACAGACGTTCTTTGTCCATGCTGTAGCGATCGCCTTCGGGCAACTGCATCGTCACGCCTAAGGCACGTCCACGCGGAATGATGGTGACTTTGTGTACGGGATCCGTTTTAGGCAGCATGCGCGCCACAATCGCGTGACCCGATTCGTGATATGCGGTATTCCGACGCTCTTCTTCGGGCATCACGATTGAGCGACGTTCAGCACCCATGATGATCTTGTCTTTTGCTTTTTCAAAGTCAGACATATCAACAGTGCGGCCGTTGCGACGCGCGGCAAATAAGGCCGATTCGTTGACCAGATTGGCCAGATCAGCGCCCGAAAAACCAGGGCAGCCGCGTGCAAGGGTGTGCGCATCAACGTTTTGTGACAAAGGCACTTTACGCATGTGAACTTTGAGGATTTGTTCGCGGCCACGAATATCTGGCAACGGCACAACCACTTGGCGATCGAACCGACCAGGACGCAGTAACGCAGGGTCAAGCACATCGGGGCGATTGGTTGCAGCAATCACAATCACGCCAACGCCAGACTCAAAGCCGTCCATTTCAACGAGCATTTGGTTCAGCGTTTGTTCTCGCTCATCGTTACCACCACCGAGACCTGCGCCACGCTGGCGGCCAACCGCATCGATCTCATCAATAAAAATAATGCAGGGCGAGTGTTTTTTAGCGTTTTCAAACATGTCGCGCACGCGAGCTGCGCCCACACCTACAAACATCTCGACAAAGTCAGAACCCGAGATACTAAAAAACGGCACCTTCGCTTCGCCAGCAATCGCTTTGGCTAACAATGTTTTACCAGTACCAGGCGAACCCACCATCAGCACACCGCGCGGGATCCGGCCACCGAGTTTTTGAAACTTGGAGGGATCGCGTAAAAAATCAACGATTTCTTGGACGTCATCTTTTGCTTCATCGCAACCGGCAACGTCAGCAAACGTGATGGCATTGGTGCCCTCGTCAAGCAAACGTGCACGCGACTTACCAAAACTAAAGGCTCCGCCCTTGCCACCACCCTGCATCTGGCGCATGAAAAACACCCAGACGCCGATCAAGAGCAACATTGGGAACCATGACACAAAGATATTCATGAGTAGCGAGGGCTCTTCGCGTGGCTTGCCTGAGACAGACACGCCCGCCTTGAGCAGATCAGACACCATCCAAAGATCACCAGGCGAGGTCAGCGTGTACGGCCGGCCGGAATCAGGTGTGACGTGCAGGACATCGTTTTGGACGTCGACACGCCGGACCTTGCCAGACTTGGCATCATCCATAAATTGTGTGTAGCTCACGGTGTCTTGCACGGGTGCGCGGCTGTCGAACTGTTTAAAAACAGTAAACAACACCAAACCTATCACCATCCATACCGCGACTTTCGAAAAAGAGTTGTTCAAGGCCGATCTCCAGCTTGTCAATCTGACGCGCCATACCCCTTTGGCCTAAAGGGCACGTTGCAACGGGGCAAAAGTGCATTCTACCTGTTAAAAAAGACCATTCGCAGTAATCCCTTACTCAGCGATGGAACCGAAATTGCGACGTTCTAGCCCTTTCGACCCTTGGCAATCAAGAAAGTTTCAGAAGAACGGTCTCTGGATGCTTTAGGTTTGCGCTCGACCACACGCTTGAAGTGACGTTTGAAGGTTTCAACGGTTTGCGAAAACCCACTCCCGTGAAACGCTTTCACGATCAATGCTCCGTCTGTTTTGAGGTGAATCAGCGAAAATTCAAGGGCTAAATCAATCACGTGCTGAATTCTGGCCGCATCCGCCAAGCCAACCCCCGATAAATTTGGGGCCATATCCGACATCACCAAGTCTACCTTGGTGCCTTCGAGCGTCAGACTGAGCTGCTCGAGGATCGCCTCTTCACTAAAATCGCCCAAAATGAACTCAACGCCAGCGACGGGTTCCATCGGCAACAGATCCAAGGCGATGATTCGACCATCCACGATACCGCCCTTGCCCACGAGCCGCTCACGCGCCACCTGAGACCAGCTTCCGGGGGTCGAGCCTAAGTCAACAATCACGTCGCCTCGCCGCATGAGTTTTTCGGCGTCAAGAATCTCGGTTAGCTTAAATGCCGCTCGGGCGCGATAGCCTTTTTGAGTCGCCATTTTGACGAAAGGGTCATTGATGTGCTGCATGACCCACTCTTTAGAAAATTTGTTCTTGGCCATTACCGTACAATCTACCTTATGACTATTATGGAACTTACCCCCCGCGAACGAAGTTCGCTTCGCTCTGCCGCTCATCCGTTACGCCCTGTTGTACTGATTGGCGACAATGGCCTGACAGAGGCCGTATTAAAAGAAATCGACCTGAATCTTTCGGCACACGAACTGATTAAAGTTCGGGCTGGCAGTGCTGACCGCGACGAGCGCGATGCCATGCTTGCAACGATTTGCGACACCCTATCGTGCGCAACGGTGCACCACTTGGGCAAAATGCTAATTTTGTATCGCTTTGGCGCAAAGGGCACTTACCTTAAACCGCCGGCTGTGCCTGCGACCCCAGCCAAGCGCAAGCCCAACGAACCCCATACACCTAAAAAGCTGGCCGCAGCAGGCAAGAAGGTTCAAAAACCAAGCCGGCGCAATCGCCCAGAACGCGAGCAAACCGATTTAGATACTGATCGCCCCACCGTTTACTCGGGCGACCGGCCTGCACGCCCAAGCAAACGCACCGCAAGCGCCAAGAATACCGCACATGGGATTCCGCGTCGCAGCGGCAGTGCGTTGTCGCTGCGTGCCGGAGCCCGGCGTGGCGCACTTGGCTCTACAGTGCGTAAACGCGCACCGGTTAAACGCTAGAAAAACCTACTAGCGGATTAACACTTGCACCACGTACAGCAACGCTACCATCACACAAACTTCGACTGACAGCACCCTTCGCGGTGCTGTTCTTTTTCACACGTATTTGATACTAATGATTTCATATTCGCGTGACCCAGCCGGGGCCTTCACTTCGACGACATCGCCCTCATACTTGCCAATCAACGCACGCGCCACAGGGCTAGACACCGAAATTAAATTCGAACGAATATCGGCCTCAACATCACCAACGATTTGGTAAGTGACTTTGGCACCCGACTCAAGATCTTCGATCTCAACGGTTGCGCCAAACACGATACGGCCATCGGCATCAATGCTGCTCGGTTCAATGAGTTGGGCATTTGAAAGCGTGCCATCGAGCTCGGCAATTCGCCCTTCGATAAAGCCTTGTCGCTCACGCGCTGCATCGTACTCGGCGTTTTCAGACAAATCGCCGTGCGAACGCGCTTCAGCAATGGCGCTAATGACCGCGGGGCGATCGACCTGCTTAAGCCGCTGCAGCTCGGCTTGCAAGCGCTCGGCCCCGCGCACGGTAAGTGGAATAGTCGCCATGGTGTTTTCCAAAAAAGCAAAACCCCGGCTCGGGTCAGAACCGGGGTGATCAACAATATTGCTATTGTGAGCAAACTTTACGGTAAATGCAAGCTTGGCGACATGCGGATTGCCCCAATCTTCTCTTCAAGGTTTTGCCAGGGTGGCT
This sequence comes from Alcaligenaceae bacterium, assembly GCA_013205565.1. Lineage (GTDB taxonomy): Bacteria > Pseudomonadota > Gammaproteobacteria > Burkholderiales > Burkholderiaceae_B > Zwartia. The sequence goes on along the minus strand of JABMMM010000187.1, from coordinate 20,994 downwards.
GAGTTGGGGCAAAACGACTGCGCATAAAAGTCAACAGCTCACTTAATTGCTGGTCGTCAAATTGTTTAGCAAAACCTTGCATAAATCCGATTTGCTCACTGGCAGGCTTGCGGATCCCTTCAAGCACCACGCGAATCACGTTATCAGGTTGCGCGCTGTGCATGCCGGTACTGAGCGCAAGCGGGATATTGACTCCAAGCAAACGCGGGCCAGCGCCGTCGTGGTGACACGACCCACAGGCGGCCTGAAACATGCGCTGTGCGGGGCCCAGTAGCAGGGGCTCGCGTGCCGCCGCCTGCGCAACGTAAGTTTGGGCGATCTGCGCCGCTGCAGTCGTTTGCTCTGTTAAGCCCTGCGCCGACATTGGCTCTTGAAACGACGCCAGGTAATGCGCCATGGCAGCAATATCTGCGTTGGGCACTTGCGCTAATTGCCTGACAACCGGTGCCATCGGCCCCGAGGCACTGCCGTGTTGGGCGCTGTGGCCGTTGCGCAAATAATCATAGAACGCGGCTTCAGTCCAAGGCACCGGGCTAGGCGAACGCGCGTTGAGTGCAGGAGCCTGCCAGCCCTCAATGGTGGCGCCACTCAAATAGGCCAGCCCCGAGCGTTCGCCGCCCAAGGCGTCACGCGAGGTGTGGCAGGCCGAACAGTGCCCCAACCCATTCACCAGATATTCGCCGCGCAACCAGGCAGGTGCGCGATCGACTTCGGTCTGTGTTGGCGGGGCGGCGGGCCCAGGCGTGAGGTACAGCGCATTCCAAAAAGCCATGAGCGGACGCAGACTAAATGGAAACGCCAGCTTGGTTTCAGGCGTTGCCTGGCGCACAGGCTCTTGCGACATCAGCCACCCGTACAGCGCGGTCAGATCTTCGTCGCTCGTGCGCGTAAACGAGGTGTACGGAAACGCCGGATACAAGTGATGACCATCGCGTGAGATGCCTTCACGCATGGCACGATTAAACGCTTGCTGCGACCACAGGCCGATGCCCGTTTGTGTGTCGGGGGTCAGGTTGGTGCTATAGACCGTGCCAAAAGGGGTTTGAATTCCGAGGCCTCCAGCATTCGGTTTACCTTGCGCGCTGGTATGACAGGTCACGCAATTCCCTAGCGCTGCTAACTCACGACCACGCCCAAGCGTTGCCGCCGAATAGGTTGTGGTTTGTTGCGTGGTTTGTGGCGTGAGGGGCGCCAGCGACGTGCGCTGACCAAACAGTGACCCAGTCGCGCCCAACAGCGTAACGCCGAACGCCCCCGTCAACGCCGCTGCGCGCAACCACCACGCACGCGGCCGCGGCCAACGTGCGTCGGCGTGATCTGCCTGTTGGCGCGCGGGACCTGTTAGCTGCGGGTCACTTGTTTGCGAGGCCACCTGAAGTTTATCTGAGGCTTGAGCCGCCAATTGAGGCTTGCCAGAGGCGTGCGTGGCTGAGTCGTCTGGATACAGCAACGGATTCAAAGCCGCGCGCACAATCTCAGGGGTAAAAGGCGGCTGCCTAAAACGCACACCCGTTGCATCGAAAATTGCATTAGCAATCGCAGCCGTGCCAGGCACCGACGCTGACTCACCGACTCCAAGCGCGGGCTCGTTGTGACGGGGCATCTGCATCACTTCGATGACAGGCACCTGCCTAAAACTCAAAATTGGATACGAGCCCCATTCACGGGTTGCCACGGTGTTGCGCGCGCGTTCGGTTGGTACTTGTTCAAGCAGGGTGCGACTGGTGGTCTGCACCACGTTGCCATGAATTTGATGTTCAACACCGGCAGGATTAATCGTTAAGCCCGCATCGTGACCCACCACCACCCGTTTGACGTGAACCTCACCTGTGCGCTTGTTGACTTCCACATCCGCGATCCAGGCGGCCCACGCGGCACCGAACCCGGGCCACTTGCTGTGAACATAGCGCGCCCACGCGATGCCCTGACCGTGCAAAATATCGCCCTCTGCGCCCTGCTGCTGCGGCTGCTCGTGTATTTTCCAACCGGCTTTAGTTGCCGTCGCTTGTAATAATTCGCGCGCACGCGGATCATCGAGGTAGCGCAACCTAAAAGTCAGAGGATCGACCCCAGCGGCCGTCGCAAGCTCATCGATGTAGGATTCGTGAGCAAACGAATTAGGCATCGCCGACACGCCACGCAACCATGAGGCGCGCAAAATGGGCGGCATATCATTGACCGTGACGCGCAAATTTTGCAAGGTGTAAGGTGGACGCGCAGTGCGATCACCCATTTCATACGCTTGTGCGTTAGGTTCAATCGTACGAGTAAGCAGCAATGCAAGCGTGGGTGCACCGTTCGAAGGATACGACGTTGAAAAATCATAGGCCGCGATCGAGCCGTCTGCGTGCAAGCCACCGCGAACATCCATCCATTGCGCCGCGCCCTTGGGCTCCCAAAGATTTTCTTGCTCACGTGTCAGCTGCACGCGCACTGGCGCACCGACCGCACGCGCCAGCAATACAGCATCTGCCGCCACGTCGTCCGCACCGTTGCGCCCATAGCACCCCGAGGCTTCCATTCGTACGATTTCAATCGCGGTATCTTGCAGCGCGGTCAGGCGCGCCAAGTCTGCACGCAACACATGAGGGTTTTGCGTGCCCGCCCAAACGGTTAAAGCAAACGGCGCGGTCGGATCAGCGTTGAACTCTGCCACGGCGCACGAGGGGCCGATCGACGCGTGCATCTGATAGGGCCAGATGTAGGTGCGGGGCATCGACTGCGCGGCCTGCGCAAGCGCCTGATCGACATCGCCTTCATCGACAAGCTGACGCGGCGTCGCTGGGTTGTTACGCAACGCTTGTTCGATGTTTGACAGATCGGGTAAGCCGGCCCAAGGTTTCCAATGCACGCTCAAGGTGTTGGCCGCCAATTCAGCAAACTCTTCACGCTCTGCCACCACACCAACAAAATCCCGAATCACCACGACCGCGCGAACGCCCGGAATATGCGCGATCGACGACTCGTCGACTGACTCAAGCAAGTTACCAATAAAGTCGCCGTGATCGGCACCCGCATACGGTGGACGAATCACCCGACCGTGCAACATGCCAGGCAGTCGCATATCGTGCACGAACACCAACTCGCCAGTCGCCTTGGCGGGGATGTCGACTCGTGGTGAGGATTGCCCGACCACGCGGTAGGTCGCGGGGTCTTTGACCGGCGTGGTCAACTCAAGCTTAAGATGAATGCGTTGCCCAGCCACTAAATCAGCATAGCGAAGCGTTAAGCCTGAACCTGAGTTCGGGTCTGGATTTGAGCCCCGGTTTGACACCACGCCGGCCTCGACCGTGAGTTGACCGACTGGCACGCCCAAGCGTGTGGACGCCAATTCAAGCAAATACTTTCGTGCCTGAGCAGCGGCGGCTCGCAGGGGTGCTGCATGGTTTTGTATCGAACCACTTGCAATGGTGGGCCCTTGATTAGGCACGGTTGCGGTGTCACCGAGGATCACGTCGACTTGCTCAAGTGCGACATCAAGCTCTTCGGCAACGATTTGGGCAAAAGCAGTTTGTAAGCCAGTCCCGAGATCAACGTGGCCGTGTAAGGCGGTGACTCGACCATCTTGCCAAAGCGACAACAAAAGTTCGACACCCTCGGCGGGGTTGCCGGGAACGGCGACCGGTTGGCCGACTGCAGGCATGGGCGCGGGCGCAGGGTCGCGCACGACCAGCAAGACGCCGGTCGCCTTTAAAAAATCTGCGCGCGTACGCAAGTCGTTAAGGCGTGCCATGGGCGTGCTCTTTTGCTTTTTGCATGAGCAGGGCTGCACGCTTAACCGCACTTAGGATTTCAACGTGCGTGCCGCAGCGACAAAAATTACCGGCGAGGGCGTTACGAATCTCGATCTCACTTGGCTCAGGGGTGTGCGCCAACAAAGAGACCGTCATCAGAATCATGCCGCTTAAGCAGTAGCCACATTGCGCGGCCTGTTCGTCGACAAACGCTTGCTGCACAGGATGCAATTGAGTGCGCGAACCCAGGCCTTCAAGCGTGGTGATCGCACGGCCTTGCACTTCTTGGGCTGGCACTACACACGCACGCGCCGCAACGCCGTCAATTAACACCGTACAGGCACCGCACTGGCCTAGGCCACACCCGTACTTAGGGCTATTTAAGGCCAGATCGTTACGCAGCACGTGCATGAGCGAGGCTTCGCCTGATAAAAACAGATCGTGCTGCTGACCATTGACCAGCAGGCTGCAAGGTGACGATTCGGGCGGATTCACCATGCCTCTCAGACGCTCAAGTAGGTTTGTCGGACGTGCTCATTGGCCTCGAGCTCGGCCATACTGCCACTAAAACGGATCTGCCCTTTTTCAAGCACGTAGGCTCTGTCACACACCAAACGTGCGAAGTGTAAGTTTTGCTCAGACAACAAAATACTCACGCCTTGTTTTTTTAAAGCCAAAATCATTTGTACCATCTGCTCGACGATCACCGGAGCAACGCCCTCAGAGGGTTCATCAAGCAGCACCAGATAGGGATTGCCCATCAGACTGCGCGCGACCGTTAGCATCTGTTGCTCACCGCCACTCATCTGACCGCCGGGTCGTCGGGGCATCTCGCCCAGATTAGGAAACAAGGTAAATAATTGCTCAATGGTCCAGGCAGGAGCAGGCGAGCCATCCGGCCAGTGCCGAGACGGCTGGCGCCCCACCTCAAGATTTTCTAGCACGGTTAAATCGGTAAAGATTCGGCGGTCTTCAGGCACATAGCCCAGGCCACTGGCCGCAATACGATGCGCCGCCTCTTTAGAAATATCGCGTTCCATAAACTGCACGGTGCCGCTCCGCGCTTCTAGCAAGCCCATCAACGCTTTCATGGTGGTCGATTTGCCCGCGCCATTGCGTCCCATCAAAGCTACGACCTCACCACGCCTGACCTGAAAACTCACGTCAAACAAAATATGGGCGGCACCGTACCAGGCGTTCAATCTTGCAACCGACAAAAGCGGGGATGCCATGACCTCGGGCTCGAGCGCGGTTTGGGCACTGACTGCGCTACCCTGAGCTGCGAGCGTGTTGTTTAAGACCGGTGCAGCGCCCACTGCTTGCTCGAAGGTCGTGCCAGCACCAAAATATACTTCTTGAACCTTGGGGTGTCTGCGAATGTCTTGGGCCTCGCCCTGCGCAATCAGGCGGCCTCGCGCTAAAACAATCAAGCGATCGGCATGCGCGAACACTACATCCATGCTGTGCTCAGTGAACAGCACAGCAATCTTTTGCTCGACGACTAGTTTTTTAGTCAGGGTCATCAAGGCGTGACGCTCTTTGGGTGCCATCCCTGCAGTGGGCTCGTCCATCAACAATAAGCGTGGGCAATTTGCCAGCGCAATGGCAAGCTCTACGCGCTTAACATCGCTGTAGGCTAACGCGCTGCAGGGGCGCTCTGCTTGCGAAGCCATACCAACTTGATCAAGCAACTCAAGCGCGCGCTGGCGTTCATGCGCTCGCGCTGGTTTAAAAAAAGAAAACACCTGCCCCGCGTGCGACAGCAAGGCCATTTGTACATTTTCAAGAACCGTCAGCGAAGAAAAGGTTTCGGCAATTTGAAAAGTTCGGCCTACGCCCAAGCGCCAAATCTGCCTAGGGGCGAGTCCAACCAGTTCTTGTCCGTCAAACTGTATCGATCCACGCTCCGCCTGGAGTTGTCCGTTGACCATGTTAAAGGTAGTTGATTTGCCGGCACCGTTCGGACCGATCAGCGCCAAGAGTTCGCCCGCGTCAATCTCGAACGAAATCCCGTCAACAGCCTTGACGCCACCAAACGACTTGCCCAGGTCCTTTACCACCAGCAGGCTCACGTTTGCCCCTTAGGAGAAAAGCGCTGGCTGACACTGCGGGTAAAACCAGCCAAGCCCTGCGGAAACAATAAGACAAGAAACAGAATGATGCCGCCCAGCATTGCGCGCCAGTACTCTGTATTGCGCGCGATCGCGTCATGCAACCAGGTAAAACTGATTGCCCCCACGATGGGGCCCGCCAAGGTTTGTATGCCTCCGAGCAAAACCATCACTAAGCCATCGACTGAGCGGCTGACGTGCAAGGTCTCGGGCGAAATACTGCCTTTTGAAAAAGCGAAAAGCGCACCAGCGACACCGGCAAAAACACCTGCCACGACAAACGCTACCCACTGCACGCGTTTTACATCGATACCAATTGCATCGGCTCGCATCGGTGAATCACGACCTGCGCGCATGGCGTAACCCAGTGGGGCGTACAACAGGCGCCTGAGACACCAAACGCTTAGCACCACGCAGGTCAGCGTCAAAAAGTAATAGCGTTGTTTGTTCGCCAACCACGGGGCTGGCCATACCCCCGTCAAGCCGTTGCTCCCGCCGGTGAAGGCGTCCCACTGAAACACCACCGCCCACGTGATTTGAGCAAAAGCGAGCGTCAGCATAGCCAAATACACACCCGATAAACGCACGCTGAACCAACCAAACAATACAGCGCCCAAACCAGCCACAAGTGGCGCGAGCACCAGCGCAAACTCCATCGGCAAACCGAGTGCTTTAAATAATAAAGCGGCGCCGTACGCACCTAAGCCAAAGTACGCTGCATGTCCGAACGAGTGCATGCCGCCGGGACCCATAATGAAATGCAGGCTTGTGGCAAACAGCACAGCCACCAGCAGATCAATGCTTAACACGGTGAAGTAAGGCGAGGCCGAGGTTAACCAGGGTAGTAACACCAGCAACGCCACCGCCCCAAGTTGCAGCGCCAGGGTCATGCGTGTAGGCGCAAGCAAGGGCGCCTCGGTGTGCGCAGCGTGGCGTGACAGAGGTTGTGGCTTGCCCAGCAAACCCCAAGGACGTAGCACCAGCACAAACGCCATCACCAAAAACTCAACAACAAGCGTGAGTTTTGAAAATGAGAGCTCAGTCCCAAATATATTCACGACGCCCAACCAAATACAAATGGCTTTGAGTTCAGCGATCAATAGCGCCGCGATGAAGGCGCCAGGAATCGACCCCATCCCCCCCACCACGACCACCACAAAGGCCGCGCCAATGGTGTTCAAGTCCATTTCAAGGCTGGCGGGTTCACGCGGTAATTGCAGGGCGCCGCCTAAACCTGCCAACAGAGCGCCCAATGCGAACACACTGGTAAATAGCCAAGCTTGATTGACCCCAAGGGCCGCCACCATCTCGCGATCTTGTGTCGCAGCCCGAATAAACGTTCCCCAGCGGGTACGCGTGAGTAACAACCAAAGCAAGCCCAATAAAACGGGGCCCACAACAATTAAAAACAAATCATAGGTCGGAAAACTACGCCCTAAAATTTGCACCGCCGCTTTTAGACCCGGTGCGCGCGGTCCAAGAAGCTCTTCGGGCCCCCAGAGCCAGAGCACCGCGTCTTTGATCACTAAGACCAGCGCAAAAGTCGCTAACAACTGAAAAAGCTCGGGCGCACGATAGATGCGGCGCATCAAGGTGATCTCGACCAGAGCACCCAACATACCCACCAGCACTGCCGCGCTTAGCAGCGCCGGCCAAAAGCCGAGCGTGTCAGCAAAGCGTGTGACCAAGGTGTAGGCAAGATAAATGCCCACCATAAAAAAAGAACCGTGAGCAAAGTTCACGATTCGCGTAACACCAAAAATCAGTGAAAGCCCGGCCGAGACCAAAAAGAGAGACGAAGCCCCAGCCAGGCCATTGAGCAACTGAACGATAAAGCCAGATAAATCCATCAAGAACTCAACCAGCAATCAAGCGCGAAGCATTATTCTGCTGGACGAAGTTTTTTGACCTCGGCAGCTGAAGGTAAGAACTGAGCGCCGTCCAAGAAACGAAAATCAACCATGACCCCTTTGCCGCCGTCGTTTTTGGTGCGGCCAACAAAACTACCCATGGTGGACTGATGATCCTCGGGACGGTAAGTAATCGGGCCAAAAGGGGTCATCAAGCTCAAGCCTTTAAAGGCTGTCACAAGCTTTTCGGTCTCGGTACTTTGCGCTTTTTTGATGCCAGCTGCGAGCGACATGATGGAGCTGTAGCCCACCACCGAACCTAAACGTGGGTAGTCTTTAAACTTGTCTTGATACGCTTTCAAAAACGCGGCGTGCTCTGGCGTTTTGATGCCATACCAGGGATATCCGGTGACTAACCAGCCATTCGGGGTCTCGTCTTTAAGTGGATCAAGGTATTCGGGTTCACCGGTTAATAAGCTCACCACTTCACGGTCTTTAAACAAACCGCGGGTGTTGCCTTCTCGTACGAACTTGGCCAAGTCTGCGCCGAACAAGACGTTGAAAATAGCATCGGGCTTGGCGTCAGCCAAAGCTTGCACAACGCTGCCCGCATCAAGTTTTCCCAACGGTGGTGCCTGTTCAGCTACAAACTCGACATCGGGTTGTGCGGCTTTGAGTAAGGCTTTGAAACTCGCCACTGCTGACTGGCCGTACTCGTAATTGGGATACACGATCGCCCAGCGTTTTTTCTTCATGGCAACCGCGTCTGGCACAAGCATCGCCACCTGCATGTACGTTGAGGTGCGCAATCTAAAGGTATAGCGATGGCCGTTTTGCCACACAATCTTGTCAGTCAATGGTTCGCTGGCCAAAAAAAACATCTTCTTTTGTTTCGAGAAATCAGTCAGCGCCAAACCGATGTGCGACAAAAATGAACCGGTCAAGACGTCAACCTGATCGCGCGATACTAATTCTTCGGCGACCCGCACAGCGTCACCCGGGTTCGCGTTGTCGTCGCGTGTGATGAGCTCGACTTTTTTGCCGTTCAAGCCACCTGCGGCATTAATTTGCTCGATTGCGAGTTCCATGCCCTTTTTATAGGGCTCAAGAAACGCGGGTTGGGCTTTGTAGCTATTGATCTCGCCAATTTTGATGACACCTTGCGCCAACACACCTGCCGAGGCAGTGAGCAAGGTCATTACTGCGACGCTGAGTTTTGCAAAGCGACTGAGTCGGTGCTGTTTCATCTTACTCTCCGGTTAAAAGGGCTTGAGCCCTAGCTTTCAAAAGATAAAGGATTAACGCAAACCATCTTTTCCGATCATTTCATTATGCTGCAAACCACCCACACGGGGCTTCGGACGCCCACTGTCGGTTACCGCCACACAGACAACGATTTCGTTCGCGCGTGGTGCGTCAGTGACGCGCGCCTCGATCGCGTCAAAATGACTACGCACGAAGGCCGCGTCTTTATGCCCAAGCGGCACATCAATCGCCGTCCCCATCACGCCCATTTTTTTGCTTGACGGCACAAGTGCCGCGCCTTTTTCTACCGCCATGCGCAAGGGCGCGCCCAATTTTGGATGCAAAAGTGCGGCCGCGTGTTCAAGTTCACCCGCCTCGCCTACGATGGCCGCCTTGCCGTAGCTTTGCGCTTGAGCGGGCTGGATGCCTAAGGCTTGCACACAGCGTTGGCCAAGCAAGGCACCCAATTCCTCGCCGATGGCGATGAGTTCGTCTAGATTTTCAACGTAACGCCCAGCATAGGGGTTCTCGATGACAGCCATCGCTAACGCGCGCCGTGTCGCAGGCGCGACGACCTGACCGTTTTCGCTCAAGACCTCGTCGACTTGCACCACGATTCTACGAATATTTGCTTGCATAGTGACCCTAGGACAGACGTTGGATGCGAGTGGTTTCGGTACTGACAAACCACCCCTGACAACTTAAAACACTGGCACAGATTAAACCGTTCTGCCTGAGCGTGTGTGCTTTTTTTAGACCCGCCTCAAGCGCACTGCGGACTTGTTCTTGGCTGAGCTCGGGAACGGCCACTGTCACCAGACGCTGCCCGAGGTCAGAGTCGTCTTTGAGCGTCGCTGCAGGTTCGCGACCGATGCGCGCATCCACCACGTTGACCGCATTGGCAATCACGGTTGCGGCTGCGTCAGCCTGCGACGCACTCGCGGCAAAGACGGTCACGCTATCGGCGATCCCTAACGAAAAACTTCTACCGCGCCAGCCGCTCGTTGCGATACCGCCAATCCCCATTCCATGTCTGACCTCAAACACGGCATCGGTCTGTACGCCAGCCACGAGTTGGGTCTCGTCAAAGCGCGCCAGATCAGCAAACAGCCCCACCGAAACAGCGGTATCTTCGGTGAGATACAACGCGATATCCCCACCATTGTTGAGCCAAGCGCGTCGGATCCCCGGCACGTGATAACAGGCGCTTAAATCTTGCGCAACCGAACCCGCCACTGCAGCCATGGGAGTTAAAAACGCCTCGGAATCCGCTTCGATTAAGCAGTCCTTGCACGCTTGCCACATCAACTGCGCGATGGGGCCCTTTAACGCGACCGGGCAGAGCACCGGCCTGCGAAGCTCAGTGAGTTCGCACACTAACTCGGGCAGGATTTGACCAAATCTGTGCCAGGCTGCCTCGTGTGCGCGCGCAACACTCGCCGCGTCACCTTCAGCGTACGCGATGATGTCAATGGGTCCGTGCTGAAAATGGCGGCGCCCTTGCGGCAGTTCTTGTAAGGTCGGCTCCATCTCGCTTATCCAAGCAGGGGTGGCTGGCCCAAAGGCCACGCGTTTTCTGTTGGCTGTACCACCCACTTGCGCGCAGTGGGTGCGCCATCGTGATGCCAGGCGCCACGCTGCAACACCTCTTGCAGCGGCCGCACATAAGCGATATGCCCTCCGAGCCGCTTGAATTCGTCGGCACGCATGCTGAATTCAAAGGGCGCGACGATCGCCGGCGTGGGCACCGTGCCAAAGCTGTTGTCGGGCATGCGCAAAACATCGACCATGACAGTGATCCCCCCTCCGGGCCAGACATAAGCGGGTGCACCGCCGCAGGTCACATTGACCAAGGCTTTTTTAATTGCACGCGTGAGTCGCACTGGGTTGTCGGTGACACCCGCTCGCAAACTGCCTCCGGCCCCACCTAAAAACAATACGGTAGTTAGCGATGGTTCGCAGTTTTCGCCAATACGGTCGATCACGTCCTGCACCGCCTCGGGCATCGGCTGCTGCACGGGACTGAGCTGTTCATCGAGCACATACCAGGCAGCATGCTCGCCGGTGGTCGAGGTCATGAGTAAGCGCAAACCGGGCCAGGCGCGCTTAGGATCCCACTTTTCAATGATCGCCAAGGGGTCTGAAATATCTGTTCCCCCCCAGCCGGTACCAGGGTTCGCCACTTGAAAGTATCGTCCAGGCGTCGAGCGGCGCCCGCGTATGCTGATCCCCGAGGCGGGCATGTTCAAGCAACACCCCGCCTGGTGTTCGGTCAAGACACCTGTGATGTGATCGTCAACCACCACGACCTCATCGGCCAGCTCAAAAAATTGTTGCGCAAAAATACCAATCGCGGCCGAGCCGCAACCCACCCGCATGCGCTGTTCGACCACGCCATTGACAATGGGCGCACACCCAGCCTGAATCACAAGGGTGGCACCACCCTCGATACTCAACTCAGCCGCCGCTTTGTTACCAAGCGCCTGCATCAGTTCCATTGTGATGCGGCCTTCTTTTTTGCTGCCACCGGTTAAGTGATGAACGCCGCCTAAAGAGAGCATCTGCGAACCGTACTCGGCGGTCGTGACGTGGCCAACCACCTCGCCGCGGCACAGCACGTTGGCCTGCTCTGGTCCCAAATAGCGGTCAGTGTCAATTTTGACTTTTAAGCTGCAGTAACTAAAGATACCTTCGGTCACGACGGTCACCATATCGACGCCGTCTATTTGCGAGCCCACAATAAACGGCGCTGGCTTGTAATCTGGGTAGGTCGTTGACGATCCCACGCCCGTGATGAAGACCTCATTGGTGTGCATCAGATCCCCGCCCCACGCGTCGTCAGAGGCACTGGGCGCAAAGGGCACTAAGGTAGGCTCAGCCGACTGCAAGGCGCGCTTGAGCACCACCACGGGGTCGACCCGAATCAAAACTCCCTCTTGGTTGGCATACCGATCGCAGGCGCCTGTGCGCCCGGCGCTGATCTGGCACAACACTGGACACGCGTTGCATTCAATCTTGACTGCGCCTGAGGCGCGCGACTGCCCTGCCGACACTCCCGCAGTCGCCTCTTTCTCTGTTTCGGACTGCTGTGCAGACAGCCCGTCGGTTTTTGTGTGTTCGGTCATGTCGCGGCGGTTTGAAGGCTTATTGCCTTTTAATCGTTGGTTAAATTACAACACAAGGCTAACATTTAATGTAGCATTTGCTACAATTTAGTGTTGCATTCACTACATTTATTGTTTAATTTAATGCATCCTCCGCAAGCTCGCAATGTATTTGTTGGAGCGGCCCCTACTTTCAATTTATCTGACCCCTACCCGACCATGAGCGCCTTTAACGAAGAAACCGTTTTATCCGTACACCACTGGACTGAGGGCCTGTTTAGCTTCACCACCACCCGCGATCCGTCTTTACGTTTTAGTAACGGACACTTCACCATGATCGGACTGCGAGTCAATCACAAACCGCTGTTACGCGCCTACAGTATTGTGAGTGCCAATTACGAAGAGCACCTTGAGTTTCTAAGCATCAAGGTCGAAAACGGCCCGCTCACCTCAAAGCTGCAACACATCAAGGTCGGTGATTCAATCGTGGTGGGCCGCAAACCCACCGGCACGCTGCTGATTGATTATCTGTTACCGGCCAAACGCTTGTATATGTTTGCGTCTGGCACGGGGCTGGCACCCTTTTTAAGCGTGATCCGTGACCCCGAAACCTACGAAAAATTTGAAGAGGTCATTTTGGTGCATTCGGTGCGTGAGGTCGCCGAACTCGCCTACCATGATTACCTGACACAAGAACTTCCGCAACACGAATTTTTAGGTGAAATGGTCACTAAACAGTTACGCTACTACCCAACCGTCACGCGTGAGCAATATAAACAAATGGGCCGGATCACTACCCTGATCGAAAACGAAAAGCTCTTTAAAGACCTAGCCCTGCCTGCTTTAGACCGCTTGCAAGACCGCATCATGATTTGCGGCAGCCCCGGCTTATTGCGCGATTTAAAGACCATGCTCGAGCAGCGCGGCTTTAACGAAGGTAACACCACCAAACCAGGCGACTATGTGATTGAACGGGCTTTCGTCGAACAATGAGTCCCACCGCGCCGACACCCATTAAGTCGCCGCGACAAACAGGGGCCAGAGAACGCTCGGCGGAAACCACGCGCGAGAACATCTTGCGCGCTGCCATCAAAATCTTCGCCAAGCATGGCTTAGACGGCGGCAGCATTGATCAGATCTCGAAAGCCGCCAACTCGCACGATCGCATGATCTATTACTACTTTGGCAACAAAGAAGGCTTGTTTGTGGCGGCGCTTGAAGAGACCTACAGGCGCTTTAACGATGCCGAAGCTGCACTCAAACTCGACACCACACAACCTTTAGTCGCGCTAAAACAAGTAGTGCAATTCATTTTGCAGTATTACAAAAAAAATCCAGAATTTGTGACGCTGTTAAACAGCGAGAACCTACACGGCGGCAAGCATATTGCAAAATCGAGCAAGGCCCGCGAATATTCTTCGCCTGCAATTGGCGTGGTCGATCAGGTCTTGGTTTGCGGCGTCGAACAAGGAGTCTTTAGAAAAGACCTGTCCTCGCGCGATCTGTACATGATGATCGCCGCTCTAGGTTATTTTTATCAGTCAAATCGCTTCACGTTGTCCGCCTTTTTAGGCGAAAATCTCGAAGCACCAGTCATTTTCAAACAGTGGGAAGCGTTTGTTGTCGATGCGGTGCAACGAACTGTGGTCCGTTAAATCGTGGTGCTTGAGTTATCCAGGAGATCAGCATGGCAGAAGTTCTAGCAAGCGAAAAATCAGGCAAAGTCGTTATTAAAAACATTGGTTTGCTTTTGTCAGGCGATCTAGACCAACCGATCCTGTCTGCGGATACGATTGTGATCAACGATGGGTTGATTGTGGCAGTCGGTAAAGAAAAAGACTGCGATATCTCTCATGCCAAAGCAACCATTGACGCGCACAACACGTGCGTGGCACCCGGCTTGATTGATAGCCATGTGCATCCTGTGTTTGGCGATTGGACACCGCGCCAAAATCAAATCGGCTGGATCGAGTCGACGCTCAATGGCGGTGTCACCACAATGATTTCTGCGGGCGAGGTGCACTTGCCTGGCCGGCCTAAGGATATCGTTGGCCTCAAAGCACTTGCCATCACAGCGCAGCGTGCGTTTGATAACTTTCGCCCGGGTGGCGTCAAAGTCTTAGCGGGTGCACCGGTCATCGAACAGGGTATGGTCGAACAAGATTTTAAAGAATTAGCTGAGGCCGGCGTCAAGCTGTTAGGTGAAGTGGGCTTGGGTTCAGTCAAGGCAGGCGAAGAAGCCGCAAAAATGGTAGCGTGGGCGCGCAAATACGGCATTCAAAGCACCATCCACACGGGCGGCCCCTCGATCCCTGGCTCTGGCTTGATCGATAAAGATGTGGTCCTTGAGGCCGACGCCGATATTATCGGTCACATCAACGGCGGTCACACGTCGCTCTCTGAAGCACATGTCTGTGAACTGTGTGAAAAATCCACACGCGGTATCGAGATCGTACACAACGGTAACGAAAAAATCGCGATCGCTGCAGCGCAAGCGGCTTTGCAACTGAAGTGCCCGCATCGAGTCATTTTGGGTACCGACGGGCCCGCAGGCTCTGGCGTACAGCCTCTGGGTATTTTGCGCATGATCGCCTTGCTTTCAAGCCTGGGCAACATCCCCCCTGAATTGGTATTCTGTTTTGCCACGGGCAACACCGCACGCATGCGTGATTTAAACTGCGGCCTGATTGAGCCTGGACGCGCAGCCGATTTAGTGTTTATGGATCGCGCACAACACACCGCGGGGCGCGACCTACTCGACAGCGTCAAACTTGGCGATATACCTGGCATTGGCATGGTGATGATTGATGGCTTGGTACGCTGTGGGCGCAGCCGCAATACGCCTCCTGCCACCGTCATCCCGAGCGTTGTTCATCACTGAGACGTCACCGCAATACAAGTCGCTCAGCACGTTTATTACCAACACGTTAACAGTCAGTGGGGTATGTTCCTACAATTTGGATACTTAGCATGACCGAAATTTGGGTAGTGAGACACGGCGAAACGCCATGGAATGTCGTACGCCGCGTGCAAGGCTGGGAAGATATCCCGCTTAACGAAAAAGGCATCGAACAGGCACAAGCACTGGGCAAGCATCTTGCAACGCTCAAGGCATCGGGCGACGGCGTTGATGCGATCTACACCAGCGACCTCAAGCGCGCGCACCATACCGCCACAATTTTGGCAGACGCGCTTGGCTTGCCTCTCAATATCGAGCCCGGTGTACGTGAGCGCCACTTCGGTGTGTTGCAAGGGTTGATCTATGGCGAGATGGATCAACACGCCCCCGAGGCCGCAAAAGTGTGGCGCAGCCGCGACCCCGATGCCGAACTGCCTAGCGGCGAATCGTTAGGATTTTTTCATCGGCGCGTGGTGCAAGCGATTGATGACATCGCAGCAAAACATTGTGGTCAACGCGTGATGGTAGTGAGTCACGGTGGTGCCATGGATATCATTTGGCGCCACGCCACCCAAGTCAGCCTGCGCGTCCCGCGCGAAGCACCGTTGCTGAACGCCAGCTTGAATCGTTTAAGCGTTTCAAAAGAGGGTTGGAAGCTCATCAACTGGGGCGACGTGCGCCACCTAGAACGCGGCGCCAGTGATGACATTACGTCGTCTTGATACTGCTGCGCTCAACACAAGTGTTTGATTGACTCGATATGAGTGACGTACTTCTTTAGTGGCAACTGAAAGAGCGAGACAAAACTGTCTCGCTCTCTTTGAATCGAAATTCAACGCATGCTAAAAACCTTGGCTGAATGAAAATTTTGCTAAAGGTTCGTCATGACATTCGAGCATCTAGGGTGGCTAGTCGTTAACATTTTGTTACCATTTTTCTTACCCATACTGGGTCTTTTGTCGTTTAAAATCTTGCCACTTCCTGCTGCGATTGAGGTCAGATTTATTGCGCTAATAAAAGATGGGCAGTGGTGCTGGACTGCCATTGCTTTGAGCGCATCAACGGTGTTTGAATACTTGAATACACATCGCATTAGCACTTCAACCTTTTTTCGCGACAGTTTATTTTTATTTTTACTTGGTTTGACAACGTTTTTATCAGTCGGTTTGGCCGCTGGGGGTGCCGTGTTCAACACCCCCTATCTAGCAAAACCCTACTCGCTCAAACAGTGGCTCATCCACTACAAAACCTTGATCACTTCGATCGGCATCAGTTTCTTAACTGCGATATTTTCATCCGCCCTACATTTTTCTACTTAAATTCTTACCAGAGGGATTTCTATGCTGAATTACATCAGATACCGGTTCAGTGACGCAGAAAAAGCAAAAACAACAATGTGCGTCGTTTCGCTCACCTACTGCGCTTTCGCCTTCTTGGCCTTTATCATTATCATGATACTGATGTGACTCTCGTGGCAAACTGGCTGATGATACTCAGCCAGCCTGCCTGGGTTTGCGCGGGCCGTTCACGGCCAACCTGTCGTAAAGCCAATTGGGCAGCAGGCGCATCAGCTTGCCCACCACCCCCATCTGCCACGGGATCACGACATAAGATTTTTTTTGTTGGATCGCCGCGAGCGCTTTCACTGCAAACACCTCGGCATCCATCAAGAATGGCATGTGATAAGGATTCTTTGCAGTCATCTCTGTACGAATAAAGCCAGGCGCAATCGTCACGACGCCCACGTTGTGGGGCTTGAGTTCTAAGCGTAAGCTTTCGCAATACGTGGTCACGGCTGACTTTGAGGCGCTGTACGCCCCAGCACCCGGCAATCCTCTTACACCTGCCACACTCGCGATCCCCACGAGCGTGCCGCCTTGACGCTTGATCATTTGCCGCAAAAAGGGCTCAAACGTTGAAACAGTGGCCATCACGTTAGTTTCAAAGATCGCTTTGAATACACCGAAATCATCGGCTTCTTCAGTTAGCGTGCCTGCGCTGACACCCGCACAGGCGATCACGACATCCACCTCACCCACTTGTTCGATAAAGTTATGTGCGGCGGCGTGAAGCTCGGCGCGATCTTGCACATCGACCACGTAAAGAAAGTGCCGCCCGGGCAAACTCGAAACGAGTTCGTGTAGCCGATCGCGTCGACGCGCCAATAAACCGAGCGTATGACCCTGCAGTGCAAACTGTTTGGCGAGTGCCGCGCCTAACCCGCTGCTTGCACCGGTAATAAACACCGCCATTTAATTGGCCTTTGCACCCGAGGCACGCACGATTTTTTCCCACTTGACGCGTTCAGTTTCGTTGTACTTAGCAAATTCAGTCAACATAAAAATACTCACGTAGTCTGGTGTCAAGAGAGCGCCGGCGCCTGAGTCACGACACCGGCCTCTAGCAGTTGCTGAATCGACTCGGCACTTAAGCCGGCCTCAGTGAGCGCCTGGATTGAGTTTTCTCCAATGCGTGGTGCGCTGGTCACTGGGCGATGCAGCGGATGCGAGGGCAAACCAATATAGGGTAGCTTGCCGACACCAGCCTGCTCAAGTTGTTGCGCCAAATTCAAGTGCACGGCCTGGGGGTGCTCGAGTACTTCGGTGTAATTGCGCACCTGTGCGTGCAACACATCGTGCTTTTGTAATAAGCCTACCCAATGAGCGGTCGTCTGCGTTTTGAGCAATGCGGCAATATCAGCCTGCAGCGCGGCTCGGTTCGAAAAACGAATTTCGTTTTCGAGATAACGGGGGTCTGTGATCCAGACTTCACGGTCAAGAGCTTTACATACGCGATGAAAATGATCGGTGTTGACAGTCACCACAGAAAGTTTGCCATCGAGAGTATCAAACACCGCATTCGGTGCACTGACCGCCCCAAACGGACGTTTGCCTGCCATGGTTTGTTCGATAAAACAAGCACCTTGAAAGGCCGTGCAGGCTTCAAACAGGCTGACCTGAACATGTGTCCCCAGCTTATGCGCCAAGCGCTGGTACAACGCCGTTGCAGCCCCCTGCGAAGCATACAGTCCGGTCATAACATCAACCGCTAACAGACCCACGCGCCTCGGGATGCCCTGCTCGTCTTGATTGGAAAACATCAAGCCGCTGTCGGCCTGCATGACTGAATCCGTAGCAGGCGCGCTCGCATAGGGTCCATCCTGACCATAACCACTGACTGACACATACACTAGGTCAGGCTTTATTTTTGAAAGCGTGGCGTAACCCACGCCCATACGATCGGCGACACCTGGTCGAAAATTTTGCACAATCACATCGGCTTGTAATGCGAGATCGAACAACACTTTCTTGCCCGCCTCTGTACGCGCATCTAGTGCCAACGCTTGCTTACCCGCATTGAACTGAATCGCCAGTGCGCTCAAGTCACCCTTGCCCACACCAACAAAGCGAATCCAATCACCAACCGGGGGTTCGACCTTTAACACGTGCGCGCCCTGCTGCCAGAGTATGTGGGCGCAATATGGGCCGGCAATACCCTGGCTGATGTCTAAAACGCGTAGGCCGGTATAAGGGAGAGGGGTCGGTGTCATGTTAGTTCGCCAGCGACTGATGCAGTTCTTGTAAAGAATACACCTTAATCCCAAGCCCTTCGCGCAAATACTGCATGCCTTCAACGGCCGCGCGTGCACCGGCGATTGTGGTGTAGTAAGTGACCCTGGCAGCTAAAGCCTGTGTGCGAATTGCACGCGAATCGGTGATCGCGTTGCGGCGTTCTTCAACCGAATTAATCACCAGCGCGACTTCGCCATTTTTCAGCATGTCGACAATATGCGGACGCCCCTCGGCCACCTTATTCACGATCGTGACAGGGATGCCAGCGGCTTTGATCGCGGCTGCGGTACCGCGCGTTGCCACCAATTTAAAACCCAAGCCATGCAAGCCGCGCGCGACTTCAACCGCTTTAGGCTTATCTTGATTTTTAACGCTAATAAAGACTGTGCCCGATTCGGGCAAATTCACGCTTGCGGCCATTTGCGACTTCACAAACGCTTCGCCAAAGGTCACACCTACGCCCATCACCTCACCGGTGGATTTCATTTCGGGGCCAAGAATGGTGTCGACACCTGGAAACTTCACAAACGGAAACACTGCCTCTTTGACTGAGAAATAATGCGGCACTACCTCTTTGGTGATGCCTTGCGCAGCCAAGGTTTGACCAGCCATCACGCGCGCGGCAATCTTTGCCAGTTGCAAGCCTGTTGCTTTAGACACAAACGGAACCGTGCGCGAAGCACGCGGGTTCACTTCAAGCACGTAGACGTCACCTTTTTGCACGGCGAACTGCACGTTCATTAAACCAGAGACATTCAACGCACGCGCCATCAGCGCAGTTTGGCGTTTGATTTCGGTCGTCATCTCAATAGAAAGCGAAAACGGCGGCAAGCTGCATGCAGAGTCGCCAGAGTGCACGCCCGCTTGCTCAATGTGTTCCATCACACCACCAATAAACACCTCTTGCCCATCGCACAGACAATCAACATCAATCTCAATCGCGTCATTCAAAAAGCGATCGAGCAACACCGGCGAGTCATTGCTGACTTTCACGGCCTCGCGCATGTAGCGCTCGAGATCACCCTGTTCGTGCACGATTTCCATGGCGCGACCACCGAGCACATAGCTCGGGCGCACCACCAAGGGGTAGCCGATTTCTTGAGCATGCGCCAAGGCTTCGCTTTCAGTGCGCGCAGTGCGGTTAGGCGGCTGACGCAAGTTGAGCTTGGTTAACAATTTTTGAAAACGCTCGCGATCTTCCGCCACGTCGATTGACTCGGGGCTAGTCCCAATAATTGGCACACCGTTGGCTTCAAGCGCGCGCGCGAGCTTTAACGGCGTTTGACCGCCATACTGCACGATCATGCCCACAGGCTTTTCAATATGTACGATTTCAAGTACATCTTCGAGTGTGACGGGCTCAAAGTACAAACGGTCAGACGTGTCGTAATCGGTCGAGACGGTTTCAGGGTTGCAATTGATCATGATGGTTTCAAAACCATCTTCGCTTAACGCCAGCGCGGCATGCACGCAGCAATAATCAAACTCAATACCTTGGCCGATACGATTCGGGCCACCGCCGAGCACAATGATCTTTTTACGATTGGTGGGTTTGGCCTCGCACTCTTGCTCGTAGGTTGAATATAAATATGCCGTGTTCGTTGCAAACTCTGCCGCGCAAGTATCCACCCGCTTAAAGACCGGGCGCACATTCAACTGATGGCGCAGTTTGCGCACCTCGCCCTCAACAGTATCCAACAAAAAGGCTAACCGGCGATCAGAGAAGCCGCGGCGCTTCAGTTGCCACAATGTTTTGTAATCAAGGTCGGCCAGCGTGCGCTGCTCAAGCGCCAATTCAATATCGACAATTTCTTTAATCTGCGCCAAGAACCAAGGATCAATCTTGGTGAGTTGATGCACTTCTTCCATCGTGAAGCCTTGCGCAAAGGCATCACCCACATACCAAATACGCTCGGGGCCCGGCTCACCCAGTTCGATTTGAATCTTTTCACGATCCGTGGTTTTTTGATTCAGGCCGTCTACGCCAACCTCTAACCCGCGCAGCGCTTTTTGAAAGGATTCTTGAAAGGTGCGACCAATTGCCATGACTTCGCCAACCGACTTCATCTGCGTGGTTAAGCGTGCGTCAGCTGTTGGAAATTTTTCGAAAGCAAAACGGGGCACCTTGGTAACCACATAATCGATCGTAGGTTCAAACGAAGCAGGCGTTGCACCACCCGTGATCTCGTTTTTAAGTTCGTCTAAGGTGTATCCCACGGCCAAGCGGGCTGCAACTTTAGCGATCGGAAAGCCCGTGGCTTTTGACGCCAACGCAGATGAGCGTGACACGCGCGGATTCATCTCGATCACAATCATTCGGCCATTATGCGGATTGACCGCGAACTGTACGTTCGAGCCACCGGTATCGACACCGATTTCGCGCAACACCGCGATTGAGGCGTTACGCATGATTTGATATTCTTTATCTGTCAGCGTTTGGGCAGGTGCCACCGTGATCGAATCACCGGTATGCACACCC
>JABMMM010000186.1 GCA_013205565.1 Alcaligenaceae bacterium | reverse complement strand
GTCATCGCAAGCTCGGTTCGATCCACAGTTCAAAGTGCGATCGAAATCGGCATTCCTTTTGAAGCACTCGTGGGTATGCAAGACTTTTTAGCGGACACGCTTCTTGACAATGCCGAGATAGAGTTCATTCAGGTTAAAGACCTGAAGGGCCACGCATACACAAGATATCGCGACGGGTCACAGCAACGCCGCTTGAATAACGAGATTCTTGAAGAGATCCCACCTGACGGGAACCAGCCTGGCGTCACGATTGGTGTACGTGCCTCATATGTCGAAGAAAAACTACGAATCATGTTCGGTGACGCAGCGGTCGTTTCATTGGTCGCGGTCACTGCGAGCATCGAAATCGCGTTGTTTTTTGCCTTATTGTGGGTCTTCAGACCCATCAACATCTGGGTTGCAATGCTCGATGGTTTAAAAACGGGGCAAACGCAGCGATCATTGGGCAAAAAAATTTCTGGCCCCTTTGCTGTGTTAGTGAACTTGACCCAACAGAAATTTCTAGCTTTGGGTTCCAAGGTATCGCACTCTAAAGCGGGCGTAACGCTGAAAGACTGGAACGAACCTCAGGTGGGCGACGTTCGACTTGCGCTCTTTCTGTTCGTATTCGCCGAGGAGTTGCTTCGCTCGTTTTTGCCGATCTACGTCAAAGAAATCGCGAGCTCCAAGGCGCTGTTAACAGTCGATATTGATATTGCTCTGCCGATTATGGCCTACATGTTCTTTGCTGGTTTAGGCACACTCTTTGGAGGCGGTATCGTCCAACGTCTGGGTTTGAGAAACGCGTTCAAATGGAGCGTCATCATCTCAACCCTAGGCCTCGGAGGCTTAGCGTTTGCCACCACCGTCTTAGAGGTGGTCGGCTTACGTTCCGTTTGCGCCTTAGGGTATGCGGTGGCCACGGTTACTTGCCAAATCTATATCGCCCAAACCGCTCAAACCGATTCCAGCACAACGCGCGGGCTCACAACCTTTGTCGCAGCTGTCACTGCGGCCTCGCTCTGTGGCGCGCCAATTGGAGCCGTGATCGCTGAGTTAATCGGAATCCCCGGGGCAATGATTTTTGGGGCCGCGATGGCGATTTGCTCGTGGCTGTTGTTTAGTGGCTTGGCGATGCCTCAGGCGCAACAGCACAAACCAGACGCAGCGGCAGCCAAAGCAACGACCACCAGTTTTGCTACGCTCTTAAAAAACAAGCGGATCTGGATTATTTTGTTATGCGATGTTGCCTCTGGCAAGCTCATGCTAGCGGGTCTGCTGTTTTACCTAACGCCGATATTGCTCTTGCAATATCGTTTGACCCAAACCAGTATTGGACAGTTTTTTATGTTCTATTACGTGACCTTGGCGATAGGCAACTGGTTCATTAGTCGCGTAAATCCCAGTGCCACACATAAGCTGCGCTTGATGATCATAGGCTCGCTGTTAACTGGGTCTGGGGGCTTGCTGATGGCCTGGTTCCACACGCCACTTGCCCTGGCTGGCGCAATTACCCTACTGGGTATCGGTCAAAGCTTGGTCCTCGCACCCTCAATGGCGGTGTTGCTTGCAACAGTCCGAACTGAATTGCCACAGATCGATCCCGCACATACACTAGCGCTTGCACGCACCTTCGATCGCATCGGTGGTATTTTCGGCGCAGCGTTGGTAGCAGTCTTATCACTTCGCTTTGACTATCAAGGGACCGCCGTATGGCTCGGCATCATTGTCATTTTGCTGGCGCTCGGCAACCTAGGCCTTGCCCTGCCAGGTCTTCGCCCAAAAGCCAACGCATGATGAGCCGCCTCCTTAAAACAAGCTTTTTGGCGCTGTTGATGACTGGTAGCTGGCTACTGAGCAGTATTTTTGCACCACTCTGGGCCGCTGAAAACAAGCCGTTTAGGATCACGATGGTTGTCTTTCGCGGTTGTGAGGATGCCTGCCTGGGCTTCAAAAGCTATTGGGTCGACAACAAGATCCCGGTAGAAATCGAAGTTCTTGACGCCAAGACCAATTCTCAACTTTTGCCTGGCTTCGTCAAGCACGTCAACGCAACGAAGCCTGATCTACTGGTCACTTGGGGCACCACGGTGTCGCTCGCCATGCTGGGTACTACCGACAACGTTGATCCGGCAAAACATGTGACAGAAGTGCCTGCGCTGTTCATGATTGCTTCAACGCCGGTAGGATCTAAATTGGTGTCTAGTTTGAACGCGCCTGGGCGTAACGTGTCTGGTACCCTTTATATTGTGCCGGTCGAAACACAGCTTAACGTTGCGCGACTCTACATGCCCTATAAACGGATTGGATTTATTTTGAATCCCACCGAAGACAATTCAAAAGTCATTCAAGCTGAACTCGAATTGGCGCAGTCAAAATTTAATTTTGAACTCGTGTCGCGCTCGGTTCCGCTCAATGCCAGTGGCAAACCCGATGCAACGAGCTTGCCGAAGTTGATCGACGAACTAGTAAAAGACAAGGTAGATTTACTATACTTTGCGCCTGATACTTTTTTGTTATTAAACCGCAATGTCATTACCAAACACGCCCTCAAACAAAAACTACCGGTGCTGGCGGTCTCTGAATTGGTTGTGCTTGAATCGGATGCGCTTTTCGGTGTGGTGAATCGCTACACCACAGTTGGGCAACTGACGGCCGCTAAGGCAGAGATGATTTTGGTCAAAAAAATTGAGCCCAAAAACATACCGATTGTGGCCCCACCCGGCTTCTCTTTGATTGTAAACATGCGCGTCGCAAAAGAACTTCAGCGTTATCCACCCATCCGAGTGGTCAAGATCGCTGAAATCGTAAACTAACACAAACGCTTCAGCGACTAGTTCAAGGCACGCACGTACGCAAAGCTATCTTTGAACGATTGCAAAGACGTTTGGGCACCCGACGTTTTTACGCTGTGCACCAAGCGCTCAAGTGCTATCGCCTCAAGTGGGCCTGTCGGCTGCCCCATGCCTTCAGGCGCGACAAATTGCCGGATAAACTCACTGTAAACGCT
>JABMMM010000185.1 GCA_013205565.1 Alcaligenaceae bacterium | reverse complement strand
GTCAGAATCAATAAGGCAATCAGCAGGCAGTGGCTTTTCGATGATGACACGGTTAAACCTTTCAATGATTTTGGGCTGAGCTTCGCGCAGCGCTGTGAGTTGCAAATCAGAAACTCATCAATTGGCACTCATAACATGCAGGGAAAACCCGAGATTTTTTCGAATGATTTATTTTTCTCGTACCAACGAGGGTTTATCCTGTTAACAGACTGCATATGAAGCAATTACTCTAGCAACCCCACCCACAAGTTGCATTTGCTGAGACACCCATTTGGCGAAAATTCTGGAGGCTGATATGTATAAAAATATTTTGCTTGCCTACGACGGTTCTGACCTTGATCAACAAGCCTTAATTAGATGTAGAGATCTCACGAACTGGCCATCTGCACAAATCACCTTACTTACTGTCTTTCCAAATTTCTATACATCCATTGGGATGGAAGGTGCCTTTGTGGGTGATGATCGTGCGCACGATCATCAGGTGCAAAATAAAATCCTAAATAGTGGCGTGCAGTCGCTTAAAGAAGCTGGATATAACGCTCAAGGCGTTGCGCTGACAGGCGACCCAGCGATAGAGATTGCAAACTACGCCATGCAACAACATTGTGACCTGATCATCGTTGCTCATAAACACAAGGACAATTGGGCCGCGCGCTGGTGGGGCAGCTTCAAATCTAAAGCCCTGATCGAAACCGCACACTGCAGCGTACTGATTGTCATTTTAAATGAGTCAGTCACCGACTCTTAGCTTTCTTTTTTTTAAGAGCCTAACTGTAGTTAGTGACTCCCTTATCTTGCGAAGGCTTAATTAACTTGACTGTCACCTTTAGGCTCGAACGGACAAAGCTTAAGGGGTTTGCTGGCGGGCCTGCCTGATAGTTCGTTGATAATCGGTATGGCGCCACCCTAATCCTAGGGTGGCGAAAAACAAACCCTCATCGAGCTGCCCCTTTTGCTACCGTTGATACTTTTAGTTATCTGCTGACCAAAGACCCGAATTTGAAATTAGTTAGTGCGGAGTGTTTGCCAGCACACTCTGAATATTGAATCACCAGCTTCAGATAGCTCTTCAGCAAATCATCCCAAGACGCCGATGTAAAACTATCGACCGCCGTACAAGGGCTGGCCAAATTTGCCGGTATTGGCAGTCGAGATGGCGGCGTTGAGCTCGCGCAGCCGGTCAGAATCAACAAGCAACAAGAAAACATCACGATGCGGGCGTAAACATCCCTGCGCTTTTTTGCTAACCGTCCCGTCAAAAAATAGGATTTGCGATTTGGCAAAATATAATCGCAGCGCCAAGCCCAAGATGAGGCCCAAAGGGTAAGGTGTGGCCATTTGAGTGTTCACTCGCATCAGTCGATGCATTTTTCTTAGCTATGAAAAAATACCAAACGATTGCACTTGTGTTCGCAATTAGCAGAACAGGAAGTATGGACGATGCCCCGACCCAAGCGAGGATGGCGGCTAACAATTTGGCATCGCCCATGCCCACGCCCTCTTTGCCTGTGATGATGAAGTAACACTTATTCGCCAACCAAAGTATGGCGTACCCAGCCGCGCAGGCGTAAACGGCTTGGAGCCCAAGGCTAAAAATTCCAAGCCCAATCACATTGACCACACAACCCGCGATACACATCGTGTAGGTGAACGTGTTGGGCAAATAGCCCGTGATCGCATCAATGATGGATACGGCAACAAGCGTTGAAAATGCGGTGATTATGATTAAGTTTTCTACGACGCTCAAATTCCCCAAACTTGTCCAGAGACTAAAGCCCGCGACTGGAATCAGAAAGCTGAAGGTGATTTTTTCACTTTGGTTCGATACGAAGGGTACGCCTGAAATCGCGACCCAGCGCTTGCACTCGAACCAGTAGGGGACAAACAAAAGCCCAATAATTGCACCAGAAAACATAATCAACCGTGACTTCCACGCTGCCACCCCCAATGAAAAGTGGCACACCGACATCACAGAATTCCATATCCCTGCGGGTAAGGTTTACCTGTCGCCCATGATCGACTGCTTTGACGGCATGGTGATCAGCTGGTCAATTGGTACTCGACCAGACGCTAAGCTCGTGAACACGATGCTGGATGCCGCGATCGAAACAGTTGAAAAGTGCGATGTTCGTCCTGTCGTCCATTCGGATCGTGGGGCTCACTACCGATGGCCAGGCTGGTTAACTCGGATGGGTGATGCCAAACTCATTCGGTCGATGTCGCGCAAAGGGTGCTCACCGGATAACTCAGCCTGTGAAGGTTTCTTTGGTCGACTGAAAAACGAGTTGTTCTACTCTCGTAGTTGGCAGGCAACAACCATTGAGCAATTTATTGAGATTGTCGATTCGTATATTCATTGGTATAACGAAAAAAGAATCAAGATATCTCTTGGATCACTTAGTCC
>JABMMM010000184.1 GCA_013205565.1 Alcaligenaceae bacterium | reverse complement strand
TGATAGCGAGTCGCAGCGGCGTGACAACAAATGATCCGCACGAGCAAGTCGGGCAGCCGCAACGACAATATCAAAGAGGGCGGGATCAAATGCCCGCGCAACACGCCCAAGCGCTATCACTAACTTGACGTCTAAGCCAAAAGCAACCGAGCAATTCTGTGGCATTACAGCTCTGTGTTGACTGAGCTCTGCCACTGTCCAGCCCTGCCGTGCTCGGCCCTTGAATATCACTTCGCCCTTCATTGGGCTAAAGTCCAACGCCATCAGACGCAGGAGGGTCGATTTTCCTGCACCGCTTGGCCCCAAGATGGCTAAACGCTCGCATGGTGAAACGTTCAGAGTGAAGGAGCCGCACACCTGTGGTGCTGTGCAAGCTGAGCCGTAGCTAAGATCAAGGTCTGTCAGTTGCAATAATGCTGCGGGTAGATTGTTGTTCAATTGTCTACCACCTAGCTAGTCTGAACACGGGCCTGGCGCACAAGTACAAAAAAGAAAGGTGCACCCACTAGTGCGGTGAAAATCCCAACAGGGACCTCAGCGGGCACGGCGACCACGCGCGCAAGCGTGTCTGCCACAAGCAATAACAGGCCGCCAAGCAGCATTGACAAGGGCAAGACCTGCCGTTGATCGGGGCCTACCCACAGCCTGACCAAGTGCGGCGCAATTAAACCAACAAAACTGATCATGCCGCAAAACGCGACAGCCAACCCTGCGAGTAACGCGACCCATACGATGATCTGTTTTCGTAAGCCATTCACGTCAACGCCGATTTGTCTGGCGGCAGCTTCGCCCAAGGCAAGTGCATTTAAGGTTTGCATCGAAGGCCTGAGGCAACAATAGCCAGTGCCAAGCAAGACGGCAAACGGCCCGACCCACAACCACTGCGCTCCTGCCAGTGAGCCAAGCGTCCAGAATGACAAACTTCTGAGTTGCTCATCATTGGCCAGATAGGTACACAGGCCGATGACCGCCCCCGCCAGAGCGTTCATGGCAATGCCAGTCAGAAGCAATGCTGCAATCGACCCCGGAGCAATCCAGCGCGCCATATGTTCAAGCGAGAAGCACACTGCAAGCGCCCCAGCGAAGGCTGCGAGCGGTAACAACATTGGGCGTACTTCAGCGATTATTGTCGTTGACACCTCGCCAACCAACACGATTGTGAGTGCAGCCGCGCAGGCCGCGCCAGCGCTGACACCGAGCAAGCCGGGTTCGGCAAGTGGATTACGAAATAAACTCTGAGTCAGTGCGCCACTCAACCCGAGGCTAGCGCCAACCAACACTGCCAACAACAGACGGGGTAAGCGAAGGTTGAACAGTACGTGAGACCCCGGAGAAAGAGCCTGAGAGGCGTCTGCAGGCGCAGACCACTCGAACAATGTTGGCACGACAAGCCAATCAGTCGCGTTTACAGGCACCGCTCCTAACTGCACCGCCAAAGCAAGCGTCAGTAACAACGACACGCCTAGATACCAGCTTGCTTTTACGCGCAGCAGGTCACGAAACTTGATCATATTGTCTGAAAAGCTCGATGGAGCGCGAGGACTGCCTCGGGCATACGCGGGCCAAAACCTAACAAACGCAACGCATCCATCGCAACAACAGTTTGTGAGCGCCCTGCTGGCGTCTGAGCCAGCCCTGGCAATTTTAAGATCGCCTCAAGACCGCCTGCCGCCTGCAAGCCCTGCTCAGTCACCAACAGGCAATCGGGCTGTGCTGCAATCATGCTCTCAGGGGTTAAGGGCTTATAACCTTTGAAGCCTTGTACGGCATTGACTGCGCCAGCGTATGCCAGCATTGCCTGTGCCGAGGTAGAAGCCCCTGCAACCAACACTTGAGCAGGCGAGTGCGTCAGAATAAACATGACGCGCACAGGTCGTACGGCTGACGCCTTCGTTTGCGTGGCAATCTGCCTCTGTACTTGATCCCAAGTCGAATCAAGCTGCTCGAGAATGAGCTGAGCCGTCTCGCTTCGCTCGAGTACTCGACCAACACCCAGTACCCGTTGCCGTAAGCCAACATATTGATGTTTGGCCGGCAGCAAGGTAATGCGCGTGCCCGCAGCGGCGATTTGCTTAAGCACTGCTGGTGGCCCGGCCTCTTCTGTTGCGAGGACATGCGAAGGCCTTAACGACAACACACCCTCGGCCGACAATTGCCGCGCATAGCCAACGTTTGGCAACGTTGTCGCATTTTTTGGATAAATTGAGGTTGTGTCTACACCCACCAGATCCGTGCCTGCTTCGAGCATAAACACAATTTCGGTAAGAGCACCTCCGACGCAAACCACTCGCTTACCTGGAGAGGCGCGTACGATCGAAGGACACGCTACGATAGAAAGCGTGGTGTACCATGCAAGATAGCCCAAGGCCTGACGGCGCGACAACAGACTTGGCGATTGCGAATGGTTCGAGATCATGCCATTACGCCGCGCAAGCTTGCTGTGTTTCTTGAATCTCACCAAGAAGACCGCGCCAAGCAGGGAGCTCTTGGAGCCCTGGCTTACGAAAACCGAACAGCATCGTGATCGCGTCACCCTGCGCATCGAATACCTCAAAAGAAGTGACCAAGCCGTCAGCAGTCGGCTTCTTCACAATCCAGGCGGTATCGATATGATCCATGCGAAGATGAAGATTAAAGCTTGCATCCAGCACATTTAGCCATGGCCTTGCATACCAGACCTTTTGAATGGGCCCCGAGTGAATCTGGAGCATGCCATGATTACCTACAAACACCATAATCGGGATTTCGCGGGCGGCTGCGGCTGTCAACACCCTCAGCACATCTGCGCAATGTACCTGCTGCACAAACTTAGGCTGTGCCAGCCGTAAGGCCTGAACACGCGAGACACCGTGTGTCTTCAATAACGCAAAAAAATCGTGCGTGTCACGTAGCGTGTCCCAGCCTTGATGCAGCGCTTGAACATCGATTTTGTGGTCGGCTTGCTCGGGTGGCTTAGGTGCAAGATTTTCGGTGTAGAGACCGGGTTGTTGTGAACCCTCTGCAAAGTGCTTTACGAGGCTTTGATAGGCTTGGACCTTACTGTGTTCGCGCAAGTAAATTTTGTGAATGGCCACCCCAGAGACATCAAAAAATTGAAGACTATGCTGTTGGCCTCGAATTTTCATTTCAGATACGGCAAACCCATGCGTCCACTTGGAATAAAAAGCGCGTAAATCAATATTTTCTGACGCCAAAACACCGACTCGTTCAGTCATAGTGGCGTTTTGATAAACGCCAATTTTTTCGTGTACGCAGGAGGAGTTTCGCGTGAGTGCCATGACCTCACCGATCGGTTCAAGCGACGCCATCAGCGCATGCCAGTCTGAACGCAGACGCAAGGCACTCAGGTCTTCTTCTGCAAAATTTTCAGCAAAATTACTTTTGGGCTGAGTACTATTTAATTCAACACCAACGGCGTCGGGTTGAGTCGCTGCGCGCCAGAAAGTATCTTGATTGACGTGCGCGGCGATCAGTTCGCCCTCTGATAAATGGAGCCGTTCGGCTGCGTCGCGCTGACGGATAAATCCTTGACGTTTTAACTGTAAAAAAGCCTGAGGAATAGTTTGTACAGGACCTTGCATAAGAGCCTCCGAGAGGTAAGAAATTTTAGAAGTCGTAACGCATGGATACTTGAATCGTGCGACCTGCGGCGGTATAAGCATCTGCAATACGGCTGTTTTCAGTCAGGCCGCTGACATCTGACCAACGCCAGTACTTGGTGTCTAAGACGTTATTCACGTTGGCATTGATGGTCAGATTGGGTGAGGGTTTCCAGTACACGCCAAAATCAAGCACGGTGTAATCGGGTGAGGCGAACTGTGAGGTTCTGCCTGGCGCAATACGACTGGGATCTTTAGCCGCGCTATAGAGCACCGTGGCTTGACCGCCCCACTCGCCTGCGTCGTACTGCAAACCAAGCATCGTCTTAAAGGG
>JABMMM010000183.1 GCA_013205565.1 Alcaligenaceae bacterium | reverse complement strand
GATCAACATCGACACCGATATTCGCTTGGCGATGACGGGCGCGATTCGCCGTTTCTTTGCCGAAAACCCTGGCAAATTTGATCCACGCGAATACCTTAAGCCAGCCCGCGAGGCGGCTAAAGCAATTTGTATTCAGCGTTATCAGCAGTTTGGGACTGCAGGCAACGCCAGCAAAATTAAAGTGACGCCGCTTAAAGATATCGCCGTGCAGTACACGGCAGGTAAGTTGTCGCAGGTTGTTCAGTAACAAAAAAGCGGTCCGGGGCTTCGTTGACAGAGTCAGGGTGGTCAGCGCTGCAAGCGAAGTCCCCCGTCGTTGCCTGATTGTGCGGCGAGGGTAAGAGCCCCGCACTTGTTGTTAAAATCATCGAATCTTCAAGATTTAAGCGGGCGCGAGGCTCGCTTTCACTTTTACAGGCTTCGCTGTGGCCCTCACGATTCTTCAGTCTTCGATCCAGTCTCTACCCTTGCTGGCGCGAGGTAAAGTGCGCGATATGTATGCGGTGGGCGATGACAAGTTACTGATTGTTGCCACGGATCGTATCTCAGCGTTTGACGTCATTCTTGATGATCCAATTCCAGGTAAAGGTCAGGTGCTCAAAGAGCTTACCGACTTTTGGTTAGCCAAACTGGCCCACGTGTTGCCCAATCACTCAACGGGCATCAACCCTGAAGATGTGGTGACCGCTGCTGAGCGCGAGCAGGTGGGTGGCCGCGCTGTTGTGGTGAAACGCTTAAAGCCAATTTTGGTTGAGGCTGTGGCGCGTGGTTATTTGATTGGCTCGGGCTGGAAAGATTACCAGGCGAGCGGAGCCGTTTGCGGCATCGCGCTACCGACCGGGCTCAAGCAAGCCGGTAAGTTGCCCACACCGATTTTTACACCAGCAGCCAAAGCCGAGTTTGGCTTGCATGACGAAAACGTTGATTTCGATTACGTGATTAAAGAAATCGGTCTTGAAATGGCTGAACGCATTCGCGAGGTCACCTTGCGTTTGTATGTTGAGGCTGCCACGTTTGCCGCCACCAAAGGCATCATGATTGCTGACACCAAGTTCGAGTTTGGGCTGGATGCAAACGGAACCTTGCATTTGATGGATGAGGTGCTCACACCAGATTCGTCACGCTTTTGGCCCGCCGATGGTTATCGTGAGGGCATCAGCCCTCCGTCTTTTGACAAGCAGTTTGTGCGAGATTATCTTGAAACGCAAGCGTGGGGCAAGACCCCGCCCGCACCAAGATTACCAGCGGACGTCATCGCTAAAACCGCAGCTAAATATCGTGAAGCGCTCGACCGGTTGGTGGCTTAGTTCTTTGCTGCGCCACAATCAACACGAGCTTGTTTATTGCTACTTGAACCCTTTTTTGAGGCTTGTAAATGACCTCTACTATGACCACCACAAATAAAGTCAGCGCTTCGCCAATCGTTGGCGTTGTCATGGGCTCCTCAAGCGATTGGGGAGTCATGCAACACGCTGTCAATATGCTCAACGATTTCGGTATCGCCTGCGAAACGCGTGTGGTGTCGGCCCATCGTATGCCGCAAGAGATGGCCGACTATGGCGCTACTGCGGCCGGTCGAGGCTTGCGAGCGATTATTGCGGGGGCGGGTGGTGCCGCGCATTTGCCGGGCATGATGGCAGCGCTCACCGAGATCCCCGTCTTTGGCGTACCAGTGCCTTCAAAATATCTGCGCGGCGAGGATTCGTTGCTATCCATTGTGCAAATGCCCAAGGGCATCCCGGTCGCAACCTTTGCGATTGGCGAAGCGGGGGCGGCTAACGCAGCCTTGCATGTGATTGCAAACTTGGCCACAACCGATCGTGCATTGCGCGAGCAACTCCTTGCGTTTCGTGTTCGGCAAACTGAAGCGGCGCGTGCCATGAAGGTGCCTCTGTGATCGTACCGGGTGAGTGGCTGGGGTTGATGGGTGGTGGTCAGCTAGGACGCATGTTTTGTCAGGCGGCGCAGTCCTTGGGGTACCGCGTCGCATTACTTGATCCTGCGTCTGAGGGCCCAGCAGCTTCAGTCGCCGATATGCACATTCAGGCTGAGTACGATGATGAAGAAGGTTTGCTGCGCCTCACACGCCAGTGTCGGGCGGTCACCACTGAATTTGAAAATGTTCCAGCGACTAGTTTAAAAATATTGGCTAAACATTGCCGAGTGACCCCGGGTGCTCAGGCGGTCGAAATCGTGCAAGATCGTATCACTGAAAAAGCTTACATTGCGAGCCAAGGGGTGGCGGTTGCACCTTATGCGCCAATCCGTTGCGCAGCTGACTTGCACGCAGCCGGTGCGCATTTGTTTCCCGGTATCTTAAAAGTGGCCCGCTTAGGCTATGACGGCAAAGGTCAGGCACGCGTACGCACGTGCGCTGAGGCCGTCGCAGCCTTTGAAGAGTTTGGTGCCGTGCCCTGTGTGCTTGAGGCCCTACTGGATCTACAAGAAGAACTATCGGTGGTGATGGCGCGTGGGCTCGACGGCCAGTGCAAAGTGTTTCCGGTGGCTTCAAACGTACACGATCAGGGCATTTTGGCGGTTTCGACGGTTGATAGCCAACCTGCGGCTTCGGCGCAGTTGGCAACCGAGGCGGCACTCGCGATTGCGAATGGTTTGCAGTATCAGGGCGTGTTGTGTGTTGAATTTTTTATCTTGCGCGATGGTCAGTTGCTGGTCAATGAAATAGCGCCGCGCCCACACAACAGCGGTCACTACACCATGAACGCTTGCGCCACGAGTCAGTTTGAACAGCAGGCGCGCGTGATGGCACGGTTGCCGTTAGGCAGCACGCAGCTATTAGCGCCGGTGGTGATGCTCAATATCTTGGGCGACGTTTGGTACACCGACGATACCGATGCGCAAACTGAGCCAGACTGGTCGGGTGTGCTGGCGGTACCGGGTGCTTCGTTGCATTTGTATGGCAAGCGCGAAGCCCGCCGAGGTCGCAAGATGGGTCACGTGAATTGCGTGGGCAATACGCTGCCTGAGGCGATTGCCGCCGCCAATCAGATCGTTAACGTGCTGCGCTTACCCGTCGCTGCCTGACGTGTCAGAGCGAGGCCAACCTGTTGTGAGTGCGAAGGTAAGCGCAAATGCAAGCACAGGCACAAGTGCAAGTGCAAGTGCGAGCACAGACACTAGCGCAAGAGCAAATGCCAATGCAAGGGTATGCACGGGCATAAGCGCCAGTGCAGCCGAGATTGCTCTCGCGATCGAAGTCTTGGCGCAACAAGGCTTGGTCGCCTTTCCGACAGAAACAGTTTACGGTCTGGGGGCCGATGCCGAAAGTGCGTTAGCGGTTGAGCGTATTTATCAGGCAAAAGGCAGGCCCTCTAATCATCCAGTGATTGTGCATGTGACGCCAGAGGCTGATTTGTTGTATTGGGCGGCCAGCGTACCGCCTGAGGCGCAGCTGTTAATTGATGCGTTTTGGCCAGGTCCGCTCACACTGATTTTGAAGCGCGCTGCGCACATATCTTCAGTTGTCAGCGGTGGGCAAGATAGCATCGGTTTGCGCTGCCCTTCGCATCCGGTGGCGCAGGCTTTGTTACGTGGGTTCGCTGCGACGCGTGCGTCAGGACAAGGCGGCGTGGCGGCCCCATCGGCCAACAAGTTTGGTCAAGTGTCACCCACCACCGCCGAGCATGTGCGCAGTGAGTTTGCTGAACTGGTCGCGCAAGGCATGCCTGTGCTTGAGGGGGGCGCCAGTGACGTCGGGATCGAATCCACAATCGTTGATTTATCGCGCCTTGAGCAAGGGGTGGGGCCGGTGCTGTTGCGCCCGGGGCACATTACTGCCGCCCAGCTTGCCGAAGTCTTAAACCAAGAGGTCGCCGCGCCCGACGCTCAGGCGCCGCGCGTTTCGGGTGCCTTAAAGTCGCATTACGCTCCGCATACGCCATTACGCTTGCTTAGTTTGGCTGAGTTGCCGAATGTGGTGGCTGCACAAAAAGCCAAACTCGAACCAGGTCAGCGTGTTGCAGTTGTAACCCATACGCCTCAAGGCAAGGCGCTAGAGCCGAATGAGCAACTTGATTGGATCACGCTACCCAACGACCCTGCAGCCTATAGCCGCGTGCTGTATGCCACCCTTCGTGCGCTAGACCAGCAGGGTTACAGCCAGTTGCTCTGGCAACAGCCACCCACAGGGCTCGAGTGGGCAGGGGTGCAAGACCGGCTCGGGCGAGCGGCTGCTGGTTTCAGTTGATCGTTGCGCATTTCAAGCGACTGCTAAATTGTCCAACGATCACGGTAGAGTCCAAAGATCTCGATGGGATCCAACTAGCAGTCTTGTATCCAACGATGCCGTCAGATATTTAAAATACGTATCACAAATTAGACAAATAATGATTTTTTGTATAATATGTGATATGCCCAGTAAAAAACAACCTGTTTATCCAAACGAAGAAAAGCTTCTGACTGAGCTTGGTGAGCGACTACGTCTTGCGCGAATGCGCCGTAAGTTTTCATCAGAGACTGTCGCTGCACGATCATCCATTTCACGCATGACACTTTATCGCGTCGAGCGAGGCGACCCCTCTGTGCTGATGGTCACCTACTTACGGGTGTTAGCGACCTTGCAACTAGAAGATGATCTGAGTCTGATCGCCAAAGAAGATCGTCTCGGACGCAGTTTGCAAGATCTTGACTTGCCTCGCGGAAGAACTCTCCATGCAAGATGAGCCACTCGAAGTCTGGCTTGACGCACAGTTTTGCGCAAAGCCAATGCCGGTCGGGTTTATATCGAACGATCATGGGCAGTTGCGTTTTCAGTACTCGCAAGATTGGCTGACTGATCCTGGCCGCTTTGCCATTGACCCAGACTTGCCTTTGAGCCAGGGGGTTTATTTTCCCAATAAAGATGCTGGCAACTTCGGATGTTTGTTAGATGGTTCGCCCGATCGTTGGGGGCAAACGCTAATGAAACGCAGAGAAATGTTAGAGGCGCAAGATGAAAAGCGTAAGCCTCGAAACTTATACGAGTGGGACTTCATGGCGGGTGTGCAAGACCTCACGCGCCAAGGGGCCTTGCGCTTGCGCTCAGCCTCGCGCGACCAATTTGTCAGTCAACATCGCCTTTCTGCACCACCCCTCGCACAGTTAGCTGAACTCGAAATCGTTGCTAAAGAACTGAGTCACAAACGCATCGATAACCTCAGTGCTTTGCGTCGCTGGCTCAGCGTTCTTGTGGCACCAGGCGCATCGCTGGGCGGGGCTCGACCGAAGGCAAATTTTACTCAGACCGATAGCTCGTTGTGGATTGCGAAGTTTCCATCGCGAGAAGATGACATGGATATCGGCGGATGGGAGGGCGTTGTGCATGCACTTGCCGTACAAGCCAAGCTTGATGTGCCTGATGCCAAAGTCTTTAAATTCGGCAAATACTTTCATACATTTTGCGTCAAGCGTTTTGATCGATCGCAGGGTCGGCGAGTTTTTTATGCCTCGGCCATGACGCTTTTAGGGCGACGAGAGAGCGAGGGTAGCAGTTATGTAGACCTCGCAAGATTGTTGTTAACGCAAGGCAATCCAGCAACCCTCAAGCATGATCTTGAACAGTTATTTCGCCGCGTCGTGTTTAACGTCTGCGTATCTAATCGCGATGACCATTTACGTAATCACGGCTTTCTGTTTGACGGGAAAAACTGGCGACTGTCGCCGGCCTTTGACGTCAATCCGAATTTAGCAAAGGCTGAGCATGTGCTTAATTTGGATGCGGTGACCAATCGGCCTGATTTGGAGATTGTTGCGAGTACCGCTTCGTACTACGATTTAAACGAGTCACAAGCTCAAAAAATAATCCTTGAGATAAAGGCCGTTGTGCAGACTTGGAAAGCACAAGCACGCAGTTTGAAACTGAGCTCAGCAGAGATCGCGCTGATGGAACCCGCCTTCAATTTTACTGAATAAAAAAGCAGCGTCCGCATTTAAGTGCGCACGCTGCTTTTTAATGCACAGTAAAACTCGCTTAGAAGAACGCTTGAATCCCTGTCTGCGCGCGGCCCAAAATCAGGGCGTGGACATCGTGGGTGCCTTCGTAGGTGTTCACGACTTCAAGATTGACTAAGTGACGGGCCACACCGTACTCATCCGAGATACCGTTGCCACCCAACATATCGCGCGCCATGCGGGCGATGTCAAGCGACTTGCCGCACGAGTTGCGTTTCATGATTGAGGTGATTTCAACTGCGGCTGTGCCTTCGTCTTTCATGCGACCCAAGCGCAGGCAACCTTGCAACGCGAGCGTGATCTCAGTTTGCATGTCAGCCAGTTTTTTCTGGATCAGTTGGTTGGCAGCCAAGGGGCGACCAAACTGTTTGCGGTCAAGCGTGTACTGACGCGCCATGTGCCAGCAGAACTCTGCCGCACCGAGTGCACCCCAGGCAATCCCGAAACGGGCTGAGTTTAAGCAGGTAAAGGGGCCCTTCAGACCCGACACGCCAGGCAACATTTGTTCGTCGCCAATCTCGACACCTTCCATGACGATTTGGCCTGTGATTGAAGCGCGTAAACCGACTTTACCGTGGATAGCAGGTGCAGACAGACCCTTCATACCCTTCTCAAGGATAAAGCCACGAATACGACCGTCGTAGTCACCGCCCACACACTTGCCCCACACGACGAATACGTCGGCGATCGGCGAGTTCGAAATCCACATTTTGTTGCCGGTCACCGTATAGCCATTGGCAGTTTTCACGGCGCGGGTTTCCATGCCAGCTGGATCAGAGCCATGGTCGGGCTCTGTCAGGCCAAAACATCCAATCCACTCACCGCGGGCAAGTTTGGGCAAATATTTTTGCTTTTGCTCCTCGGTACCAAATTCATTGATCGGCAGCATGACGAGCGAGGACTGCACGGACATCATCGAGCGATAGCCTGAATCAACACGTTCGACCTCGCGCGCAATCAAGCCGTAGCTGACATAGTTCAGGCCAGAGCCACCGTATTGTGTGGGGATCGTTGCGCCCAACAGGCCAAGCTCACCCATCTCAGGAAAAATCTCGACGTCGGTTTTTTCGTTGCGAAACGCGTTGACGACGCGAGGTGCAAGCTTGTCTTGGCAATACGCGCGCGCGGCGTCGCGCACCATGCGCTCTTCGTCAGTGAGCTGGCTGTCCAGCAAAAGGGGGTCTTCCCAGTTAAATGAGGCTTCAGCGGCCATGTCGTGCTCCTGTTGCAATGCAATGATTAAACGATACCAAGGCTCGGTCGAAGTTGTCCTGAATACCCATATGCAAACGCGAGGTGATCCTCCGACTCGTTTACAAGGATTTTTTCGTTCGAGCGAAGCTTTTCAAACGCGTGCCAGGCGCCATCTTTGCTCGGTGAAGCGTTGAAATTATTTCTTGAGTGCGGCGGCCCGTAGTTTTGAAATCGTGGTGGTTGGGGTAATTGTCTCTGGGTCAATCAGGCAATGAATGATTGCGGGTTGCTTGCTCGCCACCGCGCGCTCGTAGGCGGGGCCGAATTGCTCGGTCGTTTCGACGCGTTCGCCATGGCCACCAAAGGCGCGGGCGTAGGCTGCGAAATCGGGATTTTGCAGTTTGGTCGCTGACACGCGGCCAGGGTAGTTCTTTTCTTGATGCATACGGATGGTGCCGTACATGCCGTTATCGATGATCAAGATAATAATCGGTAAGTTGTATTGCACGGCCGTAGCGAATTCTTGTCCGTGCATCATGAAGCAGCCGTCACCAGCAAAGCAGACCACGGTTCTTTCAGGCCACAGACGCTTGGCGCCGACGGCGGCGGGTAAGCCATACCCCATCGAGCCCGAGGTTGGTGCGACTTGGGTTGCAAACTGGGTGAAGCGGTGAAAGCGATGAAGCCAGGTAGCAAAGTTGCCTGCGCCGTTTGCCATAATGGCATCGGCGGGTAAGTTGGCCTCAAGATACTGCATGACGCCGCCCATTTGCAGGGTGCCGGGCGTTTGAATCGGTGCGGGGTCGCTCCAGGCCAGATAGCTTTGATGCATGGCGGGCGTATCTGCCGCCCAAGGCTGAGAGGCTGGGGTCGCAACTGAAGCTAATTCTGAAGAGAACGCAATCGGCGAAGCGTTAATTGCTAGCGACGCACGATAGACTCGGCCGAGTTCGCCGCTGTCTGGGTGAACGTGTACCAGAGATTGTTTGGGCACAGGGATATCAAACAGGGTGTAAGCTTGGCTTGGCATCTCTGACATGCGCCCGCCGACTAACAAGACCAAGTCTGCCTCGGCAACACGTTTGAGCAAAGCGGGATTCAAGCCAATACCCACGTCGCCGATAAAACAGGGGTGTGTGGCCGGGAACAGCATCTGGCGCCTGAACGATACCGCAACCGGTAGTTTGCAGCGCTCTGCAAAGGTGGCAAACTCATTGACGGCTTGAGCATTCCAGCGAGTCCCACCCAAAATCGCAACCGGTGCTTTAGCCTTGGCCAGGCGTGCGGCCAGCTCTGCCATTTGTCCTTTTGTAGGGGCAGAATCCACCGCTTCGTAGCGCGGGGCATCCGGCTTGGTTGCGAGCTCGACCAACATGTCTTCAGGCAAAGCAATCACAACTGGGCCCGGACGCCCTGAGGTGGCGACATGGAAGGCGCGCGACAAGATCTCAGGGATACGCGCTGCGTCATCAATCTCGGTCGCCCACTTGGCCGCAGTACCGAAGACAGCGCGGTAATCCATCTCTTGAAACGCCTCACGCTCGCGCATGCCGCGTTCGATTTGACCAACAAAAACAATCAGTGGGGTCGAATCCTGCTTGGCGATGTGAATGCCCGCTAGCGCGTTTGAAGCACCGGGGCCGCGGGTCACCATGCAAATACCGGGCTCGCCATTCAGCTGACCCTGGGCAGCGGCCATCATGGCTGCACCGCCCTCTTGCCGACACACGGTCACATCAATATTGACATCGACCAGCGCATCCAGCACCGCCAGAAAGCTCTCGCCGGGCACGCAAAACACGTGTTTGACGCCGTGGCTAACAAGTTGACCAACGAGAAGTTGACCGCCGGTACGTGGGGCGCTGGGAGAAGGGGCTTGGCTCATGTTTTTGCTCTGGAGGGGAGAGGGGTGAACGAATCCGACATCATAGCGTGTCGGGTACGGGGTGCGCCATCTCAGTTTAGGATGCAGTTTTGGACAGGTATGCCAGGGTCTCTTTTGCGATGGCCAGGCTCGAGGTTAAGCCCGGCGATTCAATGCCGAATAAATTCACTAAGCCTGGAATCCCGTGGGTGGAGGGCCCCGCAATCATGAAATCGGCCGCGGCTTCATGCGGCCCAGAAATCTTAGGCCGAATACCAGAGTAGCTCGGCGACAAGGTGCCGTCTTGCATGCCCGGCCAGTAGGTGCGCACAGCCTCATAAAACCCCAGGCAGCGGTCAGGATCGACCGCGTAATCGACTTGCTCGATCCATTGAACGTCAGGTCCAAATTTGGCTTGTCCACCCAGATCAAGCGTGAGGTGCACGCCCAAACCTGCATGATGTGGCGTCGGATAGATCAGGCGGGTGAAGGGTGCGCGGCCTTGCAGGCTAAAGTAGCTGCCCTTGCACAGATATTCTGTAGGGATGGAAGACTCAGGGATCCCTTTGATGCGGCGCGCCAGTGTTGGCGCGTGCAAGCCCGAGGCGTTAATCAGCACGTTGCAAGATAACTCCATCGCGTCAGCACCACCAAACTGCAAAGCAAAGCCACCATCGCCGCGCACGTTCCCCGATAAAAGCGGCGTATGAAATACACATTGCGCGCCAGCGTTTTCGGCATCGCCTTGGTAAGCCAGCATCAAGCCGTGGCTGTCGATGATTCCGGTCGAGGGTGAGAGTAACGCTGCAGTACAAAACAAGGCAGGTTCAAGCGCCTGCGCCTGGGCAGCTGATAACAGTTCCAGGTCAGACACACCGTTGATATGGGCTTTTTTTGCAATTTCAGTGAGCGTTGGGATTTCTTCGTCGCTGGTTGCCACGATGAGTTTGCCCAAGCGCTTGTGCTTGACGCCGTGTTCGGCGCAGTAGGCGTACAACAGATGGCGACCTTCAACGCACAGGCGGGCTTTGAGGCTGCCAGCGGGGTAATAAATACCGGCGTGAATGACTTCTGAGTTACGGGCGCTGGTGCCGGTGCCGATCCCTTCGGCCGCTTCGACCACCATGACTTCGCGCCCGCTTTGGGCTAAGGCTCGGGCGATGGCTAAACCGACTACGCCTGCTCCGATCACAATGCAATCAATATCTGTGCTCATGACTTCGATTTATTTTTGAAGATTAGGAGTGAGGTCGTACCCGCCTGCGTGATAGACCAAAGGCAGGCTTTCGGTGCGTTCGCAGTGCTCGACTTCGCCGATAAAAATGACGTGATCGCCTTCGTCGTAACGACTGCGGTTAAAACATTCAAACCAGGCCGCGCAGGGTAGATCTAGCCTCGGTGAGCCGCCAGGAGCCTGCACCAGTGGCACGTCAGAAAACCGCTCAGCCGCGGTGCCTTTGGTAAAGCGGTGAGAAACGCCAAGCTGTTCGTGGCTCATGACATGGATGACATAGCGTTCGCAGTTCAGCAGAGTCGCCAGCGAGGACGAGCCACGTGAGAGGCTAAACAGCACGAGCGGCGGGTCAAGAGACACCGAGTTAAAAGAACTAACGGTGAGGCCCACGGGCTCCTGCCCGGCAAGCCTTGCGGTAATGACCGCGACACCGGTTGGAAAGCGACCGAGTGTCGCGCGAAAAAAAGCGGAATCAAAACTAGGTGCAGATGCTGTCATGTCAGGGCGAGATACGTCCAAGTGTCCAGCCAGTGCCAGAGCGTTGATAGGTGAGTCGATCGTGCAAGCGAGACGGACGCCCTTGCCAAAATTCGAAACAGTCGGGGTTTAAACGATAGCCTCCCCAGTGAGGGGGGCGCGGAGGTTGTTCGCCATACTGTTGTTGTACGGCGGCGGTGTTCGCCTCAAGCTCGGCCAGAGTGGTTGGCTGGCTTTGGGCCGACACCCAGGCGCCTAAACGCGAA
Source organism: Alcaligenaceae bacterium (assembly GCA_013205565.1). Taxonomy (GTDB): domain Bacteria; phylum Pseudomonadota; class Gammaproteobacteria; order Burkholderiales; family Burkholderiaceae_B; genus Zwartia. The sequence goes on along the minus strand of JABMMM010000183.1, from coordinate 10,411 downwards.
CCAAGCGGGCGGCTATGAAAATAGTCGTCAGACTCTTGCGCCGACACCTTGGTCACTAAACCGTCGATACGCACTTGCCGCTCAAGTAGCTGCCAAAAAAAGTTCAGACTTGCCCAGGGTTGTGTGGCAAGCTCTTTGCCTTTGCGTGAGTGGTAGTTGGTATAAAACACAAAGCCAGCCTCGTCAAAGCCCTTCAGCAAGACGACCCGTGCTGAAGGGCGACCTTGCGCGTCGGCGGTGGCAAGCGTCATGGCGGTGGGCTCGGCGACATTTTGTTCTAGCGCGTGCTCAAACCAAAGACCAAACTGTTCGAAGGGCGAGGCCTTGGCATCTTGTTCGACAAGGGTACCTTTTTCATAGCTTTGACGCAGATGCGCGATCGACATAATAAATCCAAAAAAGGCAACTAAATGCTAAAAGACGATTCAGGCAGGTGCACAGCGCACACGCCTAATACAAGTGTACCGTGGGGAACCATCGTCTTGCCGAAGGGATTGTTGGCGATCATTGGCCGTTTCTGCTAGCGCGACCGCTGTTGAGGTCGCTGGATAGTTATTGCTACTGCTGAATTTGGTTTGGGTGTTTGCGCCGGTGTCTCAGACGTTCGGTCAAGGTAGCCAGGTGCTCATCGCCAATTCCAGCGGCTTTGAGCGACACTGCAGTTTGTGTCACATAATCGAAGCACGAGCCATACGTGCCATGCGCTCGACAGATAATCTCAACTAAGTCATCCTCAGGGGGTTGTTTGACATAGGCAGGACCATCTCTATCTATCACAAAGGCCATTGCGTTGACATCGCCCAGAGGCGTTGCGCACGTGAGCCAGCTTGGTAAGTAAGCGCCGGTTCCCATTTCGCGTTTCCAGACGGCATCAAAGGTCTGCTCGACGTTTTGCCCGGCAATTTTGAATACCATCCCCTGGCAGACACCGGTTTGCTCCAGGCCAAATACCAGACCGGGGGTTTCAGGGGTGCCCCGATTAATACGCGACCAAAGGCATAACGAGCGGTGATAGCCCTCTAGCGAAGCTGGACGCTGCTCAACGAATTCAAATTCGGGTCGCCAAATCAGCGAACCATAGCCAAAAATCCAGAGATCTTGCCCCGGGTGCCAATCTTTGAGCGCAGTCTCAAGTGAGGCCAGTCGCTCTTGTTCAGTCCAGCGCAGAAAGGTATTTGCGGGTGGCGGGGCTGGATTGGTTAAAGACATGTGCGCTATTGAGGTGGTGGTGTTGTGGACGGGGGCGTATCAGTGGTGCTGCGGTTTTCGTCTTTGGCATCGCGGGTGAACCAGCGGCCTGCGCAAGCGCTGCGGCGGTGATCCAAAACAACGGCATGACGCCCCCCATGACGGTACCCAAGGCACCAAAGGCCAGTGGTAACGTGACTTGACAGCCGTTAATCAAGGCCATGCGCAAACCAAAGGCCTCTCCTGCACGACCCGACGGAGCATGGTGCTGCAACAGCGCCAAAATCCCGGGTTGCGTCGAGCCTAGCGCCAGGCCAAGTACAAAAGACATTGACATTAAAATCCAAACTTGCGAGAAGAGCGGGTACAACAAAAAGTTAATTCCCGAGGCGAGCAAGGCGGCATGAATCAGTTGCCAAGGACGAACATGGCGTTGAATCCAGGGCAGCACGATGCGGATGACGATAGTGGCGCAGGCAAAAACCGCCAAAATGAGCCCAATGGTGGTGGCGGACAAACCCGCACTGACACCAAAAATTGGAACCACAAAGCCGTGCGTATCCCAGGCACTTGAAAGCAGCATGTTCGCGATAAACACTCTGCGTAGTGCTTTGCTGGCAAACAGGTCGGTGACGCTGCGCTTGACTTCGCTGGGGGGCGCTTTTATATGAGAGGTGACTAAATAGCGCTTCATGCGCAGGACACCCACAAAACACAGGATCGGCGAGATGGCTAACAAGGCAAAGACGCTTCGGTGCCCGAGATGGTCAATCGAGATGCCGGCGACAAGTGGGCCGATTAGCCCCGAGGTGGCCATTGACAAGGAGAGCCACGAAAAATTACGTAAACGTTCTTCGCCGCTGCTTTGACCCATCTGGCGCTGCACCGCGATTTGAAAGGTCATGTGACCTGAACCAATCAACAATGCCGCAATCATGAGAGACGGTAGGCTTTGCCAAGCGAAAGGCAATAAGGCCCCGGCGATGACCATGATCGCGCTCGCCCGCATCGGCTTGTAGGGTCCGATCGAATCAATTAAACGACCGGCTTGGACTGAACAGAGCATCGGTAAAAGCGCAAACACCGCGATCAGAACGCCAACTTCGAGAGTCGAGCGTCCGAGTTCGAGTGCGGTCAGGGTGACGGCGACTCTTCCGCCCGAAATCGCAATGTGCACCAGCATGATCAACAGACACAGCACCCCCGCGCTGGCAAAAGCAGACGGTAGAGGCTGGGGCGAAGGTTGGGGGGGCGACATGCTCACAGTATTAGGGGTAAATTGTGTTCCTCTCATGCGCTCTTGTCGAGCGTGCCGTGCGGTTTTTTGGGTAGATCATGCAAAAAGACCTCTTAACAGAGCAATTGAGCCACACTTCTGATGCCGAGCGCCGCTTCGGCGGGCTTGAGCGACTGTACGGCGCACACACTGGCGTTGCGCTGCAGCACGCTCATGTGGCCGTGGTGGGCATTGGCGGCGTGGGGTCTTGGGCTGCAGAAGCGCTGGCCCGCAGCGGTGTGGGGGCGCTCACGCTGATCGATCTTGACCATGTGGCCGAATCTAACATTAACCGGCAGGTGCACGCACTGACTGAGACCTTGGGTCAGTCAAAGATTGCGGCGATGGCCCAAAGAATTCAAAGCATTCATCCCGACTGTCGCTTGACGTTGGTGGATGATTTTTTAACACCTGACAATGTCCATCAGCTGCTGCCTGCTGGGCTGAGTGTTGTGCTTGACTGCACCGATCAAGTTCCAGCCAAGATCGCGATGGTGCTGCAGTCGCGGGCACGTCAGCAAGCCTTAATCGTGTGCGGTGGGGCGGGCGGGAAAACCAATTCATTAGCTTTGCAGGTAGGCGACTTGGCCCAAGCCACGCATGACGCCTTATTGGCCCGAGTGCGCAATATCTTAAGACGGGACCATCGTTTTGCGCGTGCGTCAAATGCCGCGGGCAAAGCGCTCAAGCGCGTGCCTAAAATGGGGGTACGCGTGCTGTGGGTGGACCAACCCACTCGGTTGCCTGAAGTGTGGCAGCAACCGACAGAGGGGCAGCCTTTGCAAGGGCTGTCTTGCGCTGGGTATGGTTCAACGGTTACTGTCACAGCAGCGATGGGATTTGCGGCTGCGGCACAAGCAGTGAATACTATCCTGCACGCGCATGCTGGGGCCACGCTTTAACAATAAATCACGAATAACGATAACGACATGACTCAACGTGAAGCATTAGCAAAAATTTTATCGATGGCCGACTTTGAACGCGAGGCAGAAAAACGCTTGCCGCGACCGATTTTTGGATATGTGTCGGGCGCCTGCGAAGATGGTCAGTCGTTGCGTGCCAATCGGGATGTGTTCGCAGAGTACGAATTTATTTCGCGCACGCTGGTCGATGTTTCAAGCCGCACTCAGCAGGTTGAAATTTTTGGTAAGACCTATAGCGCTCCTTTTGGCATGGCACCAATGGGGATCACCGCGATGTCGGCGTACCGCGGAGACATCGTTTTGGCCGAAGCGGCTAAGCAAGCCAATATCCCGATGATCATGAGTGGTTCGTCATTGATCAAAATGGAAGAGCTCATTGAGCGCGCACCCGATACATGGTTTCAGGCGTATTTGCATGGCAAGACCGAAGACATTACCCCCTTGATCGACCGGGTGGATGCGGCCGGTTTTAAAACTCTCGTGATAACGGTTGACACACCAGCCTCATCTAATCGCGAGAACAATGTCCGCACCGGTTTCTCAACGCCGTTGCAACCCACCTTGCGCTTGGCTTGGCAGGGCGTGACGCACCCGCGCTGGCTGTTTGGTACGCTGCTTAAAACGTTGTGGCATCACGGGATGCCGCACTTTGAGAATTCGTTTGCGACTCGCGGCGCACCGGTGATTTCAGCAAATGTGGCCCGAGATTTTTCAGCGCGTGGTCAATTAAGCTGGGATCATGTGCGCGAGATTCGTAAACGCTGGAAAGGTCCGCTAGTGATTAAGGGGATTTTGCACCCTGGCGATGCAGCACTTGCCAGGCAGTACGGAATGGACGGCGTGATTGTTTCGAATCATGGCGGTCGGCAATTGGATGGGGCAGTCGCACCGCTGCGGGTTTTGCCACAGATTGTTGAGCAATTCAAAGATGGCCCGGTCATGCTTGATAGCGGCGTGCGTCGCGGCAGCGACATGATGAAGGCCTTGGCCTTGGGTGCTCGCAGTGTGTTTTTAGGACGCCCCTTTAATTATGCGGCAGCAGTCGGTGGGCCAGAGGGGGTTGCCCATGGAATTTCATTGCTGCAGCAAGAGGTGATGCGTAATATGGCAATGATGGGCATCAATCAACTGAGTGATCTGACGCCCGAGTCGTTGCTGTATGTGGGGCGTGCGGCGAAATAGTTCAACACCTCAAACAAATAGAGTGTTCTTCCTTAAGACTTTTAGAATGCCAGACTTTTAAGCTTTCAAAATTTCAACTATCAACACACCAAACCGGAGTAGACATGTCACAACTCGGATTCGCGATTCATACCCACAAACATACGGTCAGCGATGCAACGCTCAAGCGTTTTGCCAAGCTTGCTGTTGCCAACATCAGCGATGTGATGAGCCGCACGAATGGGACCGTTGATTTACGCCCCTTCCATAAGGGTGGCAAAATATTAGGTCGCGCATTTACAGTCAAAACCGCGCCTGGTGACAACCTGATGGTGCACAAAGCGATTGATATGGCGGCCCCTGGCGACGTGATTGTGGTGGATGCGGGTGGCCCGCAGCGCAACGCCATCATCGGTGAAATTATGTCTACCCTCGCAGCGAGTCGCAAGATCGCAGGCATGGTGATTGACGGTCCGATCCGCGATGTCGATAGTATTAGCAAAAATAAATTTCCGGTGTTCGCACGTTCAATCTCTCATCGCGGCCCCTATAAAGAGGGTCCAGGTGAAATCAACGTGACAGTGTCGATCGACGGCATGGTTGTGCACCCTGGCGATATCATTGTGGGCGACGATGACGGCCTGTTTGCGATTCGCCCTGCAGGTGCGGATGCGTTGGCTAAGCTGGTTGAAGCGGTTGAGAAAAAAGAAAAAAATATTCTTGCGCAAATTGCGAAAGGCACACTCGATCGCTCGTGGGTAGACCAAGCACTGCGTGCCAAGGGTGTTTTGAAATAATTCAATCAAAAAAATTAAGCATAATTTTGAGAGACAACATGAAAAAGCAAGTCTTACGGTTTGATTTTTGGATAAACCCTGTGTTCGATCAGCATCTGAAAGGAGTCGCTGATATTGATCTGACCGTCTGTCGCTATTCGGATGACGAAAAGAAAACGTTAGAGGTATTTAAAAATACTCACGTGTATCACATCTGTGCAGCGCGCGACGAGGTGCCACCTCAGTGGTGGGTGAATGACGACTTGCTTAAAAAGAGCCCGAACTTATTATGTGCGTCGGCTTCGGGCGCCGGCTACGATCCGGTTGATCTAGCGGCCTGTAATCGCCACGGCGTGTTGGTGGTGAATCAATCGAGTTGCAATGCCGACTCGGTTGCCGAACACGCGATGGGTTTGTTGTTGTCGGTGAAGCATCGCATCACAGCTTGTGATCGCATCATGCGCGCCAACGCTTACACCACCCGTGAAGACTTGATGGGCAACGAAATTCGTGGCTTGACGCTTGGTATCGTTGGAATGGGTAATATTGGCCGCCGTGTGGCGCAACTGGCAAAAGCGTTTGGCATGACTATTATTGGCCATGATCCATTTTTATCTGTCGATGAAATTCAAGCGCGTGGCGCAAAGTCTGTGACGTTTAATGAGTTGTTGACGCAAGCAGATGTGATTACCGTGCATTGCCCACGTTCGCCAGAGACACTGAACTATTTTGGCGCCGAGCAATATCGTGCCATGAAAAAAGGTGCTGTGTTTATGTCAACAGCGCGTGGTGGGATTCATGACGAAAAGGCGTTATACGAGGCGTTGCGTGACGGTCATTTGTCGGGCGCTGGGTTGGATGTATGGTCGGTTGAACCACCCGCACAAGATAACCCTTTACTGTCTTTGCCAAACGTGACGGCAACCTATCACATTGCGGGTGTCACCCACGAGGCGCGACGCAACGCGGCCTCGATGGCGGCTGAGCAAATTGAGGGTATGTTGAAAGGACAGCGCGCACCTCGCATGGCCAACCCAGAAGTCTGGCCAGTGTTTCTTGAACGGTATAAAAAGATGTTTGGTTAGCACGGTAACTTTACTTAACATGGGGACTTTACGATGAAAAATTTTTTGAAGAACTTTGTTCAGCGAGCATTAATCTCTGGTGTGCTGTTGTTAGGCCTGACTGCGGGGGCGAGTGCTGCGGGCTATCCCGAGAAACCCATCACGATGCTCGTTGCCTATGGGCCTGGCGGCGGCACCGATTTAATCGCTCGACTGATTGCGCCCTATCTTGAAAAATATCTGGGTAACGATGCGCGAGTTGTCGTGAGCAATAAAGCGGGTGCGGGCGGTGCGATCGGATTTACAGAACTCGCAAAGGCTGCACCCGACGGCTACACCATCGGCTTTTTAAACACCCCCAATCTGATTTCGATTCCAATTGAGCGTCAGGCCAACTATACCTGGAGGGGTTTCGATTTGATCGGCAATTTGGTAGATGATCCTGGTGCTTTCACTGTGAACAGCGCCAGCCCCATGAAAGACCTAAAAGACCTCGTGACATACGCGAAGGCGAATCCCGGTAAAGTGACCGTGGGCTCGACAGGCGTTGGTTCTGATGATCATTTAGCGATGCTATTTTTTGAACGCGCTGCAGGCGTCAAAATGACGCACATTCCTTACAAAGGATCGGCCGAAGTGCGTACCGGCCTGCTGACCGGGCAGTTAGTGGTTGGAGCGATCAACGTCGGAGAAGCGTTGCAATTCATGCAAGGTGGGGTCCCAATGCGTATGTTGGGTCAGATGTCACTTAAACGTACAAACTTGGCACCTGATACCCCCACGTTTGCAGAGCAGGGGTTTCAGATGGAAAGCGCTTCGCTGCGTGGGCTTGCGGCACCGAAAGGATTACCCGTTGACGTTCGTGAAAAACTGGTCAAGGCTGTTGGTCAAGCCGCGGCGGACCCTGGCTATTTAAAACAAGCAGCCTTGTTGTTTGCCCCTGTGCGCTACCTGGCCCCAGGGGCTTACGAAAAAGAACTGCTCTCGACCGAAAAAGATCTGCTCGAGTTATGGAAACGCGCGCCTTGGAAAGAGTGATTCTGCTCGCAGGACGTCAAACCAACCGCGCAGCCCGTTGGATAGCCTGAGGCTAGCTGCCGGTTGTTCAAAATCGGTGCGCGTCAGTACGGCTTCTCGTACTTGATGCGTGCTTAACAAATGCTCTCGCATGACACCGCCCAGTAAGCCGCAGGCTAAGGGCGGCGTCAACCAAGCATTGTTTTGTTGAATGTAAATATTTGAGCGACTACCTTCGCATAACTCAGCGCGCTCGTTTAAAAAAATCAAATCAAAAAAATCATGATGCGCGGCAAGCCACTGTGTCGTTGGGTCGTACCAAGGCCGCTGGGTGGTTTTGTGTTGAAGTAGTGCTTCATGACTATCAAGCGTGAGTGAGGCAAGCGCCACCAAAGGGCGTGTTTGCAGCGCAGGCAACGGCGCGGTCGTGATGTGAAGCTGTCCGTCGGGCGTCATTAAGAGCCGAACCCGGGTGCTACTTGCTGGCGTCGTTATCTTCAATAACGCCGCTTGAATCGTTTGCTCAACGGCGACGCGGCCAGGCCAGTTAAACCCCAAGTTCAGCGCAGAGGCTTGCAGGCGTTGCAAATGCCCGACAAGCATTGGGATTTGACCCTGCGAATCAGCGCGCATGGTTTCGATTAATTCAAAGCGGTGGGCATTCGTTGTCATTTTAAAAACAGTTGCTGCGTGGCTGCCTTCCAGGGAAAGACCTATGTTACTCAGATCCAGGCAATGCAAGATTTGGATGCGGTTGAGGCTGAGCGAGTTCGGGTCTGTCAATCACGATACGCGCTTTCCAGTGGCATTCGTCCCACTCGAGGGCCGCGACCGAGTCGTGGACAATGCCGCCGCCCACGTGATACAAGCCGCTGCCGTTTTGCTTGAGTAGCAGCGTGCGAATGGCGACATTCAGCGAGAAATCACCATTAGGTGCGAGCCAACCAAGACTGCCACAATACAAGCCACGTGCTTGCGTTTCAGTTTGTTGAATACGTTTCATCGCGGCGATTTTAGGTGCGCCGGTGATTGAGCCACACGGAAATAGTGCCCGCAAGATCTGTTCATGTGAGGTCTCGGGTGCAATCGTGGCTTGAATGGTCGAGGTCATCGTCCAAACTGAAGGGTAGGCCTCAAGCGAGAACAAGGGCTCTGCAACGACACTACCGGGTAATGCGATACGGCCAAGATCATTGCGCAACAGATCGACGATCATTAAATTTTCGGCTCGGTCTTTTGCGCTCGCTTGTAAGTGCTGCCCAAGACGCTGATCTTCAAGTGGGTCGTTTGAGCGAGGTGCAGTCCCTTTCATTGGGCGAGTGATTAACGTTGTACCGCGACGTTGCAAGAATAACTCTGGTGAAAACGATAAAACAGTTTGCTCTTCGTCTTCGATAAACGCAGCATGTGCACTTGGGTGTTGATTGGCGAGCCGACGATACAGCGCTTGTGCAGATCCTTGCGTGGATACGTTCAGGGCAAAAGTGCTATTAATTTGATAGACCTCGCCCTGCGCGATCCATTCTTTGATTTTTTGAATTCTGTCAAAGTAATCGGCTTGCGACAGGCTTGCCGTGACTGAGGTAATCGAGGCCGGTGTTGTAGCGCCGGTGTCAGCCTCAGTCTCCTCAACTTGGCTGAGGCCCCAAGGCTTTTCAATAGTGGCTGAATCAAAGACGAGTGCGGTTAAACGGCTACGCGGCTTGAGGTGAGTTTGCGCAGCGTCAGTGGGTGTTGGCGGTCTAGCCTGCGCCGCGCGTGCGCTTGGTTGCAGCGCTGGCTCAAACCACTCGCCGAGCTCGTAGTCGAGCATGAGGGCGATCCAATTCCCAGCGCTTTGTGCAGCCTGTATCGCCGCGAAGGCCGCAGGCAGTTCGGCCGAGCTGCGCGCTGTAATGCGTTGGCGCAACCCAGACAAGACCTTCGCTTCGCCCGCCAGTCGATCTTCAAAGCGGCACTGAGTCACGCAGGCCGCCTTGCTTTGAAAAATAGAGTCTTATGATTCACGCTTGACTCCGTCGTTGACGCACGCGTGTGGCGTGAGCGGCACCACTGTGTCGCCGCAGAATGACGTCAAACACGGTGCATGAATTCGTGAAGCACTTCGCCCGTGTGCGATTTTGAACGCACCTTCATTACCTGCTCAGGCGTGCCTTCGATCACAAGCTTGCCGCCGCCCGTGCCGCCTTCTGGGCCCAAATCCAACAGCCAGTCTGCCTCAGCAATGATATCAAGATTATGTTCGATCACGACTACGGTGTTGCCGGCCTCAACAAGTCGATGCAAGACGCGAATTAATTTCTCGACGTCCGCCATCGAGAGGCCAACGGTTGGCTCATCCAAGACGTAAAGGGTGTGGGGCAGGCGCGAGGCACGACCTGTTGTAATCACGCCTTCTGTCATCCTAGCCTTGGCAAGCTCAGTCACTAATTTAATCCGTTGCGCCTCGCCACCGGACAGCGTCGGGGAGGGTTGGCCGAGCGTGATATAGCCCAAGCCTACGTCTTGCATCAATTGCAGCGGGTGCCGAATTTTCGGATGCGCGGCAAAGTAGCCAATCGCGTCATCGACCTCGAGTGATAGCACCGCGCCAGCGTGCTTCTCGCGCATACGTACGCCTAAAGTGTCGGTATTAAAGCGTGCACCACTGCACGCATCGCAGGGCACCTTGATGTCTGGCAAAAAGCTCATCTCAAGGGTGCGCATGCCTTGTCCTTCGCACAGCGGGCAGCGGCCATCGCCGGTGTTGAACGAAAATCTTCCGGCGCCCCAGCCACGGATCCGCGCCTCTTGGGTGTCGGCAAATTGTTTACGCACGTCGTCCCAAAAGCCGATATAGGTTGCGGGGCACGAGCGTGGCGTCTTGCCGATCGGCGTTTGATCGACCTCAAGTACGCGATCGATAGAGTTCCAACCTTCAATGCGCTCACAGCCGTGCCATTGTGGGTCTGCGCGCAGCGAAACTGCCGCAGCTAGATTATCGAGCAACACTTCACGGGCTAACGT
>JABMMM010000182.1 GCA_013205565.1 Alcaligenaceae bacterium | reverse complement strand
GCGAAAGCGAGAGGGGCTGCTGCGGCCAAGACTAATGCCGAAAGCCCTTTGGCGAAGGTGGCTAATTTCATGAGTTTGTCTACTCCACGATGAAATGACTGAATAATTATTTTTAAGGATTTCTTTATCTGTGTCCAAATCTTAAACCGATATTCGTATTGCCGTGCTTAGGGGTTTACCCGCTTACACTCAAAAAAATAAATGGTTCTCAAACTTGATTCGAGTAGAAGGCATATCGAACGCTGGTGACAGGACTATGATCATTCTCCGTGATCCATCACAAGTGGATTACCCCCAATATTTAGACAGTTCCAGGCCTCACGCTGAGGCACACTCATATGCCTCTGGACTAAGGTCACTCCTAAATCTGCGCCTCAAAGTACCCCTCAATTCCCTTTTTCCCTTGCTCGTTCTGCAACAGCAGCATCAGTAATATCCTTGCTTTCCAAGCGGACAGTTCTCCTGCCAGTATGGCACCTGCTTGCTGCAAGCGTGCCGAGGATCCGTCAAAGCCATAACACGCACGCGTCCCACCCTGTGTCACGCGGGTCGCGACTACGACCTTGATCCCTTTGTTTAGCGCAGCTAGCACGCCTTCGTAGACTTCGGGATTGACGTGTCCGGAGGCCGTTGCCTGAATCACGATCCCTTTTGCGCCACCTGCCATTGCGCCATGAATGGCATTGGCAGAAGCCCCGACATACATGGCGACGATTTCGACGAGTGGTAAGGACGAGGTGGTCAAAGGCACATGCGTACGTTGAGGTACTCCTCGTCTGAAAATCACTTTGTCAGGAGTAATCCGCCCAATACAACCCCACTCACCCGAATTAAACGTTTCAACGTTAAAAGTATGTTGCTTTGAATCATCGCGCGCGCAATGCACTCTCTGATTAAGGACAACAAGCACGCCTTGCCCTCGCGCTTCCTGCGTCAAACTCACCTTGATGCCATCCACTAAATTCCGGGTGCCATCAGAGTCGGCTTCAGACTGATTGCGCTGCGCACCCACCATCACGACCGGTTTGGGTGAACTGACGGTCAAGTCCAAAAACCATGCGGTTTCTTCGAGAGTAGCCGTCCCGTGGGAAATCACCACGCCATTGACATCTTCTCGCGCAAGCAACTCTGTCACCCGCTTGGACAACCTGATCCATTCTTCGATCGACATATGGGGCGATGGGACTTGAGAGAACTGTTCGATGGTGACCGCGACATTATCTAAACTCGCGCCGGTTTTTGCGAACAACTCCTCACCGGTGACAGTAGGCAAAGCAAGCCCTGTCTTAGGATCGATTTTGGAAGCAATCGTCCCGCCCGTGGAGAGCAGCACGCAATGGGGTTTGACAGAATTACTCATAACAAGAACCCCTTAATTTGTAACGTTAGTCAAGTTTGGCTCCCGAATCCTTCACGACTTTTGCCCACTTCGGTGCTTCTGCACGCATGTAGTCTTTAAATTGCTGTGTGCTCATATTGGAAAGATCGATGCCCACTCCCTCAAGCTTGCCACGGACTTCGGATGTCTGTAAGACCGCCATCACATCAGTATGGATTTTCTTGACAGTCTCGTCTGGTGTGCCTGCAGGCGCGAGCAAGCCATACCAAAAAGACATGTCATACCCGGGCAAGCCGGAGGCATCGATTGTCGGGATCTCTGGCATCACCTTCGCACCTTGTGCGCTGGTGATACCCAGCGGTTTGGCTTGATTGGCTTTAATCAGAGGAATCGCGGTCGGCACGTTTTCAAAAATCATGGAGACCTCGCCTGCCATCAGCGCTGTGCGGGCGGGTGCAGAGCTCTTGTAGGGGATGTGCATCATGTCGACACCCGCCATACTCTTAAACATCTCAGCCGCAAGGTGATTGGAGCTTCCGCTGCCACCTGAGCCGTAATTCAGCTTGCCTGGTTGTTTCTTTAAAAAGGCAATTAGCTCAGTCACGTTATTGGCCTGAACACTCGGATGCACAATCAGGACGTTTGACAAAGTTCCCAGCATTGCCACGGGCGCAAAGTCCTTGAGGCCATCGTAGGTCATCTTGGAATAAAGCTCGCCATTGACAATGTGCGTTGCCGTGGTCCCAAGCACAAGTGTTCGGCCATCTGGTTTAGCTCTGGCGACTTCGGCACTACCAATTGAGCCGTTAGCGCCTGCCTTATTTTCTATCACGACTGTTTGCCCCCACTTGGCCGTCAATGCCGGGGCAATCAATCGGGCCATGATGTCGGGCGTTCCACCTGGCAAATACGGGACCACAATCTTTACAGGACCATCAGGGAAAACGGACTGAGCAGAAACTCCTGCGAAAGGAGCAAAAGTAAGCAACGTCAATGCAGAGGCGAATACAACGCGGGCAGCTTTCATCAGAAACTCTCCATAACAAATATTGTTCGATTAATAGATCGATAATTAGCGAGATGGTCAATCGGCCAATCGTGTATCACGAGCGGTGACACACGATTGAATTCGCTCCGATATATTGTTGTGCGGACGGACTGTCAGAGACGATGACGATAACAAGAATTTTAAGAATGCCCTACCCTTATAGTCCGTAAGGACGTCGCAGGATACATAAATATGCGTTGTCTGGGCGGTGCAAGGGTTTACCGGAGGTACGGCTAGAAACTTGGACTGATTTATGTCGCAAGTTTCGAGACGTAGCCGTGTGACAGAAAATTGAGGCTACGGCAGATTCGTCATTAAGGCGTCTGGCTAACTGCCTAACGCTCTGCCTTGTTGACGCCGATCGAAAACTGACCGTGGGGGGGTGCGGCTAAAAACTTGGACTGGTTTACGCCGCACCCCTCTTGGCGCACTTTGACGTTATCATTACTCAAAATAGAAAAAGCTAAGTGCTTGGCTAATTGTCAACGCTTTGCACACACGGAGACATACCTTATGCGCCTGCACGGCTTATCTTGGGTTACGCGTCAATTGGTGCGACGTATCGCAGCGGTATTTTTAATCCTGCCCGCATCATTGACGTTGTACGTATCGTTTGCCTTGACCGCAACGGCATTTGCGCAACAGCAGCCTTATCCCTCCAAGCCCATCCGCCTGATCTTACCGTTTTCAGCAGGTGGCGGAGCCGATAACAACGCTCGAATCATTGCCGAACCCCTTGCGCAGCGGCTCGGCCAGCCCATCATCATTGATTACAAACCTGGTGCGGGCGGCACTCTCGCTGCAAATATCGTTGCCAATGCGGCTCCTGATGGCTACACCCTGTTGTATGCCACGCCTGGCCAGCAGATGACCAATCCGCACCTGATGGAAAAGATGCCCTACGACGCACTCAAGAGCTTTGCTTCAGTCTCGCAAGTGATTGAGGGCAGCAACGTCTTGGTGGTGAATAAAAACTTGCCCGTGAATTCGGTCGCAGAATTAATCGCACTGGCCAAGGCTAAACCCGGCACGATTAACTTTGCAAGTTCTGGGATTGGTTCGTCAAGCCACCTCGCCGGTGAACTGTTTAAGTCGATGGCGGGTATTGATATCGTGCATGTGCCGTACAAAGGCTCAGGGGCTGCGATTACAGAAGTGTTGGGCGGATCGATTCAAATGACCATTGACACCGTGTCTGTTTATCTGCAGCAAATCAAAGCGAATAACGTCAAAGCGCTGGCAATCTCAACGCTTGAGCGCAACCCGATCTTGCCACAGCTGCCGCCCATCGCAGACACATTACCTGGCTTTGCCGCAGCCCCAGTCAACTACATCACCGCACCTGCAGGCACGCCTCGGCCGATCATCGAGCGACTGAATCGTGAAATCAATATCGTACTAAAGCTGCCAGCAGTACACGAACAATTTGCTCAAAATGGCGCAACCGAAAAAGGCAGCACCCCTGAGGCCATGGACGCTCTGATTCGGTCTGAGTCTGCTAAGTGGAAAAAAATCATCGATCAGTCGCGTGCGACTGCAAACTGAAACAACTCCCTCACCACGCTGTCCAGAACAACCAAAACCTGATAATGCCCATGAGAACACCCTCTCGCCCGTTGATCGTTGGACTATTAGGCTGGTTCATCGCCTCAGCCTCGGTGCAAGGTGCGACGTACCCTGACAAGCCAGTCACCATCGTCGTGCCTTACACCGCAGGCGGTGTCACGGACGTGTTCGGTCGAGCGATCTTGCCCTATAAAGATCTGGCCGAGTTCTTGAAAATAGCGAGTTTGAAACCAGGCGCGTTATTAGGAGCCTCGTCGGGAAATGGTTCGATCCCTCATGTCGCAGCCCCTACAAGACACAATCTTTAAAGAGATAGAGGCTTCGATTGCCGATCCTGAGGTAAACGCCATCATCGCAAAAACAGGTCTAGTCATTGAAAGCAAATCTCAAGAGCAATTTAAATTGTTCTTAAAAAATGAAAGCGAACGATTAAAACAGCTGACCGAATCTGGAAGCGCCAACATTACGGTTGAATAAGCGCCATTTGTCGCACCTCGATTAATTCGAATCACAAGAACCGGAGCACACGATGACCTTAGAAACAATCAACGTCACGATCGCTGACAAAATTGCCACCGTCACGCTCAATCGACCACCGGCAAATGCACAAAACGCTCAAATGCGTAGCGAGCTGATTGAAACCTTTGACGGCTTCAATGACAACGACGCGGTAAAGGTGGTGGTGCTAACCGGACACGGAAAAATATTTTCTGCTGGAGCAGACTTAAACGAGCGCCCAGGCCTACGCGATCAAGAAGGTGCTTACTGGCGTCACAATCGCTTAGTGCGCGAAACTGGTAACTCGATTGTCGAATGCAATAAGCCCGTGATCTGTGCGGTCAACGGCCCAGCGATTGGTGCGGGCTTTGGTTTGATGACCACCTGCGATATTTGGATTGCTTCAAACACCGCGTTCGTTGCAATGACCGAGATCAATGTCGGGCTAGCGGGTGGGACCGCCATGTTGCAAAGCGTTTTTGGTAAATCACGGGCACGACGTATGTTTTTTACTGGTATGAAAGTGTCAGCTGACGAACTGTATCGACTCGGCTTAATCGAAGCGAGCTTACCTCCTGAAGATTTGATGCCCTACACCATGGATCTTGCACGTGAAATCGCCAGCAAAGCGCCAATCGCACTGCGCTATGCAAAAGAGGCAGCCCAAGTGACCGCTGTCATGCCTCGCCGCGAAGGCTATCGCTTTGAACAAAATCTGACCGTCGCGTTGTCAAAAACAGAAGACACCGCCGAGGCGCAACGTGCCTTCAAAGAAAAACGTCCGCCAGTTTATAAAGGCCGGTGACCCGCTATTCAATTGTTTCGCAACCAAAGTTTCAATTCAACGACCTTCCTTGATCACAAAGGGATTCGAGCGCTCTCTAGCACAGTGCTGTGACTCGGACAATTTAAGGCGATACCGGTACCACCATGAACTCAACACTCAAAGATGACGCGTTTTATGAAGCGTTTCGCGGCGAATTATTCGCCTTTGCCGACGAGCAGTGCCCGCCAGTTGTGCGGGCAGTCGTCGCAAGTGGGGGCAAGTTAGGGCGCGAGCAGTACAGCGCCTGGCAAAAAAAGGTGTTTGCGCGCGGCTGGGGGGCACCGAGTTGGCCTATCGAACATGGCGGCACGGGCTGGGATGTCAAACAGCGTTTGATTTTTGAAGAAGTCATGGCGCAATCACACTGCCCGCCAATCTATCACCATGGCGTCGGGCATATCGGCCCTGTCATTATGAGGTTTGGAACGCCAGCGCAACAGCAGCGTTTCTTACCAAAAATCTTAGATGGCTCTGAGTGGTGGTGCCAAGGCTATTCAGAACCAGGCTCAGGCTCTGACCTCGCGTCTTTGCGTACAAGCGCCGTGCGTGATGGTGAATACTATGTGATCAACGGTCAAAAAATGTGGACTTCGCATGCCCACGAGGCCGATATGATGTACACCTTGGTACGCACGGCAAAAGAATCGCGCAAGCAGGATGGCATCTCATTAATCTTGATCCCGTTAGATACCCCAGGCATCGCGATTCGACCCATCCGCACGATTGATGGCTGGCATCACGTCAATGAAGTGTTTTTAACCGATGTCCGTGTGCATCAAAGCGGCTTAGTGGGCGAAGAGGGCCGCGCCTGGCGCTATGCAAAATACCTGCTTGAGCGCGAGCGACTGCCGCCTGCTAGCGTTGCGCGTTTAACGCTTTTATGGCAACGCGCCAAACTTCTGGTCGAGTCGCAGACTAGCAAAGATGCACAAACTCGTGACCTTAGCAGTCTGTCGCATCGCTTACTGCTCATTGAAGGTGCGCTGCTAGGCGCACGTGAAATGCTCTCAAGCGCCACTGAAGCACTGATGCAGCAACAACCCTTGGGGATGAAACCCTCTGCCCTGAAACTGCAATGCAGTGATCTTGCTCAACAGTTGGTAGAACTGGCGATTGATGCGGTGGGCCCAGAGGTTGCAACGCGCTTTATTCATTTAGACGGTACGCAAGACGATGATGCGCTGTGGGCGCATAACTATTTGTACTTTAGAAGTCGCACGATTGCTGGCGGAACGACTGAAGTGCAACGCAACGT
>JABMMM010000181.1 GCA_013205565.1 Alcaligenaceae bacterium | reverse complement strand
GTGACCTCTAAGCACCGCGTCGAGATGATCCCTGACATGCCAACCGTTGATGAATCGGGCTTACCAGGGTTCGAGGTGGTTGGCTGGTTTGGTATTTTTGCCCCGACGGGCACGCCAAACAATGTCATTCTGAAGCTCAACGAGAGCATCAATGTGGTGCTGAAGATGCCTGAAATTCGCGAACGCCTAGCCCGACAAGGGTTGATTCCGGGGGGCGGTACGCCTGAGGCTTTGAGGGATTTGCTGAGTGCTGATCTGGGCAAATGGGGAAAACTCATTAAGGAAATTGGTCTTAAAACGACCGAGTGAGCAGTGCTATTTGACTAAAAGAGTATTAGAGAAAAAATATACGCGCTAGAAAGTACTAAATGCCTATTGCGCCCACTCGAGGTCGTGAAAATTAAACCCGCCTTCTAGTGTTGGCTTGATGATTTGGAAGTAGGGTGAAACATCAAAATCGCGCGGCGTTAAAAGACTAAAGTGCTTGGGCTCAAAATTTGGTGGTCCAAATGACGAATGTGACGTGTATAACAAAGCGTTTTTGTCGCGAGCAATGATTGGGTAGTGAATCGTTTCGAATGCCTGTGCAATGAGGGTCGAGCAAATGGCGCGAGTCGGATCGCCGCTACCAAGCGCAAGCAACTTGCGTCGAAACCGAGTTGGGATCGGTGGCGTCGGGAACAGATAGCGGGCTAGATCAAACACATTGCGCAGGTCATATTGGTGCCCAAGTTGCGAAAGCGCAAACTGAATCACTTGCTCGCACTCTGTGCTGCTCAAACCGATCGGTCGACAGATTCTGGTGTGTAAGTGTGAAAAACGTTCGAGGCTAGTGCTGCAGACGCCCCGAACGGCGTCGGCTTCGATCAAGCAGTGATCTTCAGGTGCGCGATCACCTAAATAACTTGATCCAATAAATAGCGCAGCGTGTGACCAGGTCGACTGTGTTAAATATTTGATGGCAGAGCTTATTCTTGTGCGCCCCTCCATAAGAAGAACGTCGCCGGGACGCAACGTTTCTTGTAGATGGAGTGGATTAGAGGGCGGCGCGGTCGAGCCAACCTGTATTTCTTCGGTGAGATAGGTGGCCAGCCATTTACCAAGTGATAGCCTAAGCTGGTTCATCGTTATTTTTTGCGACGCGCATCGACCCGTGCCACTAAATCGCGCTCAGCTGCATCGAGCTTATCAAGCCCAACTAATTTTTGTCGTTCTTGGAAGGAAGTCATGCGATCGAGCATGCTTTCGGTGGTGCCCTCTTTACGCAGCACTTCGAGCCCCTGTTTGATGGCGAAGGAGCCAAGGTACAGCGCAGCGTTTGCATACAGAATGACGTTAAAACCCATGGCAAGTAATTCTTTCTCGGGCACGAGTGGTGTGCGGCTGCGTTCGATCATGTTGGCGACCATCGGAGTCCCTTTGAACTCTTTGCTGATCCGCTGCAATTCTTCGAGGCTGTTAGGGGCTTCGACGAACACCATGTCAGCGCCGATTTCGCGATACGCGTGTGCGCGCTCGATGGCTTTGTCTAAGCCTTCGGGGCCACGTGCATCTGTGCGGGCGATGATGACAAAGTTCGGGTCGGTACGCGCATCCAGGGCGGCTTGTAAGCGATACAACATTTCTTCGACCGGCGCGACAGACTTACCTTCGAAGTGCCCGCAGCGTTTGGGAAACACCTGATCTTCGATATGCAAACCGGCAGCCCCGATCCGTTCGTACAACTTGATGGTGCGTTTGACGTTGGCTATACCTCCAAAGCCGGTATCACAGTCGGCAATGACGGGCACTGAGACAGCGTCTGAAATTCTTTCGACCTGACTGGCCAGTTCATTTAGTGTGATTAAACCAATATCTGGTCCACCTAAGTACGTATTTGCAGTGCCCCCACCCGTAACATAAACAGCTGGAAAACCAGCTTGTTCAATCAATTTTGCCGTGAAGCAGTCGGTCGCACCAGGTACGATACCGGGGCCGCCTGCGGCAATGAGTGCTCTAAGTTTTGCGGTACGTGGATTCATAAATCGTCTCAACAGTGATCTAGTAAGGTGAATTAATGCGCATGCTGGTATTTGCGGCGTTCAGCGACCATGTCTGGTAAAAAACAGGCGACGAGTCCAAGAATGGGTAAAAACGAACAGAGCTGATAAACGAAGCTCATCCCGTTCAGGTCGGCGAGCCATCCCATCACCGCTGCCCCGAGACCGCCTAGACCAAACGAAAAGCCGAAGAACATGCCCGACACAAAACCGACGCGACCGGGCATCACCTCATGGGCAAAGACCAGAATTGCAGGAAATGCGGACGCCATGAGCAAGCCGATAATGATCGTTAACACGCCAGTCCAGAATAGATCCGCGTAGGGCAAGGCAAGGGTAAAAGGCAGTGTACCGAGGATCGAAATCCAAATCATGGGCCTGCGCCCCAAGCGATCCGTAAGTGCGCCACCGATCAGGGTACCAATCGCGATCGCAGCCATGAAGATAAAGAGTTGGACCTGAGCGGCTTGCACCGGTAGATCAAAACGCTCGATCAAATAAAAAGTAAAGAAAGAGGTCAGGCTCGCGCTGTAGACATTTTTTGAAAACAGTAACAGCATTAATATGGTGATTAAAAATAGCATGCGGGCCCGCGGTAAATCTGATGCTGGGTTTGCGCTCGCTGTCGTCGTTGATTTGTTGCTGGGCTTGATGTGAGCGCCATACCATTTTCCGATGCGTGTTAAGAACACGATCGCGATTAGTGCCGCCAAAGACACCCAGGCGATTGCCGTTTGACCGTGCGGCAACACAATAAACGCTGCGAGCAGTGGGCCGACAGCTTGGCCGACGTTTCCACCAACCTGAAAGAACGCCTGTGCCGAGCCAAATTTTCCGCCGGAGGCCATGCGCGCAACGCGCGAAGCTTCTGGGTGAAAGATGGCAGAGCCTGTACCGATGAGGCCGGCTGCAATCAAAATCATTGCGTAACTTGGCGCGACTGCGAGCAACAGCAAACCGATCAGCGTCGAACCCATGCCAATTGCGAGTGAAAAGGGCATGGGGTTTTTGTCTGTATAAAAGCCCACCGTTGGTTGCAAAAGCGAGGCAGTCAATTGAAAGGCGAGAGTGATGATGCCGATCTGTGTGAAGTCTAGGCTGAACTCGCTTTTGAGTAAGGGATAAAGTGCCGGGATCAAGGATTGAATTAAGTCATTGAGAAAATGACAGAAACTCAAAGACACCAAAATCGGAATTGTCGCAGCCTGGGCGCTGACCGGGTCGGCAGATTGTTCTTTGTTTGTTGTAGCAGTGTTCGTCATTTTTGCCATGAAGGTCAAAGAATCAAGCGCGCCTCAGAAATGTTGCTGCAGTACGCGATATAAGCTGCACTGTACAGCGCGGCTTCAGGCGCCGCAACGCGGCCGCTCGCGACTCGGCTGACTCTTGGGGCAAGAAAGTGGACGGCGGTTTGTTTAAAATGTTGTACGCTTTCGTTAGTAAGTAGTAAGGTAGTAAGCCGCGACAGTAAGCCGCGACATTGTTGCGCTGCCGCATTTTTGCCATAGGCCTGTCAAAGTAGAGCACCCATGAACGTAAACGGCGCCTGTCACTGTGGGCAAATTCGCTACGAGGCAGTGATCGATCCTGAAGCTGTCGCGATTTGTCACTGCACCGATTGTCAGACGATTACCGGCTCAGCGTTTCGCGTGAATGTTCCGGCGAAAAAAGAAAACTTCAGAATGTTGGCGGGCGAGCCCAAGACGTACTTGAAAACTGCCGAGAGCGGAGCCAAGCGCTTGCAGGCTTTCTGCTCGAATTGCGGCACATCCATCTATGCCACCACCGAAGTTGATCAAAAGATTTTTGGTCTGCGCATCGGCGCCCTGGCGCAACGCGGTCAGCTGAGTCCAAAAAAGCAAATTTGGTGCGACTCTGCCATGCCATGGTTAGGTACCATACCCGGATTGCCCGGCACGCCGAGACAGCCCGGCTAACTTCATTTACTGTGAGTGTTGACATGAGACTTTGGTGTCAGAGTTTTTCGCGAATAGAGGCGTATGGACTCGAGTGTGGCGGCGAGTTGCTTAAAGAGGTACGAAGGGTCTACGGGGCAGATGCCTATCCCGGTATC
>JABMMM010000180.1 GCA_013205565.1 Alcaligenaceae bacterium | reverse complement strand
GGCCTAACAGCCTGTGCGCCCACGAAGCCTGCTGCGCCGCTTGAAATTCGTTCAGGCGTGATCCAACAAATCAGCGCAACGCAAATTGCGAACAGTCACGAAACTGGAGTTGGGGCCGTCATAGGTGCCTTGGGTGGCTTGGGCGTCGGTGCCTTGATCGGCTCAGGAACGGGCAAAGCGGTTGCGATGGTTCTCGGTGCGGTGGGCGGCGCTGTCGGTGGCAACGAAATCCAAAAACATTACGACAAGCCAATTGCGGGCCAACAAATTTTTGTTCGCACCAGCAGTGGTGTGTTAGTCACCGTCACACAGCCGACAGGTAACTTTTATATCGGCCAAAAGGTTTACATCGAAGGTGCAGGCACCGACGCGCGCGTAGTCTCTCAATAAAGAGTCCATCGTTGGAGCGCATTGTGCATATCGAGGAGTCACTAAAAGAGATTGCTGAGACGCTCGAACTCGCGATTGTGAGGTACCCCGAACATTGGTAGGGGGCCCCATACGCTGAGGCGACCTATCGTCCCCCGTACCAAACGGGGTGGCCATCTATGGAGGGAGTACCCGCGGCGGTCGACAGCGCGCGTTGTTGAGTGTCATTTATATTAGAACAGCCGGCCAGTGCAAGTGCTGCAAAGACCGATACAACGACTAAAATTTTTTTCATGATCAATTCTTGAAGTGAAAATGGTAGTGATCGAAACTATCGTCGATTACGGCTACGAAAATCACGCCGAGGTGGTCGGCGCGATCAATGTTTTAGAGCGGGGATACCGCTTGCTAGCCCGTGGCGAGACGGTGCAGTCAAACGGCTCGATGAAGCAGGAACCCACCGAAGTGACTCAGGCAGTCATCGACTGCGGGCGGGGAGGATGTCAACGAGGTGTACTTACGCTTTTTTGACCCAAGCGTTACACCATGCTGGCCCGGCAACAAGTTTGCCGGGGAAAATGGCACAGGCGCCGGCTTCGGGTGATTTACTGACGTACAGCTGGCAGTTACTGCAAACTTGGCCGTCGACGTATTTAGGAAATTTAGCCTTGTCTACCGCGGTGGCTAAGGCTTTGTATCCTAAGGCAACGGCTTGCGGTTCGGTCTCTGCAATCAGCGCTTGAGCCTGAGCTTGTTGTGCGAGCGATAGTGTTGCCAGCCCACTTGCTGAATAAATCATAAATTGGCGACGTGTAGTTTTCATAGCGGTATCCTAAAAATTAAAAAAACGATGTGAGCAAAGCAACTCTAAATCTATCTAACCCACATTTTATCGCCTTGGCAGCTTAGATGTTGCGCAGGCAGTGTGGTCAATTTTGGTTGTGGTCGGGTCTAGTCGGCGTGACGTTTGTCAAACTCCCAAACATCTTCAAAGCCCATTAGCTTGGTCAGGTCAGTAAAGTCGTAGAGTTCGGTGGAGTTGCCCGTAGAGGAGCCCGTACTTTTAAAATGTTGATAAACCTGGGTCATGGCGTGCACACCTGCCAAAAGGGCCGTGACCGGAAATATCGCCAATTTAAAACCCAGTGCTTCAAGATCGGCCTTGCTCAAGACCGGTGTGCGACCTTTTTCGACCATATTCGCCAACAATGGCAAATCAAACGACGCGCCAATCTTGCGCATTTCTTCTTCGGTTTCAGGGGATTCCACAAACAAAATGTCTGCACCAGCTTTGGCATAGGCCTCCGCGCGTCGCAGAGCCTCATCCAAGCCTAGCGTGGTGCGTGAATCTGTACGCGCAATAATTAAAAAGTCTTTTGACTGACGGGCCTCGGCGGCGACTTTGATTTTTTTGACCATATCTGCCATCGGGATGACCCGGCGACCCGGCGTGTGACCGCATTTTTTAGGAAATTCTTGATCTTCGAGTTGAATCGCCGAAGCCCCAGCTAGTTCGTAGCCCTGCACGGTGTGGCGCACGTTTAATAAACCACCGTAGCCGGTATCGCCGTCTGCAATCAAGGGAGTACGCGCCATTTTGGCCATCGCGCCAACCCGACCGACCATGTCGCTATAGGTTGCCAGACCTGCATCAGGTAAGCCCAAATGCGAGGCGACTGCACCGAAGCCGGTCATATACAAGGCATCAAAACCAAAACTGTCGGCCAGTCGTAATGACACCATATCGTAGACGCCTGGTGCGGTTACCAACCCGGGTTGTTTCAGGCGTTCGTGGAGCTTTGCAGGTTTAGAATTTGCCATGGTTCGGTCTCTGAAAAAATTGAGTGCTTATCGTAGCAGGTCGACGTGGGCTAGAGCGTCATTCAGAACTATTTCGGGCGCCTGACGTCCTAGCTCGCAGCAGTCACTAAATACTTGACTCTGAACTACTAGCAAGCCACACTCAAGACCTCGCTGCATATTTAGACAAATGGTGCACTAAGGCTCTTTTTAAGCGCGTCACATTTGCGTAGTTTGATCGATGTTGCGAGTGATTCTTATTCACCAAAAGGTGCTCCGATGAACGACCTTAGTCTGCCAAAAGCGGTTAGCCAAGCGGCACTGTCTGCACACGCCGTTAACCCCGGCCATCAAGCCCGGTTACGTAGCCGCAGCGGTGAGGCACGCGGTCATACGGCAGGTGTCGCCCCCGGTAACGTGCAAGGCAACTTGATGGTCTTACCCAAAGACTTGGCAGGCGATTTTTTGTTGTTTTGTCAGCGTAATCCGCGACCCTGTCCAATCTTGGCGGTTTCTGAGCCAGGCAATCCGATGTTGCCCAGCCTTGGAGAAGATGTTGATATTCGTTATGACATCCCCCGCTATCGTGTCTACAAAGACGGCTTGTTGGTAGATGAACCCTACGATATCGCCAGCCAATGGCGCGACGATTTGGTGAGCTTTGTCTTGGGATGCTCTTTTTCGTTCGAGCAGGCGTTGATTGAAGCCGGAATTCCTTTAAGGCATAT
>JABMMM010000179.1 GCA_013205565.1 Alcaligenaceae bacterium | reverse complement strand
TCGCTAATGCCTTGCGGCCAATGCATAATCAAAGGGGTAGAAATACCGCCCTCATGGGCCCAATGCTTGTAAAAGCGGAACGGCGCATTCGAAAGATTTGCCCAGGCAGTGCCGTAACTTTGATAGGTGTTTTCTGGCCCGGGCATGAGTTCAGGGTTATTGCCGAAATGAACCACTGCGCCCTCGCGGGTATGTGACCGGGCAATCATCAATTTGTTGACCAACTCGTCGACGCCAACATCCTCTGGGATTGCTTCGGCGCAAGCGCCATTATCGGCAAGAAAGATCACCAGTGTGTTGTCGAGCTCGCCTTGTTTCTCTAGCTCAGCCAGTATTCTGCCAATGCCTTGATCCATGCGATCGACTTGCGCCGCATAGACTTCCATGCAACGTAATAACCAGGCCTGATTCTGTGACTCAGACCAAGCCGGTTGAGACGGATCGCGACCGGTGAGTTTCCATTTGGGGTTAAGCAGGCCCCAGCGAACCAAACGCTCTAGTCGTTCTTCGCGCAGCGTATCCCAACCTGAGTCAAAGCGACCTTTGTATTTGGCAATATCTTCATCATGTGCGTGTAGCGGCCAATGCGGCGCTGTGTAGGCCACATACTCAAAGAAGGGTTTGTCTTTGTGTTCGGTGTGATGTATTTGCAGAAACTTAACTGCTTCGTCACTAATCGCATCGGTATAAAAGAAGCCAGGGCGGCGCGCCTCGGCCTCAGCATTAGTGTTGCCACGCGTCAGCGTATTGGGATCATAAAAGCTGCCCGCTCCGATGATGGTGCCAAAAAATGCATCAAAGCCGCGTTGTAGTGGCCAAGAATCGGTGGGCTGAGTCAAGTTGCTTGAGACATGCCATTTGCCACTCAGATAGGTGCGATAGCCAGCGGGCTTTAACACCTCTGCGATCGTGGCGCAACGCTGGTTCAAGTTGCCGGCGTAGCCCTCTGGGCCCGAGTCGTACGTCAGGATGCCAATACCTGTTTGATGCGGATGCAAGCCGGTGAGTAAAGAGGCTCGCGAAGGGCTGCACCTTGCGGTGTTGTAGAACTGCGTGAAGCGTAACCCACCTTGCGCCAGACGATCTAGGTTGGGCGTTTGAATCTCGCCACCGTAGCAGCCGATATCAGAATAGCCCATGTCATCATTGAGGATGAGCAAGATATTGGGACGTTTTGTCATAAATGCCTCGTGAGAAAATAATTTACTTAGTTCAACCGCAGCCCTGTGCTGCGATCAAACAGATGGGCTGCGTCTGGCGCAAAGCCGAGTTGCACAGTATCACCTTCGTGCAAGGCCGTGAGCCCTTGGACCTTGGCTTTAAGCGACTGGCCTTGAACCCTCAGGTTCAAGATCGAATAGTCGCCCAGATCTTCAATGTATTGCACCTGAGCTGTTAAGCCCACATTTGTGAGACGCAGATCGGTTGGTCGAAGGCCTAGCGTCACCTCGCGTATTTGCGCGCCGTTGGCGGTGACCTCAAATTTTTCGCCTAAGACGTCTACGTGCTGTTGGTGCCAAACGGCAGGGATCAAGTTCATGGGCGGCGTACCAATAAAACCAGCAACCGATATCTGCGCCGGCTGACCAAAGATTTCTCTTGGTGTTCCCACTTGCACGATACGCCCATCCATAAAAACCGCGATGCGGTCCGCAAGCGTCATGGCCTCCTCTTGATCATGCGTGACATAGACTGTCGTCACGCCCAAGTCGCGCTGCAGTTGGTGCAGCTCTAGTCGAGTTTCAAGCCGCAGTTTGGCATCTAGATTAGAAAGCGGCTCATCCAGAAGAAAGAGCCGTGGCTCACGCACGATCGCACGCGCCAACGCGACGCGCTGCTGTTGTCCGCCAGATAGCTGCCCAGGGCGCCGTTCCAGCAAATGCTTGATGCCAACCCGCTGTGCAGCATCCTCAACTGAGCGCTTAATCTCTGTGACTGACGCGCCGATCATTTTTAAAGGAAAGCCAATATTTTTTTCGACCGTCATGTGGGGATAAAGCGCATAGCTTTGAAACACCATGGCAACGTCACGTTCTCCTGGGTCAGTATGCGTGATGTTTTTCCCGTCGAACCAGACCTCGCCACCGCTAACTTCTTCTAACCCCGCAAGAATACGCAAGGTGGTGGTCTTGCCAGAGCCAGAGGGGCCAAGCAAGACAAAAAGCTCGCCAGCTTCGATCTCTAAATTGATGCCGTGCAGGACGGTGGTTTCGCCGTGTCTTTTCACGACTTGTTGTAACCGAACGTTGCCACTGGTTTTCATCGTCTACCACCTCCTTTGACTGCGCCGACGGTCAGACCTTTGACGATGTGTCTTTGAGCAAGTATGCCAAGCACAATGACTG
>JABMMM010000019.1 GCA_013205565.1 Alcaligenaceae bacterium | reverse complement strand
TTGCATTGTGTACGACCGAAGTGCGTACGCCAAAGTTGGTGATCAAGGTCAATGTGGCGCAAGCCTACCTGCACTGCGCGAAAGCCTTTATGCGCTCAAAGTTGTGGGATATGCAAAGTCATATTGAGCGCTCGCTGATGCCCAGTATGGGTGACATGATTAACGAGCAGGCACAAATGACCACGCCGTCAGAAACGCAAGAAGAGATGTTGGCGCGGTATCGCGCCGAGCTTTAACAAGCATCGTCACGGCTATCCGTAGGTTCTTATGTAGGGTATAGTTTTCGAAACTCAAACAGACTCAAGCCGCCCAAGAGCGGAAAGCTGAAACTAATCATCCACGCCGAGGAGGGCTACGATGCTCAAGATCCTAAACAACCGTTTACGCATGCTGATGCTGACGGTGATGTTGGCTTCATCGGCGAACTGTTTTTCTCAGGATTATCCGAACAAACCTATTCGGTTATTGATCCCCGTTCCAGCAGGCGGAGGAACTGACATTTTGGCGCGAGTCATGGCGGATCATTTGGTTAAACAACTCGGTCAGCCAATCGTTTTTGATCACAAAGGCGGTGCGAGTGGAATGATTGCGGTTGAGAATATGTTGCAAGCTCCTGCTGATGGCTACACTCTTTTGATGGTCTTCTCTGGCGTTGTGACTGTCAATCATTCTTTGTATAAAAATATCAGGTACGACCCGATCAGAGACCTTGTGGGTATTGCGAACTTCGCAGAAGTGCCCAACCTGTTGATTGTTCATCCTTCGTTTACGGTTCAGTCGGTGAAAGAGCTGATTGCTCGAGCAAAGGCCAATCCTGACAGCATTTCCTATGCGTCGTCTGGTAACGGTGTCTCTAATCATTTAGCGATGGAGCTCTTTAAGCAACTCGCCGGTATCTCGATGGTGCACATACCCCACAAAGGTGGTGCGCAGGCGATGGTGAGCTTAATGGGGGGGCAAGTGCAGATGATGTTTAACAATGCGCCCGAAGTGCTGCCTCAATTAAACTCTGGCCGTTTAAAAGTTCTGGCGATTGCCACGCCTGAGCGCTCGCCCCTCATGCCAGAGATTCCAACAGTTGCTGAGGCAGGCCTGCCCGGCTTCAGTATCTCGCTTTGGTATGGGCTAGTTGGCGCTAAAGGAATCCCCGTGCCCATTATTGAAAAATTGAATGCAGCAGTGCGTACAGCTTTGGCGGATCCTGAGGTTCTTGCAAAACTCGCTAAGTTGGGTGCCCAACCTTTGATTCAATCCACCCAACAATTTGCCGACTTGATTCAATCAGATTCAGCAAAATGGGCGCAAGTTCTTGCAGCTGGCAATATCAAAGCAGACTAATTCAATACAGAGACAACTATGCAAAGCAAACTATTTTCACCTATACAAATTCGTGATGTAGTGATTCGTAATCGCATCGCGCTGTCGCCGATGCTGACGTATTCAGCGGTGAATGGGTACGCGAGTGACTGGCATTTTGCCCACTATGCCAAGTATGCAGTCGGGGGCGTGGGCTTGGTGATGGTTGAGTCGACTAAGGTTGACCCGCGTGGCTGCACAACACCCTCAGACTTAGGCTTGTGGAAAGATGAGTTTATTCCGCAGTTGCAGCGCATTACGTCGTTTGTAAAATCCTATGGCGCTACGGTGGGGCTTCAATTAGGCCACTCTGGTATCAAGGCGCGTAATTCGGTTCCCTGGAAAGGGCGCGCGCCACTCGATGCCAGTCAAAAGGGCGTGGATCATGGTGAAGAGTGGGAGCTGATCGGCCCAAGTGCATTTAGCTTAAGTTCAAAAGCCGCAATGCCTCGCGCGATGACGCTGAAAGATATCCAAGAGCAGATCGAACGCTGGGGTCAGGCGGCTGAGCGCGCAAACCGCGCAGGCTTTGACGTGTTAGAGCTCCATGGCGCGCACGGTTATCTGACGCATCAGTTTTTATCGGCCACCACCAACTTGCGCACCGATGCGTATGGTGGCACGCCCGAAAAGCGCATGCGCTTCGCGATCGAAGTCGTCGAGCGCGTGCGCCAATCATGGCCGCATAACAAGCCCTTGTTTTATAGAACTTCGGCCGTTGATGAACTCGGCTGGACAATCGAAGACAGTATTACCCTTGCCAAGGTGCTTAAAAGCAAAGGTGTCGATGTGTTCGATTGCAGTAGCGGCGGTATGTCAGAAAAATCGGCGGTACTGTCACCGGTTAAGCCCTCGTACGGATACCAAGTGCCTTACTCAGAACAGATCCGCCACGGCGCTGACATTATGACGATGGCTGTTGGTTTAATTATTCATGCGGATCAGGCCGAACATATCTTACAAAAAGGTCAGGCCGATATTGTGGCGATCGGCCGCGAGATGTTGCACAACCCCAATTGGGCGCTCGATGCAGCAAGCAAGCTTGGTCAAGACAATCCGTTTTCGACCGTACCAGACAGCTACGCCTATTGGCTCGAAAAACGCGCGGACATTGGTTTTAAAGACCGCACCTCCACCTGGCTCAGAGGCATCGATACTCCGCAAGTTTGAGTGCTGGTCTTGAAGGAAGTCGCCCCGATTAAAGACTCACGAGAATGACATGACAGCACCACTAGAGGGTATCAAGGTTGTAGAAATCAGTGTCGCAATGGCAGGCCCCTTTTGCGGCATGCTGTTGGGCGACTATGGCGCAGACGTAGTCAAAATTGAACGCACCGTCACCGGTGACGACAGTCGCGTCTGGGCCCCTTATTTTCATGATTCACTGAGCTATTACTACGCCGCGGCTAATCGCAACAAGCGTGGGATGGCGATTGATTTGAAAACGTCCGAAGGCGTAGCGATCGCGCGCAAGCTGATCGAAGAAGCCGATGTCTTTGTGCACAACTATCGCCTCGGCGCACTTGATCGCTTAGGGTTAGATTACGAGAGTTTGTCTGCAGTGAACCCGAGACTAGTCTATTGCGCCATCAGTGGTTTTGGAGCCAGTGGACCCTTAAGCAAAGAACCCGCAAACGATTTGTTTATGCAGGCCTACGCGGGCTCGATGAGCATCACCGGCGACCCCGAGGGCAGTCCTGCAAAAATGGGCATGTCCGTTGCAGACGTTGGGGCAGGGATGTTTGGCGCGATTGGCGTCATGATGGCGCTTGAAACTCGGCATCGCACAGGTCGTGGCCAGCGCGTTGACACGTCTTTGCTTGAAGGCCATATGTCAATGCTGGCTCAGTTCTTCACACGCTATTTTTCAAGCGGTGAAGTGCCAGGCCCGAGCGGCAGTGGCTCGCTCGGTAGCCCAACCTATCGCGCGTATCAGGCCAGTGATCAGTGGCTGGTCATTTCATCCTTTAATCAGCGGATGTGGAAAGGCCTGTGCAACGTGCTTGAGAGGCTTGAGTGGGTCGACGATCCAAGATTCTTAAATCCTGAAATGCGTTCGTTACATCGGTCACTCTTAATTCAAATGATTGGTGACATCATCATTACGCAACCTCTGGCGCATTGGCAGGCGCGTTTGATCGAACAAGATGTTCCGTGTTCGCCAGTTAATACGATTGATAAGGTTGTCGTGCAACCTCAAGTGCTGGCGCGCGACATGGTGCACGAAATGGATCTTGTCGGCCTTGGCAAAATTGCAATGGCGGGTTTGCCCATTAAGTTCAGTGATTCTCCGGGGGAAATTCGCTTGCCACCACCGCGTTTGGGCCAGCACACGGCTGAGGTGATGGCGGCTGTCGGTTATAGCGCTGAGCAAATTCAGGCACTTGCCGCGCAAGGTACGATCGGGTTAGACCCAGGTTGGGTCAAGGTTCCCAAAGTGGGTCAGTCGACGTAAAAGCACTTGTGCGTCACTAGAACGTTCTGTCATGGGCGCGCCGTCAGCGTTCGGCGTGACTTAGCTCAACGTGACGCCTCACTCAACAAAAAACCCTGGCCGCACCCGCAAGCGATTGATAAACACAGGCTGCAAACCCACGCTTGACAAATGCTCTGGTGTCGTAGGCAAGCGCTTGGGTTGCCAAGCTAGGTCGACAATATCTTTTGGCCAATTAGGATTCAAAATTGCAGAGCGTCCTAAGGCAATGACATCGGCGCCAAGATCTAATACTTTTTGAGCATCGTTGCGATCCCAGATATGTCCTGCGGTAAATATTGGCAGATCGGCAGGTATCACGCGCTTAAAAATATCTAGCGGGTGTTCAGCAGGTCGTTTGATCGACGGTTTAAAGGCATCCCACAAAGACATATGTAAAAAATCAATACCATCATCGGTGAGCCACTTCGCGAGCTGCAGACTTTCGTCCAAATCAATGCCGCGCGCGTTACCACCGTCTTCAGGTGAAATCCTAACGCCTACAACAAAGTCTTTTGGTACACGCGCGCGCACCGCTTGCATCGTTCTTCGTAAGAGCCGCGCACGATTTTCATACGAGCCACCCCATTGATCTGTACGGTGATTTTCGGTCGTGCTTAAAAATTGCGTAAACAAATAGCCATGCGCGCCATGAATTTCAATGCCGTCCATCTTGGCCGCATGGGCACGGACAGCCGCTTGTGCAAAGTCCTCAATCACTTGTTCAAGATCTTGCTCGGTGGCAGCTCTGGCGCCAGTCGGACCACCATCATTTGCGCTAATCGGTTGCCCACCACACACCGTTTGATCGGCGCGCAAGCCACCATGAAAAATCTGCATCAAGGCTAAACTTTTGCGTTGATGTATCTCTTGGGCGAAACGCGTCAAACCTGGTAGCTGCGCATCATCAGAAACCCCAAGCGCACCCGGCCAGCCTTGCCCTAGCTTTGAAACATGTGCCGCGCATGATGTGATGATTCCAAAACCACCCTCAGCTCTGAGGTTTAACCAGTGCAACTCTTCATTACTTAGCGTACCGTCAGCATGGCTTTGTGAATTGGTGAGCGCGGCGAGTGTCAACCGGTTTGGCGCCCAAACACCATTGCGAAAACGAAAAGGTTCAAATAAATCTTTTTTTTGTGTCATTCAGAGCTCTCTGGGATAATTTTTTTGATTTTGATGCCTAGCGCGCGTGCGAACAGTTGACGTAGCGGCTCAAGGAGCAGCACGACGAGGACTAACACCCAAATGGCAATGGCGATCGGGCTGGTATAGAAGACTGAGATTTCGCCCAGGCTCATAAAAAGCCCCTCGCGCATGTGTTTTTCTATTAAGGGTCCTAGCACTAAGCCGACCACCATCGGCGCTAACTGAAACTCAAGCTTACGCAGCGTGTAACCGATCAAGGCCACCACGAACAGCATCCCTACATCCAACATACTGTTGCGTACGCTATAGCAACCAACCGAGGCGACCATCAAAATAATTGGTAAGAAAATATGGTTGGGTACGCGTAATAAACTCACCCAGACGCTGATCAACGGCACATTTAAAATCACCAGCATCACATTGCCGACCAGCATCGAAGCAATCACGCCCCAGAACACTTGGGGGTGCGCCGTCATCATCATGGGGCCTGGCTGCACACCGTGCACCATCATGGCGGCCAGCATCAGTGCTGTGACCGGACCAAACGGTATTCCTAGCGCTAATAAAGGCACCATCGACGAAGTGGCCGCCGCGTTATTCGCGGTCTCGGGGCCGGCCACGCCTTCAATCGCACCCTCGCCAAGTTCGTGTTTATATTTCGAAACGGCTTGTTCAAGGCGATAAGCGGCAAAGCTCGCGAGTGTGGCAGAGGGGCCGGGCAGTAAGCCAAAGATAAAACCTAAAACCGTACCGCGTCCATAGGGTGCAACAGAACGACGCCACTCTTGGCGTGACGGAAACATATCTCGTAGCTTGACCGGAAAGGGTTTGACCTGCTTCTGTAGAGTCTCAACCACACTCATGATCTCGGCAATACCATAGAGCCCGACAACAAGGGCCACCAGCTCAACGCCCAGAGTCAGCTCAGCCAAGCCGAAGGTAAAACGATCTTGACCTGTTACGGCCTCTTGACCGACTGTACTGAGCATCAGTCCAATCGCCATCGGAAAAATACCTGCGGCCAAGGTACCGCCGGAAATTCTAGAAAACAGCAGTAAACCGCCTGCGGTGAGCGCAAAGAACTCTGCAGGTCCAAACAGTAAACCTACCTCGGCCAAAGCCGGGGCAAAGAGCATGACCCCGACTACCGAGATCACGCCCCCA
The DNA here is from genome assembly GCA_013205565.1 of Alcaligenaceae bacterium. Classification (GTDB taxonomy): domain Bacteria; phylum Pseudomonadota; class Gammaproteobacteria; order Burkholderiales; family Burkholderiaceae_B; genus Zwartia. Next base: position 5,518 of record JABMMM010000019.1, on the reverse strand, counting down.
ACAAACGAACCCGCTGCCACAATCGTCAAGACTGCACCTGCGCGACCTTTTTTTGTGAGCTTATAGCCATCCAGGCAGGTAATGACTGAGGCCGATTCACCCGGCATATTTACCAGAATTGCTGTTGTCGAGCCACCGTACATCGCCCCATAAAACATACCGGCCATCATAATCAGGCCACTCGTTGGATCGAGTGAATAACTCAAAGGCAGGATCATGGCGATCCCCGCGGTAGGCCCAAGGCCTGGCAAGACGCCGATCAACGTACCCGCAAGCGCGCCCACAAGAGCAGCTAATAAGTTGTTGAACGTGAACGCAACACTCAGTCCGTATAGAATTCCGTCTAGTGCATCCATGGCGATGGTGGCCTATTATTTTTTTTAAAGAAAGAGCGCGAAAGACGGCATTGGAACTTTTAGCAACGCGATAAAGCATAAATAGATAGCACCCGTCATCACCGCGGCGTACGCGCTACAACGTAGCCAAGAAAGCGGTGACAACAAGCGCATTAAGAGCAGCGCAAAGCCCCAGCTGCTCAAGGTATAGCCTAGCCAAGGCATCGTCCCAAAATAGAGTCCTAGCAGGGCGATCAGCTTAAAGAGACGTGCGCGGTCTTGGCCGACAGGTATCTCAATGCCTTCAGCACGTGGTGTTTTCCAGCCCTCCACGATGGTCGCGCTGCTGGCAAAGCAAAGAATCGCGCCTACTAAGACCGGAAACAACCCGGCGCCCGGCGCGTCCATCTCTCCAAACGGTAGCTGCATCGCTATCGCAATATATCCAGCCGACAAGAAGAGTCCGAACCCTCCCGTCGACAGATAGGCAGTACGCTTTGAAATCGTGCGATTAGACATAGTGTACTTTTAAGGTTTTTGTTCGAGTATTTTTAATAGTTCGGCAAAGGTCTGGGTATCGCGCACGATTTCTGCGCTGAGCGCTTCAGGGGTTTTGGGATCGAGCGCATAGCCCTCTTTAGCAAAGGTTGCAAACTGTGCACTACTGATCACTTGTGTGGATGCACTGACTAATTTTTTCAAAACATCTGCAGGTAAGCCTTTGGGTGCCATGACATAGAACTGGGCCGACAAAGTGGTTTGATACCCCGCATCAATCGTTGAAGTTGCCTCAGGCACAGGATCATAAGTGCCCTTTTTAAATACGGCCAACACACGAATCTTCCCAGCCTGTACCTGACCGGGAATCCCCACCGCACCGGTGAAAAGCGTCGCCTCAACCCGGTTACCTAAAAGCGCCAATAAAGCTTCACCACTGCCACCCGTAAACGGGATCGTACGAAGCTTGAGTTCGCTATTTCTGTTGAATTCTTGTGCGACCAAGTCTGGTACGGTACGCAAACCGGATACTGAGGCGCGGACCTTATTAGGATTATTTTTAACATGTGTTAAAAATTCTTCAAGTGTTTTCCATGAAGAATCTGCTCGCACCACCAATATCACGGGCATCTCGCCAAGCTTAGCGATCGGTTGATAGTTCTCTGGAGTTTTGAAGGGTAAGTTTTGATTCACCAGGGGCTGATAGGCCAAGATGCTGTTTGTTCCTAAGCCAATCGTATAGCCGTCTGGTTTAGCCCGCGCAATGATGCCAAACCCAATCGTGCCAGAGCCGCCGGGTTTGTTTTCAACATTCACTTCAACACCAAGAACTTTCTCGAGTTGTGTGGCGAATTGTCTTGAGATTGGATCGGTTGAGCCGGCGGGTCCGTAAGGTACGACAAAAGTGATGGCGCGAGTTGGATAAGACTGCGCTGTGGCACTGAACGTGAAGCCAGTGAGCAACAGTGCAAGCAGAGTCGCGCGCACGAGCCGAAGACGCGCGATCCAACAAGAGGTTGTGCAGTTGTAAACTTGCATGGCAATCCTTTTTTTAACGATCTACACCCATTATGCTGCGATAGTTTTTGTCTACAGCTGAAAGCGTACCCAGGCGCAACATCATCTCGGTATCCATCGTGCCCGATATTCCTGGATTAGTTGGTAGGTCACAGACGACTTTGTTGGCTTTTACCTCGGCAATCTGCTCTGGTGTCATCCCTAGTACGTCACGCAAGATCGCGTCGTTATCTTCACCAAAGCGTGGCCCTGGCTTCTTAATGTGCGCATCACGAAAGCGCAACCGGTAGGGGCGACCGATAATCGGACGCGGGCCAATTGGCGCGGGGTGCTCAACGCGTTCATAAAAACCGCGGTGTTGTAAATGCTCGTTGATGAACAGGTCTTTACTGTGCAGGACCGGACCGCTGGCGATATCTTGCGCTTGTAGCAAGCGGGTTAACTCAGTGACTTCACGAGACAAAGTCCAGACCGACACCAGCGTGTTGATCTCGATGCGGTGCGCGCGACGCGCAACGGCAGTGGCGTAGCGCTCATCTTGCGCCAGAGCCGGTTGGCCCATCAGCGCTGCGAGTTTGGTCCAACGCTCATCTGAGTCAACGGTGATGGCAATCCACTGATCGTTACCACTGGCGCGATATAAATTGCTCGGTACATGTTCAGGGTCTTCGTTGCCGATACGAGGGCGGTCAGTGCCATCGAGTTGCTTTTGAATCAAAGCCTCAGGGATCAGTGAGAGGCCTAGTTGATACATGCCACAGTCGATCCACTGACCTTGCCCAGTCTTGCGCATGTGTACGATCGCCGCCCACAGCGCGTTCATACCGGCCCAGCAGGCAATAAAGTCTGGATAAGATTGGCCAACCTTCCAGGGCTTATCGCCTTCGTAGCCGGTGTAGAAAGTCACACCCATGGTGGCTTCAAGCGTCGTACCTTGGCTTGGAAACGCTGCCCAAGGCCCGCTTGAGCCATAGCCGGTATTCGACAACATAATCAGCGAGGGTTTAATCTTTTTGAGTTCGTCGTAATTCAAGCCCCACTTGCGCATCACACGTGGCGTGTAGTTCTCAAGAACGATATCGCTTTTGCGCACCAAATCGCGAAAAATCTCTTGACCTTTTTCTTGGCCTAAATCAAGCGCTAAAGACCGCTTGCCACGATTGACGACATAAAAAATACCCGAACGATTCCAAGGATCTTGTGCGGGATCATTATCGAGATAGGGCCCAAAGGCTCGACCACGTGTTTGATCCAGTTTGTGTGGCGCTTCAATCTTGATGACCTCGGCACCAAGGTCGCTTAAGAGACCGGCCATATAGGGCACGGCAAAGACGTACGACAAATCAAGGACACGAACGCCGTCTAGTGGAAGTTTCTTTTTCTGTTCCATGGTCAGTGCCCCACCGTTGTCACAATATCAAGACTCGCGAGCTCGGCGGTGCTTAGCCCAAGCTGCGTGACAAGAATTTCGTGACGATGCTCATCTAACACCGGCGAGCGACGACGCACCTTTGTTGGGGTGACAGAAAGTTTAGTGAGCTCTGCCGGAAACTGTAAGTGGGTGTTGGTCGCGGGGTGCGCGACCTCAGCAAAAGCCTGGCGTTCATTGAGATGCTCGCAGTTCAGCAGATCATCTGCGCTTTGCACCATACCGATTAAGAGTCTTTTTGTTGCCCCCGCGAGAAATACTTCCTTGGCATCACGATCTTGTACGCACGCTTCAAGTAACGCACGCACTTCGGGCACTCGTTTTTCGCGCTGTGGTGGGCTTGCGAATTTAGGTTCGCGAAACTCTGGACGACCAAACAATTCTGCAAGCGTTTCGAACGGGGCACCCCCGCCGGTTTGAAAGGCTAAAAACCCTTTACGCGCTGCGATGGGTTCGCCGGCGAAGGGATCCTGCACGATGGCTCGACGACCTTGCACCGCACCTAAAAAACCGTAGTACGACTGATTCAGCACTAACTCAGAGGCTAGGCACTCGTGAATCGATACGTCAACATATTCACCAAACTGATCGGCTTGTGCAGCGGCATACGCCATGGTGGAGGCGTAGGCGGCGGTCAAGCCGGCGCAATAAAAAGATTGCGATAAACCATGTTTGAGTGGTTCGCGATCGACCCGCCCGCTAATGGCCATGATCCCACTCATGGCCTGCAGGGTGAGATCGCTGGCGCGGTATTGTGCATAAGGACCAGTTTGACCAAAATTAGTCACCGAGGTGACAGCCAGTGTTGGATTCCATTCAAGCAATTGATCCACGCTATACCCCCAGCTTTCAAGTCTGCCGGGTTTAAAACTTTCGATCACGATATCGCTTTGCTCGATCAGCTTACGCATCACCGGTCGACTCGATGCTAAGCGTAGATCGAGTGCAACGCTACGTTTGTTCCAGTTGAGATACTGAAACAGCAGGCTTTGTTCGGTCGTTGCGGCATCGGTTTTCAGAGGTGCGAGATAACGCGCAAAATCACCCCTGCCGGGCTGCTCAATTTTGATCACGTCTGCACCATAGTCGCCCAGCAGCCGGGCCGCAAAGGGCCCGGCGATACCGTGACTCAGATCCAGAACGCGGACGCCTTGTAACGCATGTTGCATACGAACTCGACTTAGGCTGCGGGTGGAACAAAAGGATAAGGAACAGGCTGACCATTTTTATAAGGCAGCGCAACGGTTGCTGTGCCGGGCGTTGATTCCTTGCCCACATCGTTGAGGATGCCAAGCTCAATATCAATCAAACCGTAGCCGGGGCCGTCGCGTTTGGCGATGACACGACCCCAGACGCGTACCGCCTCTTCAACGATGTTCATCGCACGAAACTGAAAACTGGCTTTCCAAGCCCAGCCATTTGGCCCCGCCCAATCAGCAAGCATCTGCATCACGAATTGTTGCTTGAGTGAACCGTTAATGAGCAGACCCGGCAACTTATCGTGCTCCATGGCAAAGGGCTTGTCGTAATGGATTTTGTGCCAGTTTTCCATGGCGGCCGACCAGCGCATTAAATGTGCAGTGGTGAGGGGACCCTTTTCAAGCCCAGGGATATCGGAGCCAATCGCGACATCTTCAAAATTAGGAGTCGTTCCGAGTGCCATATTATTTTCTCCGGATTTGTGTGCGACGGGTGCGGATCAACAAATCACCATCACCATTTCTAAACTCTGTCTCTGTGACAACCAACACGATAGGGCCTTTGCTGGTTTCTTTCTCGCTGATGTCTGCGTAGCTTGACGTCTGGCTGACGGTTTCGCCATGACGTGCGTAGCGAAAGAATTCAATGTCAGAGCCACCATTGAGCAGCGCATAGCCGTTTAAGGGCTCAAGCGCGGGCAAGCCGCCCGAACTTGTCGCTGCCACGATGCCATCAAAATCTGCGTTGCTTGCATTCGCTTGAATGGGATCAGTGACGCCAAACGCACGCCGCGCTAAGTGAGTCGGGTAAAGCGGTGGCGCAACAGGCCCGCCATAGCGGGCATTATTGGCACAAGGCTTATCAAAGATCGGATCTTCGTACATGATGGCTTGTGCGTAACGGCGTACGGCACCACGTTCAACGGAATCACACGCCATTTCAGTCGTGGATTTCATTCCGATATATTTTTTTAGTGAGTCGGAAAGGGCGGACATTTTGAATCTCCCGGGATGGTAAAAAGAATGACTGATGCTGACTG
>JABMMM010000178.1 GCA_013205565.1 Alcaligenaceae bacterium | reverse complement strand
TCATTTCAGTTCTTGTTTTAATGTTACTCATGGAGCGTTTGACTGGCTTAAGTCAGCGCATCAAGGGTTAGCCCCGGTTGCTCACTATTACTCTATTTTGGATATCCCTATGAAAACTGTCATGATCAAGCCTCTCAATGCCAAAGATTTCGCACCGTTTGGAGAGGTCATTGAGATGCCCGAAAAGCCTGGACGTATTTATTTTCAGGATGCGCTGGGTAACCTGAGACCGCATGCCACAGCGTCTTTGTCGACAACGCTTAAAGAGCCCAGTAGTGACTTACCGGTTGAGGTCAACTTGTTAGAACGTCATGAGTTTTCCTCACAGTCTTTTATGCCAGCGCACGTGAAATCGTGGCTGATTGTTGTGGCACCCCATACGGCAGACGGCAAACCAGATTTGGAAGGTGTTCAAGCCTTTTTGGCGAATGGCAGTCAAGGGATTACGTACAAGCCTAACACCTGGCATCACGGCATGACAGTGTTTGGTGAGACGGCAAAATTCAATATTTTTATGTGGCGTGATAACACTACGGGTGATGAAGAATTTGTTCCTGTGACACCGTTCATGGTGCAGCAGGCCTAGTTTGTTTTGATTGATGGCACAAACCTCTGGAGACCTAAGATGAGTTGGCAACCTTCTCGTGATTTGATCGGCTACGCAAATAATCCCCCTAATCCAAACTGGCCCGGTGGCGCGCGTTTGGCCGTAAATTTTGTGATGAATTACGAAGAAGGATCTGAACCATCGATTCAGGATGGCGAGAGCTTTTCTGAAACGGGTTTGACCGAGGCCCATGGCTTGAATCAGGCGGGTGCCGGACGCGACTTGGCTGCTGAGGGCATGTTTGAATATGGCAGTCGCGTTGGATTCTGGCGACTCATTAAGCTGTTTGAGGAGCGCAACATGCCTCTCACTGTGTTTGGGTGCGCACTCGCCCTAGAGCGTAACCCGCTCGCCGCCGAAAAAATCCGACAAATGGGCTATGACGTCTGTTGTCATGGCTGGCGTTGGATCAAGCATTTTGAGCTGACCGAGGAACAAGAGCGTGAGCATATCCGGCTTGCGATTGAGTCACTCAAGAAAACGATTGGTGAACGACCGCTTGGTTGGTACTGCCGCTATGGCCCGAGCGTGAATACGCGTCGACTCGTCGCCGAAGAGGGTGGTTTTTTATATGACTCTGATTCTTATGCGGACGAATTACCTTTTTGGCAAACGGTCGAAGGTAAACCTCATCTCGTCGTACCGTATTCGCTGACGAATAATGATGGCAAGTATGCGGGTACGGTTGGGACATCGGATGAATGGTTTAATTTCGTCAAAGATGCTTTTGATACGTTGTACGAAGAAGGTAAAACGCAGCCGAAAATGATGTCGGTTGGTTTACATATGCGTCTGATCGGTCATCCTGCGCGCTCTGCGGGTTTAAAGCGTTTGCTGGATTACATCTCAACCAAGAAAGATGTCTGGGTCACACGCAGAATCGACATCGCGAACCATTGGTTAAAAACGCATCCCTACTCTGGCTAATGTGTATTCATGCGGGCGCGAAGCGAATCGTAAAACGGTTCGCTCCGCATGAAACTTACGATTAGAGCTGCGAGCACGCTGGCGACGGCCTGTATCAGTATGGCGAATTAACCAGCGATTACTATTTTATACCCGGTGCTGAGCTGCCTCACCGAAGAGGAGTTGCGTGGTGTTGGCGCCGGTTGAATATTGTCAAGGGGTAAATGTCACTCACTCTACGCTTCGACGAGATCAGGTAAAAAACTTTCTTCGAACACTATTCGGATTTCCATTTAATCGTTGACGCGCGACAGGCTCTGGCGTTCCACACGCCAGCAGCTTTCCATCGCCAGGCTGAAGTAACAAACGATTATCTTGCACCGCCACTCGTCCTCGGCTGATCACGGTGGTCGGCCAACCCGTGATGGTTCTTCCCTCATAAGGCGTATAACCTGCCTTGTCATGAAGCATCTCCGCTCGCACGACTCGCTTCACAGCTGGATTCCATAGGGCCAAATCGGCGTCACTTCCAACGGCAATCGCACCTTTGCGCGGAAACAGTCCATATGTTCGGGCGTGATTAGTCGAGCACAGTGCAACGAAGCGCTCGATCGGCATGCGGCCTGTCAAGACACCCTCAGAAAACAACAGGGGCATCCTGAGTTCAATGCCTGGCAAACCGTTCGCCATCTCAGTAAAAATAGTTTGCTCCCCACGCGGGATCTTGCCGCTTTCATCAAACTTGTACGGCGCGTGATCAGACGAATACAGCTGGAGCGTACCGTCTAACAAACTATCCCACACCGCTTGTTGCGAGATAGGATCGCGAGGTGGCGGACTACAGCAGTATTTTGCGCCCTCCACTCCGGGTAGGTCGAGATCCTCAGCGGTCAGAAAAAGGTATTGTGGGCAACTTTCGGCCAAGATATTTAAACCTAATGCTTGTGCACCGTGAATAATTCTTAACGGCTCGATACCCGAGACATGCACAATTAAAATAGGAACATCCATCAGCGCGGCCAGACTCACTGCCCTATTAGTGCCCTCTGCTTCAGCGATTGGATCATGCGACACACCATGAAACTTGGGTGAGGTGTGACCAAAGCTCAGTAATTTTCGCGTCAACCAACGAATCATGTCATCGTTTTCAGCGTGAATCATCACCAACGCGTCCTCGGCGTCCGCTAACTCAAGAATATCCAGAATTTGCTCGTCTGTTAGCTTTAAGACCTCGTAGGTCATAAAGACTTTGAACGAGGTGATTCCGCTCCGAATGGCCGCAGGCAAATGGTTGCTAAGCGTGTCGGGGTTGGGATCCGTAACAATCAAGTGCAATGCGTAGTCAATGACTGCGCGTTGCGTTGCCAACGCCTGATAGTCAGCGATTACAGTCGGCAAGTGATCTTTACGGTGCTGGACAGCAAAAGGAATGATGGTTGTCGTACCACCGAATACCGCGGCAGTCGTCGCGCTTAGAAAATCGTCCGCCACGCGCATGCCCATTGGCGAGCGTTCATCGACATGGCAATGGCTATCGATACCGCCTGGCAAAATCCATAAACCTGTCGCGTCGATATCGGAGGCCGCTGCCGGTAACCGATCAGCGATGATGGCAATCTTTCCATCTTTAATGCCGATATCCGCGTAATAAGTCGTATTTGCGTCTGATATGCGCCCATGGCGTATCGTTAAATCAAATTTACTCATGATTAGGCTTGAATAGAAGGTGGTTTCGTAGCCTATATTATGCCGGTACTCACACGCTATTCCCACACAGATTTTTGCATGCTGATTGTGAAGATATGATTACGTCGATTACTCTCAATCAATTGACATCGGCCTTTAAGCCGTGCCAATACTGGCTCTTACTGAAAAGCAACCCGGTTTAACCAGACACTAGTGAAATTGGAGAAACAGTAAAAAACGACTACGTTCCGTTAATCAGTCTTGCCGGATATGAATCTATAACGATGGAGGCCAAGGCGGCAATCTCTCGAAAAATCGACATAGCGCTGAAAAGCAGCGGCTTTTTTATCTGCGTCGATCACGGCGTGCCTGAACAGGTAACCACCGCTGTCGCTAACATCGCAAATCTTTTCTTTGATCTGCCACTCAACGAAAAGATGGAAAACGAAAGTCGCGTCAGTGGCTCACCGCGCGGGTATATCCCCTACGGCCTAGAGACGCTTTCCGTCACCGACGGACGCATGGCTCCACCGGACGTCAAGGAGGGCTACGGTATTGGGCCCAATTGGGTTGACAACCTATCGCCTGAAGAAAAACTCAATCCTCTAACCCCTAAAACCTACACCGAGAATTTGTGGCCAGTGGACAATTTAGAATTCAAGGAAAAGATTCTTCGCTATTACGGTGAGATGGAGAGTCTGACAAACAAACTGATGGAATTGTTCGCGATCAGCATGGGGCTGGATCCTTCTTTTTTAGTTGAAAAGTTTACACGCCACAACAGCACACTCCGGCTGCTGCATTATCCACCACAACTTGTGGCTCCAGAACCAGGCCAGTTACGCGCGGGAGAGCACACTGACTATGGCGCACTCACGATCCTTCGTGCAGAGGATAAGCAGGGTGGCCTGCAGGTACGCAAGCCGAACGGTCAGTGGGAAGACATTACGCCTCCACCAGGCGCTTTCATCATCAACATTGGAGATCTGATGATGAAATGGTCAAACGACAAATGGCTTTCGAATTACCACCGCGTCGTCAATCCCCCCGCTAGTGCAGGCGCATCAGCACGGCGTCTTTCAATCGCATATTTCTGCAATCCCCGCGATGACCTTTTGATCGAGTGTATTCCTACTTGTTGCAGTGAATCCTCGCCGGCCAAATATCCACCAATGAAAGCCGGGCAGCATCGCCTGAAAAAAATCATGTTATCCCAAAAAAATAACAGGCCGCACTTAGCATGAGAAATCTTCTTGTGAATACATGAACTACCTCCAAGTCGTCCAACTTTTCCGCCGCACCTCCGGCGAGTCAGTTTTCAACCGGCATCAACACGTTAGGATCGACCGCGTACCAAGGTGCACAGAACGAGCATCACTCAACCCCAATAAACCACTCAGTTTGAGAGGAATACGCAGACGCCTTCGGGTTGAAATTGCTGAGAACTATCGGCGAGAAGATCGGTGGCGGATCTCGTCAGTGATTTGCTGGGCTAGATCTGAGGCAGCTTGTCTTGTTGTTCTATTCTGCGCGATACCGACTCGCCGATTCTCGGCTTTCAGTGTTTCGTGCTCAGCGCGCCAAGACGCCATATTGTCTTTAGCAAAGGCCATCGTCTCAGCCGCCCAATACCGGCGTTGGATATCGTAGTTCGAAGCGATGGTGTAAAGGATGGGGGTAAGGCCCTGCTCCGTCCAGCGATTAAGCTCGGTGATCGAACATCCAAGAAGTTGCCTCGCTTTATTCGAGTTTATCGAGGCTTTTCGCATTGCGGCCACAGATTGTTTTTCTTCTCGCGAACCAAGTTTATCTCTACGATCGGTCGGTAGCGAGGCAAGATAAACCACCGCGGTACCAAACCTGCGAGCCGTTTTCAAAGCAAGCTTGATCTCGTTTAGCTCCTCTTGTTTCTTAGCCTTTACCAAAGACTCAGCTTGCTTACGTAGCTTTACACGCTGCAGGGTCTGGGTACCTTCGACTTCTGCTTGTTGTGCCCGAAAGGACTCGTACTCAGCCGCTAATGCAGGCTGATCGATGAAAACATCATTCCATCGATTCGTGTCGCAATCGATCCGGTACAAGTACAAAAAGGCAGCAAGCATGCCATCCCCGTGCAGCCTCCCCTTGAATCTATTCTTAATGCGGAGTCTGCGGAGTAGCTTTTGCTCGGGAGTTTTGCGTTTTTTGGTCATCGAATATAAATTTTTTCAATAGGCAAGCAAGCTCAATTGTTGCGTAACTAAGTTTAGCGAGCAACTGGTACATCCCGAATCACCCCTAAAACTTAGGACACGCAAATATCAATATTGAATCGGCGCTAACACATAGCGACGCAAAGTTGGCAACGGCATGCATGCGTGCACCCTCGCGATTTCAGCGCGTGGATCAGGCTCAGCTCCGCGCGTCCTTGAGCAGCAGAATCAGTTGCCGTTCATGTGCCGGTGTCGACTCGAAACCAAAACATCGATAGAAAGCCTCGGCAACAGCGTCGATAGGGTGTGTCAACAGAGCCCGGATACCCGCTTGATCAGCAATCGCGATCGTTCGACGGATAGCGTCTTGCAACATACTAAAGCCAAGCCCCTGTCCTTGGTAGTCAAGATCGACCGCATGCCTCGCCAGAATGATCAACGGAATCGGATCTATGTTGGTAACGCAATATCGAACAAGGTCAAGTAATCGGACAGCGCATCGCGTCCAAAATAGCCTTGATAACCTTAGCAGCGCGAAGGCTAACCCTCTGGGGTTGGTATTTTTTGCCTCAGGATTGGAGTTTATTTGGGAGGCGCGGCGGTGAGTTTTGACTGACCCTGCAACACTGCACTCAACGCCAGATTGACATAGTAGTTCCCGCGTCCAATCTTTTGTTTTTGCAAAAACCCTCCAACCGCTAATGCGTCCAAGTATTTAGTCGCCGTCAGACGAGACACTTGCAAATCACGTTGCACAAACTCGATCTTGGTGTAAGGGTGCATAAAAAGGTTGTTGATCAAGTCCTGGCTGTAAAACTTGTAGTCAGCACGTATGCGTTGCTTGTAGTCAAACAGCGCCGACTTGATCGCATGGATGGTTTCGATGGTTTGGCCAGCAGTCTGCTCTACCGCCTCCAATAGGTAGAGCACCCAGTCTTCCCAAGTGTCTTCTTCACGTACGGTTTGCAGCAGGCGATAGTAAGCGGACTTGGTACGTACAATATGGTTGCTGAGGTACAGCACTGGGATATCGAGCAATCCTTCCTTTACTAGATACAGCACATTTATAATACGCCCAGTGCGACCATTGCCATCGTAAAACGGGTGGATGCTCTCAAACTGATGGTGAATCAACGCCATCTTGATCAACGGATCTGCATCAAACAGGCTCTGCTCGTTGATAAATCGCTCAAGATCGCTCATCATTGCGACAATTTCATCCGGGTTTTGCGGAGGCATGTAGATTGTTTGTCCGGCACCATCTTTTAAAGCGGTGCCAGGAAGCTTACGAAACCCGGCGTTGTTGCGCTCAAGTTCGCACTGAATTTCGATGATGTGGCGGGCGGTGAGCAGGCCATTGGCACGTACCTGCTCAAACCCCACCCGCAAAGCCTGCCGGTACCGCAGCACTTCTTTGGCCGCTGGGTTAGCAAAGGTCGCGGGCAACACCTCATCTTTGAACAACTCGTCGTGGGTAGTGACAATATTTTCAATCTCAGAGCTGTCTTTGGCCTCTTGAAGACCTAGCGTGTTGATGAGAATGGTCTGGTTGGGTATCGACGCCGCAATGCCCTTCAGCTCTGCGAGTTTGCGGCTGCTAGTGGCCAGCTTTTTAAGGATGGCGGGCGTCTCAAAACGCGAAGGATTTAACTGTTCAAGCGGGGTAATCTGAGGCATAAACAAGTCTTTTGCTAAAAATGTATAGAAAATTCGATTTTTTATACATTATATATTTAATATGTATAGAAAAATACAGTTTTCTATACATGAGATACTTAACGTGTGCAGAAAATTCATTTTTTAACCAATAAAGTGGCCATTCGTGGTGTCTCAAATAAACCTCGTAAGACAGCATGATAATTAAGAATACCTTAATCACCGTTACCTCTTCCGAGACTAAGTTTATAGTACGGTGGGGTGTCGGTTGGCTGAAATCGACAAGGGGTGGGTGTTAATTTGCGCTGAATCCTGACCCAGGGGTCGGTTGGCTGAAATCGACAAGGGGTGGGGTGTCGCTGGGACCAAAAAAGGGCGGTTAAGCGCGACCGGTCTATGTACTGCAAGCAACCAGAAGTCGTGTTGAATCCCACTTGACTTGGAATCAAGCGAACATTCTTGGGTATGTATGAATAAAAATTTCCACGAGAGGCACGTATTAATTGACTATTTGGCGGAGGCGCAGGGATACTTCGACATGATATCATAAGTCGTTGAAACATAACAAATTCAACCTTCTTCAGACCCTACATGTGGTGAAAACATGTGGTGAAAGTATGTTAAAAATACAACATATTTGGAGGTGTTTATGGTTCGCCGAGCATTCAAAGCATCGCACCTAGAACTACGATACAAGACTTATTATGCGGTCTTGTTTGTGCCGAAGGACGTTCGTCACATTATCGGCAAAGTTAAGTTCTATAAAAGCACTCAAACTAGCAGTCTTAAGATTGCCCAGCAACGTGCTACTGCCTTTGTCTTAGGGTGGCAATCTCAAATAGATAATGCGAGATATGAGGCAGAAGATCCAATCATTGCATCGGCACTAGAACTTCGGGAAAACTTAACGAAGAAATCCATTCGTCACTTAGTCAAAGATGTGATTGATGAAGAAGAATCTCGTATTCGCAAAGAAGTCGGGGACTTTTCTGCGGATGTCTTTAAAGAGATTGCGACAAATAAACAAGAACCCCTCAGTGCGTTTGTAACAGGATGGAACAAGTATCAAGTTGACAGAGGGTTGCGTCAAAAAACGATTGACCAGATGAAGGGCGATATTGAGGTCATGGTGAAGTGGTTTCCGACTGCAACGGCATTGAGGCAGGACTATGTTGAGGGATGGATTAAGCAGATATCGGCACAAGGCACTCTGTCAGCATCAACATCTAGTCGGATCTTGGGTTCATGTCGCAACTTCTTCAAATACCTACAGGACAGAGGTGTAGTTGCAAAGACTGCGTCTGATCCGTTCATTGCACTCAAAGAGTTCAAGAC
>JABMMM010000177.1 GCA_013205565.1 Alcaligenaceae bacterium | reverse complement strand
CATCGCGGTGTTGAGCGTCGCACCAATTCCGCCGGCGCCCACAATACCAATCACGGCTGATTCTCTAAAGTTGATGTCGAGCCGATACAGTGAAAGGCCCACTAATCGCGGCATCACCTGTGACAACACCGCAAAGTCGAGCACCTGCAGATATCCAGCGCCCGTGGCACGAAGGGCCTCAAGCTGGGACGCTTCAATCTCTTCGATGTCCTCAGCCATCAGTTTGGCCATGAAGCCTATGGTGGCGAACGTCAAGGTTAAAAATCCGGCGAAGGGCCCAAACCCGAACATGGCTACCAGAAAGATGGCGACGATGATTTCATTGAGCGTTCGAGACAAGGCTATAAAACTGCGGCAGATAAGATAAACCCAAGTTGGCGCAAGGTTACGGGCAGCGCCCACGGCAACTGGGATTGACAACGCGACGCCAAGAGCAGTGGAGGTGATTGTCATCGTCAGGCTTTCTTGAAAACCAATGACGATCTCGTCCCAGCGGCTGGTGAAATTCGGATTCAGAAAGCCAAGTACGAAAACCCAGCCGCGTTCTAGTCCTTGGATGGCACGCGCCCAGTTGACCTCTAGCGAGCCGATGCCTAATACAAGGTAAAGGGCTGCACCGGCATACAGCGCCCAGCGAACGCGAGGATTTGCAATGAATTGGGGGCGCCGCCACTGGCGTGGCAGTACCGCAGTAGCTGCTACCGCAGGGGTCATACAGAATCAGCCAGCGTCAACACGCGGGGGTCTCGTTTGCCGCTTTCTTGATCGCCGTCGTCAGAGTCGCCTCTGGCCGTGGCTTGCATGCTTTGGGTGATGGCGGTCCAATCCTCGTCACCATAAATATTGGTCAATACCGTCTTGTCGATCTCGGCTGCCGGGCCGTCATACACAACAACGCCGGCACGCAGACCGACAATCCTTGGCAGGAACTCGGTTGCTAACACCACATCGTGAATGTTCACGATCGCCGCAAGCCCGCGCTCGTGACACAGCTCAAGAATCAGACGCATAATCTGACGCGAGGTCTTTGGGTCGAGGCTGGCCGTTGGCTCATCTACCAGGAGCAGCTTTGGGCTTTGCATCAAGGCCCGCGCAATACCTACGCGCTGGCGCTGCCCACCTGAAAGCGCATCGGCGCGCTTGTTCTCCATGCCGCTCAACCCGACCCGTTCAAGCAGGGAATAAGCCTGCGCGATGTCATCCCCCTCAAACCGTCGAAACCAGCTGGCCCAGAACCCGGTGTAACCCAGGCGGCCCGACAGTAGGTTTTCCATCACCGACAGGCGTTCGATCAGAGCGTACTCTTGAAAAATCATGCCGATTTGGCGCCGTGCATGGCGCAGTCCGGCCGAACCCAGCACGCTTAAGTCTTGCCCCTTTAGCTCAATTTGCCCACCGCTCGGCTGCACCAGACGGTTCACGCAACGAATAAGCGTGGATTTGCCCGCCCCTGATGGGCCGATCAGCCCTAGCACCTCACCCGCTTCCACACGCAAGCTCACACCTTTAAGTGCAAGGTCACCTGTGGGATAGCGTTTTTCTAGCTGGCGCAACTCAAGCATTGAGACAATTCCTTATTTGCAGGCGTAGCTGACGTTCATCGCCTGATCGATCTCGCGCACGACTTGCCAGTATTGCTTGTAAGTGATGGGCATGAACTTTTCTTGTGGCGGCTCACTCTTGCTGAACTCGGCAGCCAAGGTCGTTCCATCCCACTTGAAGCTAAAGAAAGCCTCTTTGACTTTCTCAGCGAGTTCGGGCTTGAGGTTGTAGACGTGCCCATACCCCGTCGTCGGGAAGGTTTGAGACTTGTAAATGACCTTGGTCTGCTCCGCCTTAACCACGCCGCGCGCGATCATCCGATCTTTGACAGAGTTGGCAATGGCCGCTGCCGGGTAATCTTTATTGGCAACGCCTAGAATCGAGTTGTCATGCTTACCGCTAAACACGGGCGTATAGTCTTTGCCGCTTTCCATCTTGTACTTATCGCGCAACAGGGCGGCGGGAGCCTTGAATCCGGAGTTGGACGTTTCAGAGGTGAAGGCTAAGCGCTTGCCTTTCAGATCCTCAATCTTCTCGATGCCGCTGCCGGGATGGGTGATGATTTCCATCTCGTAGCCGTAACGGTTGTCTTTAGACGCCATCATGGCGAAGGGCACAAAACCAGCGCAATTAACAGCGATTGGGTTAGAGCCCGTGTTGAAGCCAGCGACGTGAAGGCGGCCTGCACGCATGGCTTCTAATTGAGCGGCATTGCTTTGCACCGGGAAAAACTGCACTTTCTTGCCAGTTGTTTTTGCCAAGTGCGCGATAAAGCTATCCCAGACCTTGGCGTAGACAGCGGGGTCTTCAACGGGGGTGTAAGCAAATACTAGCGTCGCCGGGTCAACGAACTCGGCTGCTTTGGTTGGTGCATCTGCTACCAAGTCACCGTTTGTATCTTTGAAACGGGCGTCCATCGCCTGGCCAGTAGGGGCCAGCGTAGTTAGGGCGGCGGCGAAGATGGCTGACAAAACAAAGCGCATGTGATTCTCCAGAGATCATAAAAAATCGAGTCTAGTTTACTGTAGATGACAGAACGATGACACCCGCTGACCCCTTGTCAGTTGCCCCAATCGCAAGCCATGCCAGAGGCCAGGTAGTGAGTAAGTAAAAGAAATTGACGTCATTCATCTGAATGAAACATTCATCTTATAACCTTCAACGAAGTTTTTACCTCCACTTCTGCAGAGCTTGAAAGCAATCTTATCTTTCACTTTCTGCAAAGCTTGAAAGTAATCTTTACTTCCACCGGTGAGCAAACGCTCAGCAATTAAAGTCAGTCTAAAACTCATGAACAACCGCGCTTTATCTATCCGCAGTCTCAGCAAGCAATTTGGTGACACGTTGGCCGTTGATCATGTAAGCGTTGATATTGAACCAGGCAGCTTCGTCGGGATCATTGGTCGTTCTGGTGCTGGAAAGTCAACGCTGCTTCGTATGATCAACCGCCTGAACGAGCCCACTCAAGGAGAAATTCTTTTTGGTGGTGAGGTGATTACAGGCTTGAAGGGTGCGCAACTGAATCAGTGGAGACGTCGTTGCGCCATGATTTTTCAGCAGTTCAATCTGGTTGGTCGCCTCGACGTTTTGACCAACGTTTTGATGGGTCGCCTCACCAGCATTCCGACCTGGCGTTCGCTGCTCACGATTTGGCGCGACGCGGATAAGCTCGAGGCTTTGGATGTGCTCGATCGCTTTGGTATGGCAGACTTTGCATCGCAGCGTTGTGATCAATTGTCTGGGGGGCAGCAACAGCGCGTCGCAATCTGTCGAGCGTTGGTGCAGCACCCAGAAATTATTTTGGCGGACGAGCCCATTGCCTCACTTGATCCGCGCAACACAAAAATGGTGATGGACACTTTGCAGCGTATCAACAAAGACCTCGGTATCACCGTACTGTGCAATTTACATTCGTTGGAAATTGCTCGAAATTATTGTGACCGACTGATTGGTATGTCAGCAGGCAAAGTCGTTTTCGACGGAACGCCTGAGCAACTCACAGAAAGCATGGTCAACACGCTCTACGGGATTGACGCCGACGAGGCGTTGCAAAAGCCGGTTTCGCTCCAACCATCCACCGTAGATTTTTCTATGCAAAGGCGCATGGTTGGTGTCAATTAGTCATTTTCTGATTGTTCAAATTTTTTATTGTCACTTATCTCTGTCACCGTAAAAGGAATCAATATGTTCAGCCGTTTAGTTCTAACAGCCGCCCTTGCATTGGGTGCTTTGACGTCCAATTCATTCGCGCAAGATTGGAAGTCGAAGTATCCCGAACTAGTCTTTGCCTCGATCCCTGCCGAAAATGCATCGCAAGTCAATGAGCGTTACGGTGACTTCGTCGCCTACTTATCTAAAGAAATTGGAGTCCCAGTTAAACTGCGTATCGCTGGCGATTACGCTGCCGTTATTGAGGGTCAGCGCGCCGAGCAAATTCATTTCGCGTATCACGGCCCAGCGTCATACGCGCGCGCGCGTATGATTGGTGTGAAGATCACTCCGTTTGCAATCGAAGTCAGCAAAGGT
>JABMMM010000176.1 GCA_013205565.1 Alcaligenaceae bacterium | reverse complement strand
CTCTCTGCCATGCTGTGCGCGGTGGCCGGCGCCCTGTATGTGCCACAAGTTGGCATTATTAATCCCGGCGAGATGTCGACCGAAAACTCAATTGAAATGGTGATCTGGGTGGCTACCGGCGGGCGCGGCACGCTGATTGGCCCGATCATCGGCGCCGGCACCATCAACGGCTTGAAGACGTGGTTTACCAGTGTGTTTCCAGAGTTTTGGTTGTATGCGCTTGGCCTGATTTTTGTACTCGTCACAATCTTTTTGCCGCAAGGCATTGTGGGCCTGGTGCGCAAACTCAGCCAACGCAGCAAAGGACAGTCGGCATGAATACGCAAGCCATCGCCTCACACGACTCTGTAGAAGCCAGCACCCGAAGTAACGGGGCGAGCGGCAAGGCCTCTTACGGTCGCCTGAAAACTCCCGGGGTCGACACCACCCACGGCGCGATCTTGTATCTTGAATCGATCAGCGTTGTATTTGACGGTTTTCGCGCCCTCAACGATTTGTCGATTGACATCGGCGTGGGTGAACTGCGCTGCATCATTGGCCCGAACGGAGCCGGTAAAACCACCATGATGGATGTCATTACTGGCAAAACCAAACCCACCTCAGGCACAGCGTTTTTTGGCCAAAACATCGACCTCACCAAAATGCATGAAGCGCAAATTGCCGATGTCGGTATTGGTCGAAAATTTCAACGCCCCACAGTCTTTGAAAATCACACCGTTTTTGAAAACCTAGAACTCGCCATGAAAACCAACAAGGGCGTGAAATCAACCTTGTTTGCGCGCCTAAATAGCACTGACCGCGACAAGATCGCCGCCACCCTCGACCTGTTGCGTTTAATGGGCGAACACAGGCGCCCGGCCGGCTTACTGTCGCACGGTCAAAAACAATGGCTTGAGATTGGGATGCTGTTGATGCAAGAGCCCCTACTGCTTTTGCTGGATGAGCCTGTCGCCGGCATGACCGACGCCGAAACCGAACGGACCGGCGAACTGCTCAACGACCTTCGCGGCAAGCACTCGTTGATGGTAGTTGAGCATGACATGGATTTTGTTAACCAGATCTCGCAAGGCGGCAAAGTCACCGTGCTGTGCGAAGGTTCGGTCTTAGCAGAAGGCACCATGCAACAAGTGCAAGCCGACCAACGCGTGATTGAAGTCTATTTAGGTCGCTAAGCCATGGTCAACGTTCAAGATATTAATCAGGCTAAGCCATGTTAAACGTTCAAGACACCAACCAGGCTAAGCCATGCTAGACGTTCAAAACATTAATCAATACTACGGCAGCAGCCACACTCTGCGCGGCATCACCATGTCGGTCAAGCAGGGTGAGTGCATGGCCTTGCTCGGACGCAACGGCGTCGGCAAAACCACCCTGCTGCAATGCTTGATGGGCGTGCAACCCTTGGCCTCGGGCAGCATCCACTTTGACAGCAAAGACATCAGCAAGCTCGCCCCCCATGCACGTGCCGCCCTCGGCATGGCCTACGTCCCCCAAGGCCGCGAAATCTTTGCTCGTCTTACTGTCGAAGAAAATATCCTGATGGGCATGGCCACCAAGCCCAGCCAACAAGCCAAGCGCATAAAAAACGAAATTTTTGACCTATTCCCGGTGTTGCGCACCATGTTGTCGCGGCGCGGCGGCGACCTCTCAGGCGGCCAGCAACAACAACTCGCCATCGCACGCGCCCTAGTCGCCGAACCCAAACTCATCATCTTTGACGAACCCACCGAAGGCATCCAGCCCTCAATCATCAAAGACATCGGCCGCGTCATCCGCCTACTACGCGACCGCGGCGACATCGCCATTCTGCTGTGCGAACAATACTTCGACTTCGCCCGCGAACTCGCCGACCGCTTCGTCGTCCTATCAAGAGGAGAAGTCGTCGCCCAAGGCGACCAAACCCAAATGGACAGCGAAGAAGTCAAAAAACACCTGTCAGTGTAAAAAATCAAACCTTGGCCAGCCCAAAGCCCCCAACATCAACCGTCCATCTCTAACTCAGCCACGACGTCCAGCGTAAGCGAAGAAGCCGCGTATTTTTTGCTCAGCACAAAAATACCGGTTCGCAGCGCACGCAAGACGACGAGGCGTGCGCAAAGCGATAAGGATGCGCAAAGCGACGAGGCGTGCGCAAAGCGACAAGCTGCGCCAAGCGATAACGCAGCCGTCAGAATACCCCCACAGCGTCAGCACCCGCGCCCTAGCGCAAACCCCCGCCATCTGATTACACTCACACACTGACTCAAAATTAACGCGAACCAACACGCGAGGCAAGAACCATGTGGGATGTAATCGTAGTGGGCGGCGGCAACGCAGCCCTGTGTAGCGCCTTAATGGCGCGCGAAGCCGGCGCCAGCGTCCTAATTCTTGAGGCATCTCCAAAAGCATGGCGCGGGGGCAATTCACAGCACACCCGCAACCTACGCTGCATGCACGACGCCCCCCAAGATGTTTTAGTCGACGCCTACACTGAAGAAGAATACTGGCAAGATCTATTAAAAGTGACTGGCGGCCAAACCAACGAAGCACTTGCACGCATGGTAATTCGAGAATCATCGTCATGCCGCGACTGGATGCGCAAGCACGGCGTTCATTTTCAGCCACCCTTGTCTGGCACCCTGCATGTGGCCCGCACCAACGCCTTTTTTATGGGCGGCGGCAAAGCCTTGGTCAATGCCTATTACCTAAGCGCCGAGAAACTCGGTATCGATATTTTGTATGACTCACCTGTTGACGATCTAGAAATCAAAGACGGCCAGTTCATCGCCGCCAAAGTCGGCGACAAACGCTACGCTGGCAGCGCCTGCGTCTTGGGCTGTGGTGGCTTTGAGTCTGACCGAGCATGGTTGCGCGAGGCCTGGGGTCAAAACGAACTGGGCGAATGGCCCGCCGATAACTTCTTGATTCGCGGCACACGCTACAACATGGGTGTTGTGCTTAAAGTCATGATGCGCGCAGGCGCTGACACGATGGGCGACCCCACCCAAGCGCACTGCGTAGCCATCGATGCGCGCTCGCCGCTTTATGACGGCGGCATCTGCACACGTATCGATGCTGTTTCGCTGGGGATTGTGGTCAATCGTGAAGCCAAACGCTTCTACGACGAAGGCGAAGACTTTTGGCCCAAGCGCTATGCCTTGTGGGGTCGCTTAGTCGCCTTGCAACCCGGTCAGATCGCCTATTCGATTATTGATGTCAAATCAGTCGGTCGTTTTATGCCGGCCGTATTTGAAAACATCAAAGCCGACACCTTGCCCGAACTCGCCCGCAAGCTTGAGCTTAATCCCGAAGTCTTTATGCAAACTATCATCGAATTCAACGCGGCCTGCCAACCCGGCACCTTCGATCATACGATTCAGGATGATTGCCATACCCAAGGCCTGACCCCAGAAAAAACCCACTGGGCCTTGCCGATCGAGAAAGGTCCGTTTTATGGCTATCCAGTGCGGCCGGGCGTCACCTTTACCTATTTCGGTTTAACCACCGACGAAAAAGCCAGTGTCTTTTTTGACGGCAAAGCCAGCCCCAACCTCTTCGCTGCAGGCGAGATCAATGCCGGCAACGTTTTAGGCAAGGGCTACACCGCAGGCGTCGGGATGTCGATTGGCACAGCCTTCGGTCGCATCGCTGGCACACAGGCCGCCATAGCCGCCCAAAAAATCAAAGAAGGATCCTTACATGCAATCGCTTGAATCCCTGACCCGCGAGGCGCAAGGCCTGGCCGGTGCCTCTGAACACTCCATTACCTGGCATAGCAAAGGCCTCAGTGCCAACGAGACAGAAGTCGCACGGCAAATGCAGATCTGTAACGCCTGTCGCTACTGTGAGGGTTTCTGTGCCGTGTTTCCGGCCATGGCGCGCCGCCTGCAATTCGACAGCAAAGCGGATCTGAATTACTTAGCTAACCTTTGCCACAACTGTGGCGCGTGCTTGCATGCCTGTCAATACGCGCCTCCGCATGAGTTTGCCGTGAACGTACCGCAAGCTATGGCCAAGGTCCGCGTAGAAACTTACACCGATTTTGCCTGGCCTGCGGCCATGGGTGCGCTTTACAAAAACAATGGGTTAACCGTGGCCTTGGCAACAGCTTTTGGCTTAGCGCTGTTTTTGGTCTTAACGCTGTTATTTACGGGCAAGCTTATTCACGAGCCACTTGCGGGTAACTTCTATGCGGTGTTTCCGCATAACACCCTGGCCTTGATGTTCGGTGCCGTTTTTGGCTTTGCCGTCTTGGCGCTAGGGATTGGTGTGACGCGGTTCTGGAAAGAAATCACCCCAGGTGCAGCTAGTGCGGCCGCACTGGGTGAAGCCACCCACAACGTTTTAGGCATGAAGTACCTCGACGGCGGACACGGCCAAGGCTGTAACGACGAAGACGATCGCTTTACACTGCGCCGCAGGTATTTTCACCATCTGACCTTTTACGGTTTTATGCTGTGCTTTGCCGCAACCTCGGTGGCCACGCTCTATCACTATGTGCTTGGCCTACAAGCGCCCTACGCCTATACGAGCCTGCCCGTGATTTTAGGCACCGTAGGCGGGATTGGTTTGCTCATTGGGCCCGCCGGCCTACTCTGGCTGAATCTGCGACGCTCACCGCTGCACGGCGATGCGGCACAAAAACCCATGGATCGCGCTTTTATTTTGTTGCTATTTACCGTCAGCCTGACTGGGCTTGCCTTGCTTGTTTGGCGCGACACCAGCTATATGGCGCTTTGGCTGGCGATTCACCTCGGTTTTGTCATGGCGCTGTTTTTTACGCTGCCTTACGGCAAGTTTGCTCATGGTATTTATCGGACAGCAGCCTTGCTGAAATGGTCGATAGAAAAACGCCAGCCCAACAAACTGGCGCTTGGCGGCGATTGAGTCGTGCGGCTTGGCACCATGCACAGGTGCTGGGCTCTTTTGCGTGCAGCTTACGAGTCCGAGTCGCAGCTGTCTCGCTTCAGTCTTTAAGTGAGCTTGTCTCGGTTGAACCCAGCGGTTTTTGACCCCAACATACGCTGAATCCCCAGCTTTTGTTGGGCCCAAAAACCTCGGCCGTAGTCACGACTGCCCGCATCAGGTTGCTGGTCATGAACACCCGTTGGCACATACCCAGTGTCAAACTTGGCCGTTCTGAACAAGACATCCCAAACCGGAAACAGCACAGAAAAGTTATGACCCTTGGCCGGCCCTGCGGTTGACTCATCGTAAGCCACCGAATGGTGAAACCGATGAAACTTTGGGCTCACCAAGAGGCGATCGCCCCAGTTGCCAAAGCACATGCGAACGTTCGCGTGCGAGAAGCTTTCAACTAACTGTGTGAAGACCACAATCAAGACAAACTGCCCAGGCTTGACGCCAATCAACAGCGCGACCAACACTAACACCGTATCGCGCAACAAGCTATCGAGCAAATGGTTACGGTTGTCGCTCCACATGGTCATTTGACGCTGACTATGATGCACCGAGTGCAGACCCCAAAACCAGTTAAAACGATGTTGCGCACGATGATAAAAATAATCAACGGCATCAAAGACCAACAAATACAGCAGCAGGCTAGCGATCGCGCCGTCGGTGACGCCGGGCCAGATCCCATCAAGATGCCAGGGCGTAAAGCCCAGTAAACGTGCCTGACCAGAGAGCTCGTCCCACAGAGGATCGATCATAAAAAACAAACCAAGTCTAAACACCCCTAGACGATGAATCAGCGTATACAAAAAATCGATGCGAATCTGCTGACGATCACGCACGGGCTCGGCGGGCCACACGCGTTGCATGGTGCCGAACACAACGACTAATAATGCAATTTGTAATAAACCAATCAATAGCCACATGGTGCCGTCGTAAGCGTCTTCGATCACACTACTCATACCGGTATGAAACAGCAACGGCTGCACCAATGACTCAAAAAGCCACTGCTGTGATTGGTCAAAGAGTTCAATCATTTGATTCATTGCTTTTCATATCTCTTGGTTGAGGCATAGCTTGCCGCTCTGGCGCTAATACATCTATCGCCGCGGCGCTTGATTCTCGTGCAGGCTGCACGACCGCGCCGTCAGGCACACCAAGAACAGTCTTACGCGCTTGGATTTTCTCACGATATGCTGGGTGTGTATCCATGGTCGTAAAACAAAAACCCTTTTTTTTCAAGCCCTCAATTAAGGGCTCAAGTACCGCCGGCGCCCAAGGATCTTGGCGCGACCAAATCCCTAAATGTGCCACCAAAATATCGCCACTGCGAATATTACGCAAGGCGCGCTCAAGCAATAACGTGTTGGGATACTGATCGCTTGGTAACTCGTCACCCAAAAAACCTGCGGGCGCCCAACCGACGTGCTCGTAGCCGCACTCTTGCGCGGCCCGCACTAAGGCAGGTGAAGTTTTACCGCCTGCGGCGCGAAACAGTGGCAAGATTTTTTGACCGGTCATCTGCTCAAACCGCAAGGCGGGGCGAGCCAACTCTTCGCAATACTGGGCGCCTGTCCAAATAAAACTTTTCCCTGGCTGCGGGCCGGCGCTCGGCCGCATTAAAAATCGAGCATCTGCCGTGTCGCTCAGCCAGTAAACATGATCAAAGGTATGTGAGCCAAACGCATGGCCTTGCCCGGCTAGTGCCCTCCACCAGGGCGCCCAAACCTCATCCAAGCTTGTGCCTCCCGTGCGTGTCGGCTCATTTGCCAAGAAAAAGGTCGCGCGCACCTCGTGTCTCGTTAGCACCTCAGCCACAAAGGGGGCGATCTGCATGTGTCCGGTGTCAAACGTCAAGTACACCGGTCGCTCACACGCTGGGGTCGCGGCAGACGAGACTGGCGACCCTAACAAGGCAGTCGCGCACAACGACAGCCCTAAGCCCAGCAAAAGCTTATAGGCGGCTCGCATGATTCAATGTCCAGACCCCGTGCGGTGACTTGCCAACAGGCACCTGCTGTGTGATCGTCTTTTTTTCGATATCCAACGCCACGAGCTTGCCGGCCCAGCGCGCGGTAAACAATAAGGTCTTGCCGTCGGCAAGCATTTCCATGCAGTCGGGGCCAGCGGGGGTTTTGTAGGTGTCGACCACGCTCAGGGTGGTCACATCAATACGACTAATCGTGTTGGCGCTGCGATTGCTGACGAACACGTGCCGCTTGTCACCCTGTGATCTGAACGCGTGCGCGCCTTCACCGGTCGGGATGCGTTTAGTTAGCACGGCTTTTTTTGCACCCGACACGTCATAAACCTCAACCTCCGAGGCACCGGTTAAGCCAATGAGCAAGGTCTTATCATCGGGCGCAAGGTAGAGATCTGCGGGCGTCTTTCCCGTTGAGATTGTCCAGAGCGGTTTTTGCGTTGCCAGATCAACCGCCATCAACTCGTGACTGTCTTGCAAAGTGAAATACGCTGTGGTGCTTTTGCTATCAATCGCGATATGACTAGGCGTTTTGCCTGCGGGCAAACGCTTAACCAAGTGCATTTGAAACTCGCCGTTTTTGTTTTCCCAACGATAGATGTCGACGTGGTTCAGGCGATTAGCGGCTGTCACAAACCACTTCATGTCAGGCGAAAAGCGCAGATGGTAGGGGTCTAAGATATTTTTCAGCGTGCGCTGTACTTCTCCGGTATTTGGATCAAGGAAAGTGATCGAATCGCCGGCAGCGTTTGCCACCATCACGGACTTGTTGTCGGGCGTCAGATACAAATGATGGGGCTCTTTACCCACAGGAACCCGTTTGATTTCTTTATAGGTGACTGAGTCAATCACACTGACGTTCGCGTTGAGTGAATTGAGCACCAAGATAGGGGGGGCCGCATTTGCGATCACTACCCAGAACAAACCAAGAGTCAAGGTCAGTGCAACGGCCAAACCGCGGAAAGAGGGACTGGGATTATGCATACAACGCCGAAAAATTTGTCAAAGAAATCAACAATGGTGTTTCAGATCGTATTTTCGCACGGCAATCGCCAAAGCCCATAGGCTTTTGAACAAAACCCTTAGGGCATAAGGGATTCGGACGTCTTTTTAAGGCTACGCGTTCCGCGCGCCACCCTTCACGCTAAATTTGCGCGCCAGTTGATTTTACGACGGCGCCCCACTTAGTGATCTCGGCCTGAATAAACGCTTTAAATTGAGCCGGGGTGCTCGTCAGACTGTTCGCCGCTTGCGCTGCAAAGGTATCTTGCACGTCTTTCATGCGCGAGATCTTTGCACAAACCTGATTCAATTTTTCGACGATGTCTGCGGGCGTGCCCTTGGGCGCGAACAAGCCATTCCAAGACGTAATTTCAAAATCAGGAACTCCCGCCTCTGCCATGGTAGGCACGTTAGGCAAGAGCGACAGACGCTGAGCCGAACAAACCGCCAACGCCTTTAAGTGACCGGCCTGAATGCTCGGGATCGCCGACAACGCGGTCTTAAATCCTAGCTGTGTCACACCAGCAATCGTGTCAGTCAGTGCAGGGGCAGCACCCTTATAGGCGACGTGCGTCATTTTAATATTGAAACGCTGCAACAACATTTCGCCGGCCAGATGCGGAGTTGTGCCAACGCCCGAGGTCGCGAAGTTTAAAGAATCGGGTTTAGCACGCGCCAAAGCGATCAATTCTTGCACGGTATTGACGGGCAACTTTGGCGTCACCACCAAGACAGCTGGCGCCGAAGTCAAGATCGAAATCGGCTCAAAATCGCCAATGATGTCGTAACCGGGATTTTTATATAACGACATATTGATGGCGTTGGCAACGGTGCCCAAAAACAAAGTGTACCCATCGGGCGCGCCGCGCGCGGCCAGCTCGCTTCCAATATTCGACCCCCCGCCCGGTTTGTTCTCAATCACCACTCTTTGCCCCAGCAGGTCATACATCTTGGCTGTAATCACTCGCGCCGTCACATCCGTCGACCCACCTGGCCCGAAGGCAACAATCATCTTAATTGTTTGTGTGGGATACGAGGACTTGGACTGCGCAAAAGCAGGTAAAGCGATGCTTGCGCCTAGCGCAAGGCCGGTCTCGATAAAGTGACGACGCTTCATATGATCTCCGTTGAGGTATTTTTGAGGGTTTGCCCCAGGCGTGGACGCTCCGCGCAAAAAACAAGCGCCTGTCTGCTGCCCGCACAATGCCAAACAGGCAGCAGGTTTCTATATCAACAGAATTAACAAAATTGGTCAATAAAAAGCGACAGGCAGCCTCGGCGCGAGCTTCCAGACGGGCGCAATGGCCGGCATGCTCACTTGTCACGCTATGAGCAACTTGTTATAAGCTTTGTAACCGTCAAAGAACAAAAATTGAGGAAGATTTGTGCCCCGACTCGCAGAGATTGCCACGGTGATACGCAGTAAAAACGCTGGGCCGCTGACCCTATCGTTTGATTTGATCTTTCCGACTGACCAAAGCTTCGAGGCTGCGACACGCGCGCAGGCGTTGCGACCGATCGCGTTAGCGCGTCTGTACAACGTTGCGCCCGCCGACGTGATTGTGACCCCTTATCGAGTCGCGCGGGCCATCAAAATCGCCATGCCACGCACGATCGTCTCAGGCTCGCCAGGCGACCACGATGTCTACGGTGCTCAACAACATGTCCCTCTGCTGGATCTCGAAATATGAGCGCCGTCAAAGCCTTGCTCACGCGCAGGCCCTCTACATTAAAGGTGCTTTCCGCCTCAGGACAACTTGGCTACGGGATTCCTGAGTTGGCCCTTGCTGCCGGCCTAGCCCGCGAGCCCGACTTCATCGGCTGCGACATGGGCTCTGTCGATCCGGGGCCGGTTTATTTGGGCTCTGGTGAAATGGCTACTAGCCCCTTAATCACAAAACGCGATTTAACTGCGGTGCTCACGAGCGCGCGCAAGCGCAACATACCGCTCATCATCGGTACGGCGGGCACCGCGGGCGCCGCACCCCACCTTGACGCAACCCTAAACATGATTCGTGAGATCGCACGCGAACACAACTTGCATTTTCGACTGGCTTCGATTCGCTCAGATTTAAGCGCAGCACGCGTCGGCCAAGCGCTCGCAGCCGGCGAACTCACCGCTCTGGGGGGCAACTTGCCCGTGACTCAAGCTGATTTGGAGGCCTGCTCGCACTTGGTCGGTCAGGTCGGCTGTGCCCCCTTTGAGCGAGCGCTCGCGCTTGAGCCAGACGTCATTATCGCCGGCAGAGCTTGTGACACAGCCGTCTTTGCGAGTTTGCCAAAAATGCTGGGCTTTGACATGGCCAATGTGATGCATATGTCCAAGATCATCGAATGCACCTCCATTTGCTGCGAACCTGGTGGGCGCGATGCGATGCTCGCCACGCTTGACGCGAAGGGTTTTTCGCTTGAAAGCATGAACCCCGAACGACGAGCTACGCCACTTTCGGTCGCGGCGCACAGTCTTTATGAACAAGCCGACCCGATTAGTTTTACCGAGCCTGACGGCACACTGAAGGTCGACGCCGCGCGCTACACCGCGCTTGACGAGCGCCGCACCCATGTCACCGGTGCCACCTGGCAACCCGCGACACGCACGACGATCAAGGTCGAAGGCAGTGCCTTGGTCGGCCATCGTGCGGTCTTGCTTGCCGGAACCGCCGACCCACGTTTTATTGCGCAGTTGCGTCCGATCCTGGCCACTGTTGAGCAAACCACACGCGGCCTCGTGCCCGGCGACTACGAAATTTATCCGAGGCTCTACGGTTTAGACGGCGTGGCACTCTGGACGCAAACGCCGGGCGTACAAGCTGCGCGCGAGGTCTTCCTCTTGATCGAAATCATTGCTCGCGCGCCCGAGCTCGCCATGGCTGCCGCAAAAACCTTCAAACAATTTTTGCTGCACCAAGGTTTTTCGGGTCGGCAATGTACGGGCGGCAATATCGCGTTTCCGTTTACGCCGCCTGAATTGGTCGGTGGCCCAGCGTATCGGTTTGCGGCTTATCACGTGATGCCCGCTGACGATCACGAGCAATTATTCCCCGTCTCAATCGAACAAATCTAAAGACGCCGATACTCGACTCAACACAGGACGCCGCGAATGAAAACCATCATGGGCCGCGAAGTTTTAGATACCCTTGACGAGCTCGTTGATCCGCGTTGGACTGCAGTCATCGTGGTCGATGTTCAAAACGATTTTTGTCACGTTGATGGACACTTTGCTAAGTTTGGCAAGGATGTCGCAAGCATGGCGCCTGCTGTCAAAAAAATGGTTGATTTTGTTGGCAAAGCGCAAGCGTTAGGAATGCGAACGATTTTTTTGCGGCAAGCGTCACTGCCTGACGCTCGCATGGACTCGCCTGCATGGTTGCGTTTTAAGACACGCGACGGCAAAGCCCCCGACTACACCAAGCGCGGAACTTGGGGCTACGAATTTGTTGACGGCTTGTCCGTACAAGACGCAGACTGGGTGGTTGAAAAATTTCGACCCGACGGCTTTGTTGGTACCAATCTCGATCACATCCTGCGCACGCAGGGGATTCAAAGCGTCATTATTTTGGGGACCGTGACTGAAGGTTGCGTCGAATCCACCGTGCGGTCTGCCTCGTATCACGACTATTACGTCGTCGTGCTTGAAGACGCAGTGGCAACACCCAATGCGTTACTCCATGAGGGCTCTCTAAACTTCTTTCGGGCGCGCTATCCAATTCATCCCTGCGATACCGTGCTCGCTGCCATTCAAACCGCAAAACAAAAGGTCTTATCATGAGTCTCTCAATGCCCCTTTCGCTCGGCATTCATCCCGGAAAAAATCAACAGTTGCGCGCACTCATTGCCGATCCTGCGCTGCTGGTCGCGCCTGGCGCCTTTGACTGCCTGACGATTCGACTCGCCGAACAGGCAGGGTGCAAAGCAGCGTATATGACCGGCTCGGGGGTATCAATCACGCGTCTGGGCGCACCCGACGTTGCTCTGCTGTCTTTTGCCGAAATTCTGGATCAGGCCAAACGTATGGCCGACGTCACCACCATCCCGATCATTGCCGATGCCGATACCGGGTATGGCGGGCCTCTAAACGTGATTCGTACCGTGCGTGAGTTCGAGCGCGCGGGCATCAGTGGCATCCAAATCGAAGATCAAGCTTGGCCAAAACGCTGCGGACACGAGCCTGGTCGTCGAATCGTCTCGACTGAAGAAATGGTGGGGCGCATTAAAGCAGCCGTCGATGCGCGGCACGATCCGAATGTCGTCATCATCGCTCGTACCGATGCCCGCAGTGATCTAGGCATCAATGCAGCGATCGAACGCTCGCAGCGCTACGCCGAGGCCGGCGCAGATGTGTGCTTTCTGGAGTCGCCAGAATCTGCTGACGAAATGCGTTTGCTCAACCAACAAGTCAAAATACCCACGCTGGCGAATCTCGTTGAAGGGGGTCGCACGCCGATGCTCCCCGTTGATCAACTCACCGCCTTGGGCTATAGCATCGCGATCTTTCCTAATTCAATGACCCGCGTCATTGCTTCGGTCGGCAAGGCCTTGTACGAAGAATTAGCACGCAACGGCTCAAGCTCAGCGTTCTCGGATCGCATGGTTGACCACCGCAGCCTCTGGAATCTTTTTGAATACCCGGCTTTCATGGAGCTTGAAGGCCGTTATGTTGACCCCGCCGCAGCGATCGACGTCATTCCGGGGGTTAAGCTTTAGGAATCCCCATATCGTCGCGCGTCAACGGCGTCCGTCAGGACGAGGTCGGGGAGCTTGTCAATTCAAGCGAATCCCGAGTTCTTTCACCAAAGGCTGCATCAACAGACGCTCTTGCGTAATCGTCTCCGCCATTTGTTGCGGTGTGCTGCCCACCGGCATCATGCCTAGCGTTTCTAACTGTTTGAGCATAGCGGGCTCTTGCAAAATTTGCGCAACAGTTTTTTGAATCAACGCAACGCGCTCTGCTGGGATCCCGGCCGGCCCCATTAACCCAAGCCACGGAAG
Organism: Alcaligenaceae bacterium; assembly: GCA_013205565.1. Classification (GTDB taxonomy): domain Bacteria; phylum Pseudomonadota; class Gammaproteobacteria; order Burkholderiales; family Burkholderiaceae_B; genus Zwartia. Next base: position 9,533 of record JABMMM010000176.1, on the reverse strand, counting down.
CGACGAATAACCAGACAAGCCAGCTTCTGAAAGAGTTGGCGTGTCTGGCAAACCCGCAAAGCGCTCGGGGCTGGTGATCGCAATCGCCCGCACCCGTCCGCCATCAAGCATTGCCCGCGCGCTAGACGGCGCTTCAAGCGCGATATCAAGCTGGCCACCTACTAGGTCACCCTGCGTCTTGCTGGCCGCGTTGGCGGGCGCATACACGGCCTTGATGCCGACGCGGCGCGCGGTTTGTTCCCAGACCATATGAAAGGCCGACCCGATGGCATATGAGCCGATCGTCAGATCGCGGGTTTTGGCCTGCTGCACAAAATCTTGCCAGGTTTTAAAGGGGCTGTCTTGCCGCACAATAAAAATAAACGGCGTACGCGCCACCAGTGAAATCGGCTGTAAATCTTTGATGGGATCGTACGGTAGGCTATCGACCGCAAACGGCATGATGGTGATAGACGACGCGGCCACCATCCCGATCGTGTAACCATCCGCCGGAGCTTTGACCAGCGCGGTCGTGCTGACAATGCCTGCACCGCCCGGACGATTTTCAACCACAACGGGCTGACCCCAGACCGCAGTGAGACGTGTGGCTAATATCCTCAAAATCACGTCGATCGGGCCGCCGGGCGGGTTAGAGACAATAATCTTGACCGGCTTGTCGGGGTAAGCGCCCGAGGTTTGAGCCTGCGCCCCACGCGGGCCCAATATAAACAGGCTACAGACGCCCACCGTCATCACAAACAGGGCGACACGAGACAGCTGGATATTGATTCGCATACCGATGATCCTTTGTTTCAAGCTAAACAGAAAATAAGTACCCATAGCGATAAAAGACGACTACGGACTCTAGGCACAAACAGGAATCCATATTATTCAAAAACATGCACCATCGGGCTAGGTACCCAGCCAGGCGAGCGGCCATGAATGAACGCAATCCAAGCGCTCTGCATCTGCTCGACCAAGCGCGCACCCTGCTCTGGGGTCATCCCCTGCAGCATCGCAGCCCCGTCAAAGGTCTCTAAATTACCAAAGACGAACGGCAGCTCGCTGCAATGACAAGCGCCGAACACTGGATTAGGCCCATAGGCAAACTCAAACACCCACGCTTGCCGACCGGCGGCGTGCGCGTCGCTCGCCCATTGCCGCGACGGTGCGCCAAAGATTTTTTCACCAAGCTGTTGACTGACAAGATCGCGCTCGGCGCCCGGAAATGCCGTCATTTCATCGCGCGTGTAGCCTAGCAATACATCGGCACGAGTCGCCGCCTGCTGCATCAGTGGGGCAAGCGGCAAGCTAAAAAAATCTTCCTCGCCCACCGGACAAAACAAACTGCGGCTCGCGCCTTCTTCTTTGAGTGCGGCCATGACGCTCGGAGCCTGTTGCGCAGCCAATAAACTGGCTACCGGCAAGGCACGCGCCTGCTCAAGCGTCTGCGCACCTGTCGCCTGCAAAAACACGCGACTGAGGTGGGCGGCTTGCGCGGGCTCACGAAACCCGCGCCCGAGCGAGGCGCTCTGCAAAATCGCACGGTTAAACAGAGGCGCACGCGCGAGCATCGCTGCAATATTGAAGCCCCCCGCCGACTGGCCCATCATGGTGATGTTGGCAGAGTCTCCGCCAAAATGTTCGATATTGTCGACAACCCAGCGTACTGCAGCTTCTTCATCGAGTAGCCCAACGTTGGCAGTTTCACCCGGCACATACAACCACCCCAGTGCTGCAAGTCGATAATTGACCCCCACCACCACGCAATCGCCCCCTGCGGCTAAGCGGGTGCCGTCGTACCAAGCCAGCGCGCCGCCACCGCTTTGCCAGGCGCCGCCATGCAACCACACGACCACTGGGCGCTTGCGTGGATCACAGGCGGGTGTCCAGATTGCTAAGCGTAAGCAGTCTTCGTCTTGCGCGGCCTCAAAATCACCCATGACCGTACGCAGGCGTGAGGGCAACTGCGGGCACACTGGCCCCGCTTGGGTCGCATCAAACGGCGACTGTGGCCCTAAGGCTTGCGGTGGGGCAAAGCGCCAGGCGCCAGTTGGGGCCTGGGCATACCGCAGGCCTAAGAACTGCGTGACCGTCTGGGTTCGCAGGCCCGTGACTTGGCCTTGTTTTAGGGTAACGGTGACGGGCTGTGGGGCGATCGACATAGGGCGCTGAGATCCGTGTGAAAAGTTTCTAACAACATTACAGCAGAAATCACTAAAATCAAGTCATTGAACCAAGGTTTTACCTGCCTTTTACTGTTTTGACTTTTCGGATCTGCGCCGTGACGATAAAAGACCCCTTGCGCCCGCTCGACCGCATCGACCTGAAGATACTCGATGTCTTACAACGTGATGGTCGCATCTCGATGACCGACTTGGCCGAGCGTGTAAACCTGTCTGCGACCCCTTGTTCAGAACGCGTCAAGCGCCTCGAGCGTGAGGGCATCATCATGGGCTATTACGCGCGCGTCAACCCGGCCGCGCTTGGCAAGAGTCTGTTGGTGTTTCTTGAGATCAAGCTCTCGACAAAATCCGATGAGGTTTTTGAAAAGGTCAAAAAAGAACTTGAATATGTGCCTGAGGTCATGGAATGCCACCTTGTGTCAGGCGATTTTGATTATTTAATCAAGGCGCGCTTGGCCGAAATGAGCAAATATCGCCAGCTTTTGGGCGAGATCCTCAAACGTCTGCCCGCCTCAGCCGAGTCGCGCAGCTATGTTGTGATGGAAGAAATCAAAGAAACACTGTATTTGGCTGTTGACCGCTAAGAAAGTATTCTGACAACCGTGAACACTAACGCGCGCTGCGCGCACCGACTTTGGCGCGCAAACAGTTCTAGGCTAGCGTGCGGATGAAATCCCATAAAACGGGATGATCTGAGTTGGCCACGTTAAAACGAAACCAATTCGAGGCGCGATCTTCTGGCCGAAAATACGCGCCAGGGGCTAACCAGATGCCATGCTTCAAGGCGCGCGTCGCGACACTCGTGCTTTGTTTAGCATCGATCGGCAGACGTCCCCACAAAAATAAGCCTGCTTCAGGTTGAGCAAAAACCTCAACGCCTGCGGCCAACATACTTACGCACACACGTTGGTGTGTTTGTTTAAGTTTGTCGGTTAAAAATTTAAGATGTTGTTGGTAGTGACCGTCACTCAAGACATTGGCCACCACACGCTCAGTCACCTCGGACGAGGTTAAGCCAACGGCCATTTTGCTGCGCGCCAAACTTGCCAGGATGTCGGCATGCGCGGCCACATAGCCCACTCGCAGCGTGGGCGTAATCGTTTTCGAAAAACCTGAAATATAAATGACGCGACGCAGCCCCTCGAGCGCGGCAAGGCACGGCGCGCCTTCGGGTGCGAGCTCGCGATAAATATCATCTTCAATCACCCATAAGCCGTGCTGCTCGGCGATCTCAAGCAAGCGCTTAGCGCTGCCCAACGGCAGCGTGGTGCCCGAAGGATTTTGCAACACGGTATTGACAAAGATCGCTTTGGGGCGCGCGCGCTTGATGAGTTGTGCGAGCTGATCGAGATCATGCCCGTCGACGTTACGCGGCAAGCCCACGACCTTCAGGCCGGCAAGCTGCAAGATTTGCAGCAGATTGCAATAACAAGGGTCTTCAACAACGACCGTGTCTCCGGGTTGCAACAGCGTGCGCACCACCAAATCAAGTGCTTGCGTCGCGCCCTGTGTCAACAGCACATTTGCAGACTCTGCCGGTATGTCATTGCGCCTGAGTCTGGCCGCGATTTGCTCGCGCAGCGTCGCCATGCCGTAAGGGTGCCCATAGCCTCCAAAACGCGCGCCGGGCACACGGCTCAGGGTGCGCAAGGCATGCTGCAAGCCGCTTTCGTTGATCCACTCGCCAGGGAGCCAACCGCAGCCTGCCTTAATCGGCACCGAGTGGTCGGCGAATACGTCTGACAACAGCCACGCCGCGTTCAGGCTAGGTGCAGACCACCCGGGCGCAGCTGGGGGCGGCGTTGCCCGCTTGTCCACCACGCGATACGAGGCGCCGCGCTTGGCCACCACCTGCCCCGACGCCACTAAGCGCTGATACGCCTCTGAGACGGTAAATGCGCTGAGACCCTGCTCACGGGCAAGTTGACGCACTGAGGGCAAGGCATCGCCCGCTCGTAAGGCGCGGCTAGCAATCGCGGCGGTCAGCGTGGCGACGATTTGCTCGACCAAGCTGCGCTCAGCGTTTCGATTAAGGTCCAGTGTGAAAGCCAAGTTTGGCACCTCGTTGGTGAAAGCGGGCAGGCCAGTCCGTCGATGTCGGGTGACTTTTATCCGCGGTTGCCTTACAACAACCACAGCGGCCGGACAACCAGTACAGTTTGCCACACATTTATGCAACTGTACTGGTTGAGAGCCGCCTTGCAGCGCTACAGTAGGCGTATAACCCGATTACCGGAGAACCCCATGAATGCTGTTACCGAAGCCATCAGCCTGTCCAACTCTGTGGACATGACCAATTTCTGGATGCCTTTTACAGGCAACCGTCAGTTCAAAGCTGCCCCGCGCATTCTTAAAAGTGCCAAAGATATGCACTTCACCACCATGGATGGCCAGAAGGTGCTCGATGCCAGCGCCGGCCTCTGGTGCGTCAACGCCGGTCACGGCCGCGCAGAAATCATCGAAGCTGTGCACAAGCAAATGCAAGAGCTTGATTACGCACCACCCTTTCAAATGGCTCACCCTTTGGCGTTTGAAGCCGCAAGGGTAGTCGCAGACCTCATGCCTAAAGGTTTGGATCGCATCTTTTTTGCGAACTCTGGTTCTGAAGCTGTCGACACCGCGCTCAAGATGGCACTGGCCTATCATCGTTCGCGTGGCGAAGGCCAGCGCACGCGCCTCATCGGTCGCGAGCGCGGTTACAGCGGTGTGGGTTTTGGTGGCATTTCAGTTGGCGGTATTGTTGCTAACCGTAAGGCCTACTCGGCTAATTTGATTCCCGGCGTTGATCACATTCCGCACACCCATAGCATCCCTGACATGGGCTTTAGCAAAGGCCAACCGCAATGGGGCATGCACCTCGCTGACCATCTTGAAAGCCTATGCGCCTTGCACGATGCCTCAACCATTGCGGCCGTGATCGTTGAGCCGGTTGCCGGTTCAACCGGCGTGCTGGTGCCGCCGGTGGGCTACCTGCAACGCCTGCGCGAGATCTGCACCAAGCACGGCATCTTGCTGATTTTTGATGAAGTGATCACCGGCTTCGGTCGTTTGGGCAAAGCCACTGCCAGCGAATACTTTGGCGTGACCCCTGACATGATTACGATGGCTAAAGCGATCAACAACGCTTCGATTCCGATGTCAGCTGTTGCAGCGAACACGCAGATCTATGACACCATTATCAACGCCAGCCCAGCCAATGCGATTGAAATGTTTCATGGCTACACCTACTCATCGCACCCCGCCGCTGCAGCCGCCTGCCTGGCAACTCAAGAAATCTACAAGCGCGAGAAATTGTTCGAGCGCTCGTTTGCTCTGGCTCCGAAGTTTGAAAAAGCCATCCATGCACTGCGTGGCGAGCCTTACGTCAAAGACATCCGTAACCTAGGCTTGATGGGTGCGGTTGAACTTGAGTCGCGCCCAGGCTCGCCTGGTGCACGCGCGTACGACGTATTTTTAAAGTGTATGGAGATGGGCGTTTTGGTGCGCTACACCGGCGAAAGCATTGCGTTCTCGCCACCGCTGATTGTCAGCGAAGACCAGATCGACGAAATTTTCAACACTGTCAAAAAAGCGATTCATCTGGTCGCTTAGTTTTCGGATCCGGCTCACAACAAAGATGGCGCTTCGGCGCTTTTTTTGTTTTCGCGAGCCGTGAGACGCCAACAACAAGCCAGAAGCTCCGCCAACGATTATGATGCGGCTTACTCCATTTTGCCGTGGCGCTTTGTAATGCCCTAGCTCGACGTCATGCCGGAGCACCATACATAACGGCCTGTGGCTCTTATGACTTAACCTTTGCAGGATTCTTTTCACTTATGAACTGGCAGCTTCCGTTTCAGTCTGGTCGTCAACCCGTCCTAGCCCGCAATATCGTTTCAACGTCGCAACCGCTCGCCTCGCAAGCGGGTGCCGCTGTGTTTGCGCGCGGTGGCAATGCGATTGACGCCGCCGTTGCTGCAGCCATTACGCTGACGGTTGTCGAGCCCACCATGAATGGAATTGGCGGTGATGGCTTCTCGATTATTTGGGATGGCAAAAAACTACACGGTCTGAACGCCTCGGGCCGTTCACCCGCCGCTTGGTCGCCCGAGCGCTTCAAAGGTTTGGCCACCATGCCCAAGAACGGCTGGGAGTCAGTCACCGTGCCCGGCGCCGTCTCGCAGTGGGTGGCCTTGTCAAACAAATTTGGACAACTGCCTTTTGAGGATTTGTTTAAGGACGCAATTCGTCACGCGCGTGAAGGATTTCCGGTCAGCCCAGTGATTTCTAAGCAATGGGCAACGGCTGTCAAAGACTTGGCGCAGCACCCAGGCTTTGACGCTTTCATGCCCAATGGCCACGCACCAGCAACAGGTGAAATCTGGAAATTTTCCGACCAAGCCGACACGCTTGAAGATATTGCGCGCACCAAAGGCGAATCGTTTTATCGCGGTCGTTTGGCCAAAATGATTGCCGCGTTTTCTGCCGAATGCGGCGCCGTAATGACTGAGGCCGACTTGGCCGCACATCAAGCCGACTGGGTGGAGCCTATTTCGACGAACTTTCGTGGCTACGACGTGCATGAGATCCCGCCAAATGGTCAAGGCCTCACAGCTCTGCTTGCACTGAACATCATCGAACATCTGCCCTACAACGAAACAGCACCAAACTCAGCTGAGCGCATGCACTTAGAGGTTGAAGCGATGCGTGTCGCCTTCGCCGACTTGTACGCCCACGTGGCCGACCCCGAATTTATGAAAGTCAGCGCAAAAGATTTGCTCAGCAAGTCCTATGCACGCGAGCGCGCCAAGTTGATCAACCCTAAAAAAGCGGGCATCTACGCTGCGGGTCAACCACCTTCGGGTGGCACCATTTATTTATGTGCCTCTGATGCAGAGGGTCGCATGATTTCGTTTATTCAATCCAACTTCAAAGGCTTTGGTTCGGGCGTGGTCGTACCAAAAACAGGCATCGCGCTACAAAATCGCGGCTCTGGTTTTGTCACGACTCCTGGTCACCCCAATCAAGTCGCTGGCGGCAAGCGCCCCATGCACACCATCATCCCCGCCTTCATGACGCGCGATGGTCAACCTGAGATGGCCTTTGGCGTAATGGGTGGCAACATGCAAGCACAAGGCCATTTGCAAATGGTGTTGCGTCGCGTGGTCGAGCAGCACAACCCACAGGCCTGCTCAGACGCACCGCGCTGGCGTATCAATGACCAAGGCGAACTGACACTCGAGGCGACCGTCAGTCTCGCAGTGGTCGCAGGGCTAAAAACTCTAGGTCATTCGCCGCTTATCGCAGTTCCTGACAGCACCGACTTTGGCAGCGCGCAGTTGATTGCCCGGCTGGGAGAGCAGCAATCAAGTAACGGACGCTTTGCCTATGCCGCGGGTTCTGATCATCGCCGCGACGGGCAGGCGGCAGGCGCTTAAAGTCAAAGTCTTGCCGCTACGTTGCGGCGTGCGGCTCTGCCAGGTGCGTTCCGAAAGATAATGGCAAACCGTGCAAGCGTTCAAGGGGCTGGTCTTTTTCAAAGTACCAGCCCTGCCCACAATGGCAGCCCAATTGCACCAACACATTGCGTTGTTGTTGGGTTTCAACACCCTCTGCCGTCACTGAAATACCCAGATTCTGCGCAAGATCGATAATGTTTTTCACAACAATATCGGCGTTTTTGCTTTTGCCTAACTGGTGAATAAACTCACGATCAATTTTGAGATGGTTAAACGGCAACGCGATCAGGCGTGAGTGCGATGAATAGTCTTTACCAAAATCATCAATGCTGATCCCTAAGCCCCACTCTCTGAGCTGGGTAATTTGCGAGCCAACCTGAGCGTTTGCCTCGATAATTTTGCCCTCGACAATTTCAAGGATCAAAGACGGATACTCGCTTTTAAACTTTACAAGACGTTGGCCAAACAGCTTCAAGAGATACTCGTCGGCGAACAACAAACTCGATACATTGATCGAGACTAGCGCATCCGGAAATTTTTTCTTAATCGTCGGCAAATCAATCATGATTTGGTCAATCATGAGATCAGTGAGATCTTCAATGCGCCCACTTTCTTCGATGATCGGGATGAACGTATCGGGCGTAATCGGGCCCAGATCCTCATCATGCCAGCGTGCCAGTGCTTCAAATCCAATGACTTTGCCAGATGCTAAGTCAACAATCGATTGGTAATGCGGCACAATCGTTTTTGCGCGTAACGCTGCGTGCAACTTGTTTTCAAGCACAATATTTTCAAGCAAACGATTGCGTTTACGCAAGTCGCTAGTCTCGAAGGCGAACAGCGCAAAGCGTAAGGCAATATAGACAACGATACGCAACACACCCAACACCAACAAACTCATAAAAATAAGGATGTTGGTCAAGTTACTTTCAAACGGCGAGGGCAACTCCCCAAAATACAGATCGACGCCTCTGACAAACCAGCAAAGCGCCTGCAGAATAAAGACATACCCTAAAACCGTTAGGTAGGTATTATTAAGCACCCGTTGCACCAAACGCGCTTGATAGGCCACCCACAAACAACACGCGCCCGCGGCCAGCGCCACTGCTATTCTTTGAACGACTGGCGAGGCTTGCTGCACAAGCACCGCGAGTACACAAAAATAGGCAACCATGAATAAGGTATAAAGAACCGGCTTCGGGAAGGACGGTTGTTGAGCGCCTCTGAGCAAGCAGCGCACCGAATAAGCAAATAAAAAATAACCTCCAAAATTTAATGCATTCGCCAAGACAATCGTCACGAGGGGCGGAAATACGTCTCGATAGACTGCGATACCCGCCGCAAAACCGGTGAGTAAAGTGCCGGCAATCCAGTAGCGCGCTGAGGTATCGAGACGCTCTTTGAAAATCCAGCACATGGCCAGACCGAGCACGATCGAAAAGGCTGCGAAAAAATTGAAAATAATTGGTACGAATGAAACGGTCATACTGCCCTTAGTTGATTCTATTGAAGCTAGGCATGCCCATACTAGGCATGCCACTGCACAACGGTGACGCTTGCGACCGCATGAATCGCAGTGTCCGCTGTCGTGATCGTCACTGCGTTTGAAGCAGCGGCGGTGGTGAACGTTGTTTGTTGTGCTGTCGTGTCTACCACTGCAGCACCCGAGGTCACTACCTCGGTCCAATTACCGGTTGGGTTGGCCGTGGCACCCGACACTGAAGCCGTCGCGCCTGACGCGGTCACAGAAATAGGCGCACCATTTGAACCTGAAACGTCCACAACAGTGGTCCAGCTTGCGCCGTTTAGTGCGCTCGTTAAGTTCGTGCCACTGCCAGAGTTGGCCAAAATATCTGGCGTGCTAAGTTCTTGCCCTGCCAGAGTCGCAATCTGGTAAGTGTCACCACCCACCGTCAACGTCATCTTCGTG
>JABMMM010000175.1 GCA_013205565.1 Alcaligenaceae bacterium | reverse complement strand
GCTGAAAAACTGCGCACTGGTTAACTAAAGTATTTCCGCATAATCGAATTGGGATTGCCACTTAAGCGCTGACGCAAAACCGGTTCGGGGGTGCCGCGCTTGATAAAGCGCCCACTGCCGCGCTCGGCGTGCAAGCTGCCGTTTTCAACGACAACGCGCCCCGCACTGATCACCACTTCGGGCCAACCGGTGATTTGTTTGCCCTCATAGGGCGTGTAGCCCACGTTGTCGTGCAACATGCTGGTTGAGATCGTGACCTTTTTTTCTGGATTCCAGATGGCAAAATCCGCATCACTTCCCACGGCGATCGTGCCCTTGCGGGGATATAACCCGTAAGTCCTCGCGTGGTTGGTGGCCGTCACTGCCACGAAACGTTCGATACTCATGCGCTCTTTGAGCACGCCTTCAGAAAACAACAAAGGCAAACGCACTTCAATTCCGGGCACGCCGTTGGCCATATCTTTAAAGGTCGTAGCCTCACCCTTGGGCAGCTTGCCACTGGTGTCGTAACGATAAGGCGCGTGATCTGACGAGAACATTTGCAAGGTGCCGTTGATCAAACCTTGCCAGACGGCCTCTTGCGATTCAGGGTCGCGCGGCGGCGGACTGCAACAAAACTTGGCGCCTTCCGTACCAGGCAAATCAATATCCTCAGCCGTTAAAAACAAATACTGCGGACAAGTTTCGGCATGAATCGGCAGGCCTAGCGCTTGCGCCGAATGAATCACGCGCACGGCTTCAAGGCCCGAGACATGCACGATCAACAAGGGCACATCCATCAGTGTGGCCAACGCAACGGCGCGATTGGTGGCTTCGGTCTCAGCCAGCGGAGTGTGAGCCACCGCGTGATACTTGGGGGCTGTCAAACCGCGCTCGACCAGGCGCTTGGCAATCCAGCGGATCATGTCATTGTTTTCGGCGTGCACCATCACTAACGCGCCTTCGCGACCGGCTACCTCAAGCACATCTAAGATTTGATAATCGTCAAGCTTCATCCGGTCGTAGGTCATATAGATCTTGAACGACGTAATGCCCTCGCGAATGACTGCAGGCAAGTGCGTGGTCAGCGCCTCTTCAGTGGGGTCGGCCAAAATCAAATGAATCCCATAATCGATCACGGCTTTTTCGGCGGCGAGCTTTGCGTAACTGGCAACCACCTCTGGGATTTGATTGCCGCGGTGCTGCGCGGCAAACGGGATAATGGTGGTGGTGCCGCCAAACGCGGCAGATACCGTTGCACTATAAAAATCATCGGCACACATCATGCCCATGCCCGATAGTTGCTCAACATGACAGTGGCTGTCGATGCCGCCGGGCAATACCCAGCGGTCCGTCGCATCAATGTCACGCTTGCCCTTGGGCAAGTTTTTTGCAATCGCCACAATCACACCCTCTCGCACGCCGATATCCGCAAAAAACGTTGTGCTGTCGGTTGAGATGCGGCCATTGCGAATGGTGAGGTCAAAGTCGAGCGTTGGAGTCGTCACTTAGAGGGTTCCTGGGTAAATACCGCCATCGAGCACGAGGTTTTGGCCCGTCATAAAGCCCGCCCCCGCGCTGCATAAAAACGCACACGCCTGACCAAACTCTGAGGGTTCACCAAAGCGTCCGGCCGGCACCATTTTTTTGCGTTGCGCCATGACTTCATCAATATTTTTGCCACTGTCGCGCGCCAGACGCTCTGTCGTTTGCAGCAGGCGGTCGGTGGCAAATGGGCCGGGCAACAGGTTGTTGATGGTGACGTTATGCGCAACGGTTTGTCGAGCCAGACCCGCGACAAAACCGGTCAAGCCTGCGCGCGCACCGTTAGACAAACCCAAGTGTTCGATCGGGTGTTTGACCGAGGCCGACGTAATATTCACGATGCGGCCAAATTTACGTTCGATCATTTTATCGACGGTCGCGCGTATTAATTCAATCGGTGTAATCATGTTGGCATCCACCGCCGCCAGCCAGTCTTCGCGGCTCCATTCACGAAAATTGCCCGGCTTGGGGCCACCCGCGTTGGTCACCAGGATATCTGGAGCAGGGCACACCGCCAGCACCTTTGCGCGACCCTCTGGCGTGATAATGTCGGCTGCAATCGTTATGACCTTGACGCCGGTCTCGGCACGAATACTTTGTGCGGCCGCCTCAAGCGCCTCTTGCCCGCGCGCCAACATCACCAACTCAACCCCTTCGCGCGCCAACTGCTGCGCGCAGGCCAATCCCAGGCCTTTACTTGAGGCACACACAAGCGCCTGTCGGCCGCGAATCCCTAAATCCATGATGCCTCCTGAAAATTTTGCTGCACGACACCGCGCAGTTGTGAGCGCAAGCGAGCGTAGCTTGACCGCTGCGACTCGTACCGGCTAACCAAGTAAGCATAGCAATAAGTTGCCCTTTGGGTGGCGAATTTTCCTAAGCACGGTAAGATTATTACGTCGTCGTTAATCTTGCCAGCCAGCGCTAAAGGATTTTTGCCATGGATCGCACTATTTTTTTGATCAATCCCAATTCAACCCAGGCAGTTACCGATGCCTTCGATGCCGGACTGGCTTCGTTGCGGATCGCGGGGGGTCCCAAACTGCGCTGCCTGACGCTGGCCGAAGGCCCGCCTGGTATTCAATGCCAGCTCGACGTCGAAAACGTGACGCTACCGCTCGTTAACTTGGTACGCAAACTTGATGCTGAGCACGGTGACGCGGCCGCTGGCTATGTGATTGCCTGCTTTAGCGACCCTGGTCTGCATGCGGTTCGAGAAGCCACCCGCAAGCCCGTTTTGGGCGTAATGGAGTCGGCCATGTTCACGGCGATGACTCGCGGTCATCGAGTCGGCGTGATTGCGATCTTGCAGCAATCGATTTCGCGACATCTGCGCGCCTTTGGTGCGATGGGGATTCTAGATCGCGTGGCCGGCGACTTGCCGCTTGGCATGCAGGTCGTTGAGTTGTCTGACTCAGCCCGAACCCGCGCGGGCTTGCTGGCGGTTGGCACTCGGTTACGTGATGAAAAACAGGCCAATGTGGTGGTGCTGGGATGCGCCGGCATGGCCGAGCATCGCAGCTGGCTAGAACAACAGCTAGGGATTCCGGTCATTGAGCCTGCGCAAGCGGGCGCAGCCATGGCAATTGGGCGTGTATTGTTAGGCAATTAAAGACTCTAAGCGCTTGGACGCCTAGAGCGTCATACGCGCTTAAAGCCTAAACTAAAAAACCGGCTTTCGCCGGTTTTTTGCCCTCACAAAGCGCTTAAAACGGAATATCGTCATCCATATCAGACAGATTCGCGCCCCCTGCGACCGGCGCGGCTGGACGCGCAGCTTGTTGGGCGCGCGCTGCTGGACGTGGCGCACTTGAACCACCTTCACCACCCATTGGTGCACCACCCTCACCGCCCTCACGCCCACCGAGCAACTGCATGTTGTCAGCGATTACCTCGGTGGTGGTTTGCTCAACGCCTTCTTTGTTTTGCCATTTGCGAGTTTTAATACGACCCTCAACGTAAACAGGGCGGCCTTTACGCAGGTATTCACCAGCAATTTCGGCTAAGCGGTTGTAAAACACCACGCGGTGCCATTCGGTTTCTTCGCGGCGCTCGCCCGAAGTTTTGTCTTTCCAGCTACTAGTGGTTGCAATTGACACGTTGCACACGGCCGCGCCGTCGGGGCTGTAACGCACTTCAGGGTCGCGTCCAAGATTACCCATCAAAATTACTTTATTGACCGAGGCCATACCGAGCTCCTTAAAAACTTTATTCATCGACGCCCTTGCGGGCCCGTACTAGGCGCCATCATGCCTCTGGCTGCCCGCCAGTGCTAGACGCAAAACTACGCATGGCGGATAGTTTACGGCAGGTTTTGACTTAAAAACCGCCCGCGGCTGCGCCCGAACACAATCCCACCACTCTACCCCAAGCAAACCGCCCGCTGACGCGTAGACCAACGCCTGCAAACTATACTTTTGAGCACAACAGAGTATATTATTTGGGCTGATTTAACACTCAACCGAACGGACAGACTGATGCTTCAAGCGACCCCTAGCGGACAAGGCCTTGGTGCCCGTGTCGACAATATCGACCTTTCGCAGCCTTTGTCACAAGAACAATACAAAACCATTGAAGGCCTGTTGGGCAAACACGGCGTGTTGTGGTTTTCAAAGCAAACCCTCACCTCGGCGCAGCTAAAAGCGTTTAGCAGCACCTTTGGCACGCTTGAGGTCAACGTAGCCAATATGTATCAAGACCCTAGCATCCCCGAAGTGATGATTTTGTCGAACAAAAAGGTCGACGGCAAGCCTCTGGGGCTAGCCGATGCCGGACAAGACTGGCACACCGATATGTCTTACAGCAAGATGATCGCCTTTACCAACGTTCTGTACGGCCTTGAAATCCCGCACCGCGATGGCAAGCCGCTGGGCAATACCGAGTTTTCAAACATGCGGGCGGCTTATGTGGCGTTACCGGGGGAGTTGAAACAGAAACTCGAGGGCCTGACCGTGCTGCACGACTTTAATAAGTTTTGGGAAAACATGCGCAAGCAACCGGGCTGCACGCGCCCACCGTTGACTGAAGCGCAGCTCAAAACCAAGCCACCGGTGTCGCACCCCATTTTTTTAACGCATCCGATTACGGGCGAAAAGATTCTGTATGCCAACCCTGGCTATGCGATGCGTATTAACGAGCTACCCGAAAAAGAAAGCGACGAGATCCTGAACTTTTTATTCGAGCATCAGTTACAACCGCAATTTCGTTACCGTCATCTCTGGACAGCCGGCGACGTGCTGATGTGGGACAACATGGGTACGATCCATAACGCGGTTGCCGACTACACCCCTGACGAGCATCGCTTTATTAAGCGTTGTCAGGTCATGGCAGATCGATATTTTCCACTAGCGGCTTAAACTGCGTACACCGCTCCAACCCCTTATTTTCATCAAAAACCCATGAAAAAACTACTTTCCGCTTCGCTGCTTGCGTTAACGAGTCTTCTGGCAGTTAACGTCTTGGCGCAAACCGCAGCGTATCCCACCCAAACTATCAAAGTCATTATCGGTTTTGCGGCGGGCGGCCCCACAGATGTGATTGGCCGCATTTTGGCGCAGCACATGACAGGCACCCTTGGTCAGTCTGTGGTGATCGAAAACCGTACCGGCGCCAATTCCTTAATCGGTACGCGCGAAGTTGCCAAGGCCAAGCCCGATGGTTACACCTTGTTGTTGGCGTCGCTTTCGCACAACGTCAACCCTTTGTTGCTGAAAGAAAAAGCCGAGTACGACCCCTTGGGTAACTTTGCTCCGGTTTCACTAGTGGCTAACCTGCCTTTGGTGGTGGTTACCGCTTATGACTCACCCCTTCAAACGCTTGGCGATCTCATTGCTAAAGCTAAAAGTACGCCTGACGGCTTAACGTATGGCTCGGCCGGTAACGGGGGCTCGGCACATTTAGCCGGTGCCTTAATGAGTACGGTGGCTGGAATCAAAACGCTGCACGTCCCCTTTCGCGGTAATGCCCCCGCTTTGACCGAGGTGATGGCGGGTCGCGTGTCGTTTATGTTTTATCCGATGATCGGCATTGCTAACTTAGTGGCTGATAAGCGCTTGAGAGTTTTGGCTGTCGGTTCGAGTAAACCTTTACCTGACTTTCCGGGTGTGCCCACCATGGACTCGTTGGGCTTTAAAAACTTTGAACAAACCGCGCCTTGGGTCGGTATGCTGGCACCCACTGGCACACCCGACATGGTGGTGAGCAAACTCAATACAGCGATGAAACTCGCCCTGCAACAACCTGAGGTGATTAAACGAATGAAAGAATTAGGGGCAACACCCATTGGCGATTCCCCCGCCGAGTTCAAGGCCTTTTTAATCAGCGATCGTGAGCGTTGGGCTAAAGTGATTGAGGCCTCAGGGATTAAAGCCGATTAATTGTTGACCCGTGTCGACCCTCTGGGTCCCTTAAGCCTGCTTGGGGCTTAAGGGCTTTAAGCCCCAGGTCACAAGCAACCACAGCGCTGATAACGCGCAAGCCGCCCAAAATACAGTGGCTGCACCGCCCCACACGACCAGCGCGCCCCCAAGGGTGCCACCTAAAAACAAACCAACCGCTTGGGCCGTATTATAAAAACCAAGCGCCAACCCTTTAAGCTCGGGCGGTGCCACCCGCGAAACCAGCGAGGGTTGCAGTGCTTCAAGCACGTTAAACATCACAAAAAATGCCGTTAAGCCCAGAGCTAACAGATAAAAATTCTGGCTGGCGGCCGGCAACATCGCACACACCACCACCAACCAAGCGACGGTCAGTCGCAACATCGCACGATGGGCCCGCCACTTTTCAGCAACAAGAATCAGGGGCACCATAAAAATAAACGAACCAAAAATCACGGGCAAATAGACTTTCCAGAGTTCAACTGACGTCAAACCACCTAGCTTAATCAACAAAGGCGGCATCACCACAAACATCGCCACCTGAATCAGGTGCAAACAAAAGACACCAAAATTCAGACGTAATAAGTCGCTGTGAGTGAACACTTGCCTTGGTTTTGCGGGCTGTGCTGACTTGGCGGCGAGCGGCACCACTGGCACGATAAATCTGGCGACCGCCAGGCACACGACCCCTAACAAGGCGATGCTCCAGAACAAACCAGGCAAGCCACCTGCCCCCACAATCAAGGGTGCAAGCACCAAGGCGAGCGCAAAGGATAAGCCGATCGAGCCACCTACCAGGGCCATGGCTCGGGTGCGAACTTCAGGCCGTGTGGCGTCCGCCAGCCAGGCGGTGACGGCCGCCGAAATCGCGCCTGACCCCTGAATGGCTCGCCCCACCGTGATCCAAAAAATATCAGTCGATAGGGCGCACAGCACGCTTCCGACGACAAATAAAAACAAGCCCGTCAACACCACGGGGCGTCTGCCCCAACGATCAGAGGCCAGCCCAAAAGGGATTTGCATGCAGGCTTGCGTGAATCCGTACATTCCTAACGCCAGACCCACTCGCGCCGGGTCATCGCCGCCGGCCACGCCAAGGGCGGCCACTGCAAAAACCGGCAACAACAAAAACAGGCCCAACATCCGCGAGGCGAACAAACCCGCCAAAGCAAAGCTGGCGCGCCGCTCAAGTGGAGTCAAGGCTAAGGATTGGGTAGCAGACATCGAGCTCTTGGTTGAAGGGAGTGGGCAAGTACGCAACGGACGCATCAGGGCGTTATAGTACCAAGTTGCCTAGCGTAAACGCGTAGTGGCAAGTGAAATACCGCGGTTGCAACTGACTCACATCACACCACACAGGCAGCATGGACGAAATCCGCATTCGGGGTGCTCGCACTCACAACCTCAAAAACGTGTCGCTTGATCTACCCCGTCATAAACTGGTGGTGGTCACGGGGTTGTCTGGCTCTGGCAAATCTTCTTTAGCCTTTGACACGCTATACGCTGAGGGGCAGCGGCGCTATGTTGAAAGCTTATCTGCCTATGCTCGCCAGTTTTTGCAGCTGATGGATAAGCCCGACGTCGATTTAATCGAAGGCCTGTCACCCGCGATTTCAATCGAGCAAAAGGCCGCAGGGCACAACCCGCGCTCGACCGTGGGCACCATTACTGAAATCCACGACTATCTGCGCCTGCTGTTTGCCCGCGTGGGTACGCCGTATTGTCCATCTCACGGCCTGCCACTGGCCGCGCAAAACGTCAGTCAAATGGTCGATAGCGTGCTGGCCTGGCCCGCCGAGCGCCGTTTGGCCATCTTGGCCCCGATGGTGCGCGATCGTAAGGGTAGCTTTGAGGACGAGTGCGCAAGCTTGCAAGCGCAAGGCTTTGTGAGAGTGCGTGTGAACGGTCAAATGCTTGACTTAGACAGCATGCCCGAGCTCAACAAAAACGAGAAACACGACATTGATGTGGTGATCGACCGACTGCGCATCAAACCAGAAAGCAAGCAACGCTTGGCCGAGAGCTTTGAAACCGCGCTCACGCTGGCGCAGGGCCGTGTCATCGCGCTGGATATGGACACCAACCAAGAGCACTTGTTTTCAAGTCGCTACGCCTGCCCGGTCTGTAGCCACAGCCTGCCCGAGCTTGAGCCACGTTTATTCAGCTTCAATAATCCGGTGGGGGCCTGTGCCAGCTGTGATGGCCTGGGGCATGTTGGTTTTTTCGATCCAAAGCGCGTGGTGGCGTTTCCGGAGTTAAGCCTGGGGTCAGGCGCGATCAGGGGTTGGGACAAACGCAACGCGTTTACGTTTTCAATGCTCTCAAGCCTGGCCACGCACTATGAGTTTGATATCGAAACCACTTGGGAAACCCTGCCTGAGCCGCTTCGCCAAATTGTGTTGTTCGGGTCGGGCGCCGTTGAGCTGCCGTTTTTTTATCTGAATGAAAAAGGTCGCAGCAGCGTCAAGCGCCACGCCTTTGAAGGCGTGATCCCCAACCTTGAGCGCCGCTGGAAAGAAACCGATTCATCTGCCGTGCGCGAAGAGCTTGGCAAATACCGCGCCGTACAAACCTGCCCGGCGTGCCAGGGCTCGCGTCTGCGTGCCGAGGCACGTCATGTACGCATCGGTTCTGAGCGCATTGCCCCACCGGCAGTGCTCGCAGGCACGCCCGAAGCACAACAGTGGCAAGAACAAGGTCTGGCGATTTATGAAGTTGAAGCGCAACCCCTGTCGCACTGCCTGAAGTGGTTTCAAGACTTACGCTTGACAGGCGCGCGTCAAGAGATTGCCCAACGCATCGTGCGCGAGATCGAAGCCCGCTTAAGTTTTTTAAACAATGTCGGCTTAAATTATTTATCGCTTGATCGCAGCGCCGATACGATTTCAGGTGGCGAAGCGCAGCGCATCAGGCTGGCCAGTCAGATTGGCTCAGGGGTGACTGGTGTGATGTATGTGTTGGATGAACCCTCAATCGGCCTGCATCAGCGCGACAACGATCGCTTAATTGCGACGCTGCACCATCTGCGTGATTTAGGTAATAGTGTGATTGTGGTTGAGCACGATGAGGATATGATCCGGCAAGCCGATTGGGTGGTCGATATGGGTCCAGGCGCTGGTGAGCATGGTGGCCAAATCGTCGCGCAAGGCACTCCCGCGCAAATTGAACAAAACTCTGCGTCGATCACCGGCCAGTATATGAGCGGTACGCGCGCGATTGCGGTCCCCAAACGTCGGCCCTTAAGCGCAGAACAAGCGTGGCTCACCCTCACGGGTTGCAGTGGCAATAACTTAAAGTCCATCGAGCTGCGCATCCCCGCAGGTAAGT
Source organism: Alcaligenaceae bacterium (assembly GCA_013205565.1). Taxonomy (GTDB): domain Bacteria; phylum Pseudomonadota; class Gammaproteobacteria; order Burkholderiales; family Burkholderiaceae_B; genus Zwartia. Next base: position 18,675 of record JABMMM010000175.1, on the reverse strand, counting down.
TCGTCTGTGTCACCGGGGTCTCAGGCTCGGGCAAATCCACCCTCATTAACGATACGCTTGCCGTAGTGATGGCGCGCGCCTTGCACCATGCGCAAAGTGAGTCGGCACCTTATTTAGGCCTGGCCGGGCTCGAGAACTTTGACAAAATCATCAGCGTCGATCAAAGCCCGATTGGTCGCACGCCGCGCAGCAATCCCGCGACCTATACGGGGTTGTTCACGCCGATTCGCGAACTATTCGCCGGCACGCCTGAGGCGCGCACGCGTGGCTATGACCCGGGGCGCTTTAGCTTTAACGTCAAAGGCGGGCGCTGCGAGGCCTGTCAGGGCGACGGTGTGGTGAAAGTTGAGATGCATTTTTTGCCTGACATGTATGTACCGTGTGACGTATGCGTCAGCAAACGCTACAACCGCGAGACGCTCGAAATTCGTTACCGCGGACGCAACATTACCGAGGTACTCGAGTTAACGGTTGAGCAGGCGCTGGTGTACTTTGACGCGGTACCGTCTATTGCACGCAAGCTGCAAACCCTAATGGATGTGGGCCTCTCGTATCTACGCCTGGGGCAAAGCGCCACCACGCTGTCTGGCGGCGAAGCGCAACGCGTTAAGTTGTCGCTCGAATTGTCAAAACGCAGTACTGGTCGCACTTTTTATATTTTGGATGAGCCCACGACTGGGCTGCATTTTCAGGATATTGCCTTGCTGCTTGAGGTGCTCAATCAGCTGGTCGAGGCAGGCAACACCGTCGTGGTGATTGAGCATAATCTTGATGTCATCAAAACGGCCGACTGGGTGATTGATATGGGCCCAGAGGGCGGTGACGGTGGTGGCCAAATCGTTGCACAAGGTACCCCCGAGCTGATTGCCGCCACCCCGGCCAGCCACACTGGGCATTACTTGGCGCCCGTCTTGAAACGCGCTTTACGGCAACCCAAAAAATCTTAACTGCGAGGCGGCGGTGTTGCCGCAGTGCTGCGACTCGACGAGCGGCAGAGCTGAATCACAACGCTGACCGCTGACCAATCCCGAAGCCTCAAGTGGCTTACCAGGTTCGCCACTGCCGGCGCCCGGCTGCTCGGGCGACCAACGCCCCCACAACACATTGACGCGACTCGATTTACGGCAGCCCCCTTGTGTGCGTCCATCACAAATATTAAAGGCTGCACTCAATGCACTCGCGGCGTTAGGGTGGCCACACACCGCCGCATACGCGCGCAACACGCCTCCACCTTGTACGCTGCCTTGCTGTGACACCACAGACGCCACCCAGCCAGGCGAGCACGGGCTTTCGACACTTGTTTTTGGCGTCGCCTCGCCACCCGCGCGACTAAAATAATCACGTGTCAAACCTGCAGCATCTTGCCCCGCACGAGCCTCAACAAACGCAAGATTACACGTATTGCCCGAGCGCGTCGGTGTACAAATTTGTACCAATGAAAGTTTAAGCTCACCCAGATTGGCTGGGCCACCACTCACGATAACCGCCGCGCCGGTCTGACTTGACGCAGGCTCAACAGGTGGTGCAGCAAACGGCACAGGGCGCGCCGGCGCTGACGCAGGAGTGTTCGAAAAATCGCCAGGCGCAGCGATCGGCAGCGCCATCGCGACGGGCCCGCTTTCGTTAGCGCCAGCGTTGGCATTGCCAATCGGCGCAGCCCGCTGAGAGCATGCTGTCAGAGCCAGCGTTGCAGCGATCACCAGCGCCAACAGGCCTACGCGCGCATGCGACTGAAAAAAAGTGTGCTCAGACTGCTTCATCATTTCCTCCTGTGTACTGAATTCGCTCGGCCAACGCTAGGCATTTAAGCTTTCTCTTGGCACAAAGGCGTACGCGCCTGCCAACAAATTTTTAATCGAACTGTTCGCCCATACGAAACAAGCGATGATGTTCGCGTATCGCATAACGGTCAGTCATGCCAGCAATGTAATCCGAAATCGCCCGCGCCTGAACCATTTGGTCGTCATGCCAGTAATCAGGCGGTAACAATCGAGGCTCTTGAATGAAGGCGCTAAATAATTCGCGCACAATTCGCCGAGCCTTGTTAGTCATTCGCATGACTTTGTAATGACGATACAGGTTTTCGTATAAGAATTTTTTTAATGCGTCTGCTTCGTGCCGGACTTCGCTCGAAAACGCGACCAAGGCGCCACACTGACGCGCTGCATCGGCATCCGCCGGCGCGGCGTGGACCAACTTCGCTGAGGTGGTCTGAGTCACGTCGGTAATTAAGGTGTTGATCATGCTGCGAATCGTTTCTGATACGAGCCTGCGCGCAACAAGCCCAGGCCAAACGGTCAGCGTGTGGGCGTAATGACGCGCAAAAATCGGCACGGCCTGCAACTGTTCTAAGGTCAAGAGCCCAGAACGCAAGCCATCATCGATATCGTGATTGTTGTAGGCGATTTCGTCGGCCAGATTGGCGAGTTGCGCCTCAAGAGAGGGTTGCGTACGGTCGATAAAGCGCTGCCCAACATCGCCCAGGCGCCTGGCGTGCGTCAGCGAACAATGCTTCAAGATGCCTTCGCGCGTCTCGAAACACAAGTTTAAGCCGTTAAACGAAGCGTAACGTTCTTCAAGTTCGTCTACGACCCGCAGACTTTGCAAATTGTGCTCAAACCCACCTGCCTCGGGGGCGAACTCGCGCAGGCACGCGTTGAGTTCATCTTGTCCGGCATGGCCAAATGGGGTGTGGCCCAGATCATGCGCCAGCGCGATCGCTTCGGTTAAGTCTTCATTTAAGCGCAAAGTCCGCGCAAGCACGCGCGCGATTTGCGCAACTTCAAGAGAGTGCGTCAAGCGGGTGCGAAACAGATCACCCTCATGATTGATAAAAACTTGTGTTTTATATTCAAGTCGCCTGAAGGCGCCCGCGTGAATAATACGATCGCGATCGCGTTGAAACTCGCTGCGATTTGAAGGCGCGGGTTCTTGGTGCCTGCGACCCCGGCTTTGATCGGCACGCGACGCATAGACGGCAAATTCGGGCATCGTATCCACCTAAGCCGTGTTGCGCAAGATCACGCGCGACACTAAGTCAGCGGGCGCTGTACGGCGAATCGTTTCACCAATTTTTGGCATCAAAATAAAATTGATTTCGCCTGCTTCCGTTTTTTTGTCGCCTCGCATGAGTTGCATCCACTGCTCTACACCGCCCAGCCGCGGCCCAAGCACCGGGCAGCCAATGGCGTGCACCAACGCGCGCACACGCTGCACGTCGGTCTGCGCAAAGCCAAACAGCTCTGCTGATAAATCAGCCGCCATGACCAGGCCGCAACCTACCGCTTCGCCATGAAGCCATTCGCCGTACCCAAGCCCCGCTTCGATCGCGTGACCAAAGGTGTGGCCAAAATTTAAGATGGCACGCAGCCCCGTATCGCGCTCGTCTTTTGAAACGACCCAAGCTTTGAACTCGCAAGAGCGACGTATCGCTACTGCTAATCGTTCAGGGTCGCGTGCGCGCAGACCGGCGACATTTTTTTCGCACCATTCAAAAAACTCTGAATCAAGAATCAAGCCGTATTTAATGACCTCAGCCAACCCGGCCGACAGCTCGCGATCGGGTAAAGTGCTTAAGACACTTGTGTCGATTTCTACGGCAATCGGCTGATAAAACGCACCGATCATATTTTTGCCTAGCGGGTGATTCACCGCGGTTTTGCCACCCACTGAGGAATCCACTTGCGACAGCAACGTGGTTGGTACTTGCACAAAGCGGACACCGCGCTGATAAACCGCTGCTGCAAAACCCGCCATGTCTCCGATGACGCCACCGCCTAACGCCACGATCACGGTGCGCCGATCGAGTTGCGCCCCAAGCATGGCGTCAAAAATCTGGTTGAGCGTCTCAAGCGTTTTGTGGGCTTCGCCATCGGGTAGTACAACATTCACTAGCCGCTTGCCGGTGGTTGCCAAGACTTGACGCACTCGCTCGCCGAGCAGGTCTTGGATGGTGGGGTTGGTGATCAACACAATCGAGGTGGCATCGGTGGGGATGGCTTGCGCGAGGCTTTCAAGCCTGCCGGGGGCGATGTGGATGGGATATTGCCCGCCTGGGGTCGCGACAGCTACGGTGTGCATGGCTTATTCTCGGGTGGATGGCTGGCAGTAAAATCTGCTCGCATGTTCTCTGAAGAGTTTTCGGGTTGGCGTTGCGCCTGCTGATCGATCACCTTATCAATCTGTTTGAGCCGCTCGATAAGTTGCGCGACCAACTGCGACACCGAGACCGCGCCGGTGTCTACGACGATGTCGGCGACCTCTTGATAGAGCGGCTCACGCAATGCAAGCAAACCGCGGAGGGTGCCGCGCGGGTCGGGGGTTGCCAGCAAGGGGCGATTACGGTCGCGACTGGTGCGCCGATACAGTTCATCGACACTCGCACGCAAATAGACCACCACGCCACGCGTGCGCAACGCCTGACGGTTTTCAGCGGCTAAAACGGCCCCGCCGCCCGTCGCCATCACCAAACCGGGGCGCAGCGAACAGTCATCAAGCACTTGACACTCGCGTTTACGAAATCCGACTTCGCCTTCGATCTCGAAGATGGTGGGAATCCTGACGCCGCAACGCGCTTCAAGCTCATGATCAAGATCGAGAAACTCGCGGCGCAGCACTTTTGCCAAAGCTTTACCGATGGTCGTTTTACCCGCGCCCATCATCCCAACTAAAAAGACCGGAGTGGCCTCGACCCACGCAGGAGCAAGCCTTTGCGCAGGCAAGGCCGGCGTCAGACTTGGGCGCTCAGGATCGCGCGGAGTGTGCGACTGTGGGGTCAACGGATTGTTCATCCTGTGATTATCCCATTGACTGTAGTGCAGCTCAAACTGAATCCGGCAAAACGACTTAAAACCATTAAAATACAAAGTAATGAGCAAATCTACCACCCACCCCGACGACGATGAACCCCACGAGCCCCAGCGGCTAGGCTCCCGGCTGATTGGGTTTTTTCTTAAGCTGGCGATTCTATCGGCAGGCCTAGCTTTGTGCGGAGCTTTGCTGTTTAGCATGGCGCTGGCGCTGGCCTGGCCCAATGTTCCCGAACTTACCGCCATGACTGACTATCGTCCGCGGGTGCCATTGCGTATTTTTACCGCCGATAAAGTGATGATTGGCGAGTTTGGCGAAGAGCGTCGCAATGTTCTGCGTTTTAACGAAATCCCCGATGTCATGAAGTCTGCTGTGCTGTCAGCCGAAGACGACCGGTTTTATCAACATGGCGGGGTCGATTGGTTTGGCGTCGTGCGCGCGGGCTTAGCAAACCTGATCTCAATGCAAAAAACGCAAGGTGCAAGCACCATCACCATGCAGGTCGCCCGCAACTTTTACCTGTCGTCTGAAAAAACCTACTCGCGTAAGTTTTACGAACTGTTGCTGACCTTCAAAATCGAGGCCAACCTCAGCAAAGATCAAATTCTTGAGCTTTATTTGAATCAAATCTATTTGGGTAATCGCGCGTATGGCTTTGCAGCTGCCTCACGTACATACTTAGGCAAATCGATTGCTGAGATCACGCCGGCCGATGCCGCGTTGCTTGCCGGCATTCCAAAAGCGCCCTCGCGCTTTAACCCGATCGCGAACAAGCCGCGCGCGGTCGTGCGCCAGCGTTATGTGCTGGGTCGCATGCACTCTTTGGGCTATTTAACCGACGCTGAGTACAAAAAGGCTCTCGATCAGCCCGTGATTATCAAATCGGCGGAAGGCACACCGGCGGGCGGCTTTGCCATCCATGGCGAGTACGTCTCTGAGTTGGCGCGTCAATTAATGATCAGTGTGTACCCAGATAGCGTTTATTCTCGCGGTTTAAACGTGTACACCACCATTCAGTCTAAAGATCAGCAGTGGGCTTACGAGTCACTGCGTGAAGGCGTACTGGATTACACGCGACGTGCGCCCTTTCCGGGGCCTGAGGCGCAGTTAACGATGCCTGCTGGCATTGAAAACGATCCCGCAAAACTCGATGAGTTCTTGGATGGCGTGTTCGATAAATATCCTGATCGCACCGAGATGCTAATAGGCGTGGTGCTCTCGGTTAAGCCCGACGAAGTCAGGGTAGCGCGCAGCTCAACCGATATTGTTTCGATCAAAGATAAAAAGGCGCTCAGTGTGATCGCGCGTGCGCTTAATCCTAAGGCGCCCAACGACTTGCGTTTGCAGCGCGGCTCTGTCGTTTACGTATATAAAGGCGCTGGGTACCCCGAGATCTTAAACCTGCCTACGGTGCAATCAGCCTTTGTGTCGATGATCCCGCAAGACGGCGCAATACGGGCAATGGTAGGGGGGTTTGACTTCTATCATGGCAACTTTAACCGCGTCACCCAAGCCTGGCGCCAGCCAGGCTCAGCGTTCAAACCGTTTATTTATGCGGCCGCTCTCGAGCGCGGGCTTACCCCGAACACGGTCATTTCGGATCAACCCTTTGAGCTGACTGCCGAGCAAACCGGTTCTAAAGCGTGGGCGCCCAAAAACTACGGTGGGCAGTATGACGACAAACTCACGATGCGTGAGGCCATCGCGCGCTCAAAAAACATGGTGTCGATCCGTATTCTGCAGTCGATCGGACCTAAATATGCGCAAGACTATATCGTGCGGTTTGGCTTTGACAAGGCCCGTCATCCCGCTTATTTACCGATGGCACTTGGGTCTGGCGCAGTCACGCCGATGCAGCTCGCCTCAGGGTTCGCGGTTTTTGCGAACGGCGGCTATCGCATCACCCCTTACTTAATTGACCGGGTCACCGACGCGAACGCACAGGTCATCATGCAGGCCAAACCCACCATCGCCGGCGACGCTGCCGCACGCGCGATTGATGCCCGAACGGCTTACGTCATGGACGATTTGCTACGCGGGGTGGCCACCTCGGGTACGGCGGCACGCTCAAGACAAGTCATTAAACGAGACGATCTGGCTGGCAAAACAGGCACCACCAACGATTCGGTCGACGCCTGGTTTGCAGGCTATACGCCGCAATTAGTCGGTGTTGCCTGGATGGGCTACGATCAGCCTAAATCGCTGGGTTCGCGCGAGACCGGGGGTGGGGCATCGCTGCCGGTTTGGTTGGGCTATATGCAAAATGCGCTTAAGGCGTTTCCAGAACAAAAGCGGGCGGCGCCCCCCGACGGCTTAATCACAGAGGGTGGCAACATGTATTTCAGCGAGTTTCCGCCCGGGCAAGCCCTCATGAAGCTTGGCACTCCCGAAAAAAACGACTCCTTGGGCGACTTTTTGAACAATATTGGTAGCAACCGTAGCAATTCGACGCCCGCTAACTAAAATACAACTGTCAGGGGCTTGCCGGTTGCCTCTGAACACACCTGAGATAAGGTATCGTGCAAGTCGGCGCCACCACGGGTATCTTTCCAGTGTTGACCGTCAAAGCGATAATGAAAGCCTCCGCTTCTGGCGGCAAGCCACATTTCGTGCAGTGGGGCCTGACTATTGATCACGACTTGATGGCCGTTTTCAAAAATCAGATTTAAAACATTTCCTTGACGTTTAGTTTCAACATCAAGGTCGAGTTGATCAAACCAGTGGTCGGCTTGGGCTTCAATCGCATCTAACAATGCGGTCACCCGAGCATAAAATTCAGTATCGTTCATAATCCTTATCCTCACGTTTGACGGAGCGCGCAGTGATCAGCAAAACCGACAACCACCAAAGTGCTCGCATTGTAGCGATGCTGACACTTGCTGTGTGGGTCGCTGGCTGTGGCTACAAAGGCCCACTCTACTTACCCGCCAAGCCCGCCGAGATCCGCCCGTATACGACACCTTTTTCGATGTACGGCGTGATTCCTGACGAACAAGACATGGTGGTGCCTTTCTTTGATGAAGATTTAATGCTCATCCCCACCCCGGTAGTCATTGAATAACTAACTTATACTTTTTTACGATCGCTTGTCGTTGTTACTCTTTTGCGGGTTGATTGATCCTAAGCGCACTTACTGCTGGCATTGTTGCCTAAATCACTTGCCAAACCCTGAATACCCATAGCCACAACATGACCGCTCAAACCGCCTTGCCCACAGGGGCTCCATTTTTTCATTACCGCGCCGCTGAACTGCACGCCGAGGGCGTATCACTCGCCGAGCTAGGCAAAGAACTCGGCACACCCTTGTACGTTTACTCACGGGGAGCGCTCGCGACGGCCTGGGCCGCCTACCAAGACGCCTGCGTGGGGCATGATGTTTTAGTGTGTTTTGGCATGAAAGCCAATTCAAACCTAGCCGTTCTAAAAGAATTTGCACGACTGGGCAGCGGCTTTGATATTGTCTCGGGCGGAGAACTTGCGCGCGTCCTGGCAGCGGGCGCCAACCCCGCCAAGGTCGTTTTTTCGGGTGTGGGCAAGCAAGCCTGGGAGATGCAGGCCGCGCTTGAGGCTGGCGTCAAATGCTTTAACGTCGAATCACTTTCCGAACTCACGCGCTTGTCTGAGGTCGCCTTGGCGCTTGGTCAAACCGCGGCGGTGTCTTTGCGCGTCAATCCAGATGTCGATGCAAAAACACACCCCTATATTTCAACAGGCCTTAAAGAAAATAAGTTTGGTATTGCCATCGAAGACGCACTAAAGGCCTACACGCTGGCGGCCTCTTTGCCGGGTCTCTCAGTTGTGGGCGTTGATTGTCACATTGGCTCTCAGATCACTGAAGTGAGCCCTTACCTTGATGCCTTAGACAAGCTGCTCAAGCTGATTGATCAGCTTAAATTAATCGGTATTGCGCTCAAACATATAGATTTAGGTGGGGGCCTGGGGATTCGTTACGATGATGAAACTCCCTTAGCACCCAAAGTGTTACTTGACCGGGTGTTTGCACAATTGCAAGAGCGTGGCTATGGTCATTTGCAACTCGTGCTTGAGCCCGGCCGCTCGCTGGTTGGCAATGCGGGCGTATTGCTCACGACGGTGCAATATCTCAAACACACCGAGGCACGCAACTTTGCGATTGTTGACGCCGCCATGAACGACCTCATGCGCCCGGCGCTGTACGAGGCCTGGCACGGCGTGCTGCCTGTCGCACCGCGCACAACCGAGGCAACGTTGTATGACGTGGTCGGGCCCGTCTGCGAAAGCGCCGACTGGCTTGCGCGTGGCCGACAGCTTGCCTTAGCTGAGGGCGATCTTTTGGCGATTGAATCAGCCGGTGCTTATGGCTTTGTCATGGCCGGCAACTACAACAGCCGACCCCGCCCCGCCGAAGTCATGGTTGATGGTGAACAATTTCATGTGATCCGCCAACGCGAAACTTTTGCCGATTTAATCCGTGGCGAAACCTGCCTGCCGGATTAATTCGGCCTAGCGCCCCAACAACCCTTTAAAAAAGCTTTCAGTATTCACAGCAAGAGTCTCAAGGTGATAACCACCCTCTTGCACCACCACCGTTGGCAGCTTTAGTTGCGCAATCAGTCTGCCAAGTTGGCCGAACCCTTCGGTGGTGACTGCAACTTTAGACTGAGGGTCATCTTTGTACACGTCAAAGCCCAACGCCAATACCAGCGCGTCAGGCTTAAACGCGCGTAGCGCAATCAGCGCTTTTTCAACTTGCTCGAAAAAGACCTCTTGGCTTGAACCATGCGGCATGGGCAAGTTCAAGTTGTAGCCTTGGCCCTTTGCCGCGCCTGCTTCGTCTTCAAAGCCAGCGGTTACCGGATAAAAGTTAAAGGGATCGCCATGCACTGAAATATATAAAACATCGTCTCGTTCGTAAAAAATCTCTTGAATGCCTTGTCCATGATGCACATCAGTATCAAGAACGACCACACGTTGATGCGTGGCGCGCAGTACCTGAGCCGCAATTGCCGCGTTGTTGAGATAGCAAAAGCCACCTGCGGCATCTTTGCGTGTGTGATGTCCCGGGGGGCGACAAAGCGCGTAAGCCTGTTGATCGCCCGCAAGCACCGCCTTTGCAGCCGATACGGCCGCCTGCGCGGCCCAATACGCTGACGTCCAGGTATCAGGCCCAACTGGGCAACTGCCGTCGGCCAAGTGCCGCGCCGTCTGCGCCAGAATACCTCGCAGTGCGTTGGGCGAGCGCACAAAAATATTTGAGATCACCTCATCGCCCCAATCGGGATCGGTCTGTTTCCAGATTGCGTGCGCGGTTTCAAGATACTGCAAATACTCGGCATCATGAATCGCCAGCAAAGGCTGTCTGCCGTGGTCTTCGGGTTCGGTGACCGTCAGGCCTAGCGTTGCAAGTCCTTTCAAAATCTGAACCACACGTTCTGGAATCTCTTGCGGAGTTCGCATTTGGCCGCGCGACAGATAGGTGCGCGGATGATGTAGTTTTTGTTTTGGATGAAAATATGTTTTCATGAATTAACCTTAAACAAGAGCAACAACCATTAGGTGCGCTGCGCCGGGCCTGCAGGGGCCCTTTGCAATCTAGGCGCCCTTAGCACGAAAATAAGCAACCAGCATAGGCAAGGTGAGCGACAGCCCAGCGACGGCAATCAAGGCAATGCCCGTCAAGGACAAAAGCGAGGGACTTTGCGCAAAAAATAATTCTCCGAATATTACCGCGAGCACTAACTGAAAGTAATTAAGCGGTGCCAGCGTTGAGGCGGGCACCGACTTAAAAGCATAAATCAGCAAAAGCTGTCCCAGCCCACCGCTTAAGCCCATTAAAAGCATTTCAATCGCATCGCGCGGGCCCGGCCACACGTCTGGCCACCAAAAAAGTAACACCACCAAGCCCAGCAACCAACAGATCAGCGCCGAATACGCGAACATTTGCTCGCTCTGCACCCGATGCGCAAGCTTGCGTGTCAACAGCTGAACGGTCGCATAACCCGTGGCTGCCACCAGCATCAGCAGGCTGCCAAGCAAAGAAATCTCACCCCCGGGGTTCACGATTAAGAGCATGCCAAACATGCCAAGCAACACTGCCGCATATTGTTTGAGCTCGACTTTTTCGCGCAAGACTAGCGGCGCGAGCAACACCACAATCAGGGGCGATAAGAAATAAAGCGCGGTGGCCTCAGCCAACGGCAGGTACTGCAAGGCAGGCATAAAACATATACCGACGCTGCCTAACATCACGCCCCGGTAAAGCAGTAGTTTGCGCTCGGGAGGTGGGATCGCGACAGGCACGCGCTTAAGCCACATAATGCCCCAGGCCAAAACAATGATCACGCTGTAGCGGGCCAAGTTGACCAAGGGGGCTGAATAGCGTCCAACCAAATCTTTCGCCAGTGCATCCAGACACGCAAACGCAACGAGCGAGCACAAGAATATGCCGCAACCTTTTAACCACTTCGCCTGTTCATGCGCTGCGCCAGACCGTGCCGTTTCAGAGGGGTGCATCAGCGCCTCGTACGAAGCGGGGGCAAGCTGCGTCAAACACTCGCGCGATGCGCAGTGTTGCGCAGTCTGAAAAGCAGCGCTGTAATAATCAACCCAAGCAACCCAAGCACGCCGTAACTCGCGCCATAACTGTTTAAAAGCCCCGCCAGCACACCAAACAGCGGCGGGCCAAGAACGACACCGAAAAAAGTAATACAAAGCGTACCGCCCGTGGCGACACTTGCCTGTCCCGCAGGCGCCAGTCTGGCAATTTGAGCTAAAAAGACGCCGTTCCACCCGATGGCAGAGGCGCCGAAAATAACCAGCACCGGAAATAAAATCCACGGTGACGAGTCAGGGTGTAGCAACGCCGTGCCCACCGCTCCCAGCGTCAGCAATAAAGCGATCACGATTAACATCGTGGTCGGGCTAAGCCACCGATCCGCCACGTAGCCCCAAAGAATTCGGCCAGCCACGCCGCCTGCCTGCGCCACCGTCAAAGCCACCCCAGCCGCCACCAGTGACCAGCCAAGATCTTCAAACAAAAAGGTCACTAAATAGGCCATCAGCGACATCTGGCACACGGCGAACAAAAATGAAGTCAGCGAGAGCGGGCGCAGGCTGGGGTGCTCAAGAATCAAACGTAACGGCTGCACGACACTGGCCGCCAAAGAGGGCCTCACGGTTGGATCCCGATCCTCATCGAGCGCGGCGCGCAACGGTTGCACGGCCCAGGCGCAGAGCAGGCAGGCAACTCCCGCCAGAATGAAGGCCAACTGCCAACCAATTGCCAAATCAAGCGAGGGGACCAGCGCCCCGGCAATCATGCCACCCAGAGGTACGCCCGTCTGTTTAATAGAAAATACAAACGATAGTTTTTCGGGGGGGGTCGTTTTAATCAGCAGGTGTGAGCTTGCCGGCGTGATTGGCCCATAACCGGCGCCAATCAACAAGGCCCCCAGAACAATCGCCAGAGGATGCGGAATCGCACACAAGAATAAGCCCGAAGCCGACGACACTAGGCCCGCCTGGCTTAAGCGAATCGCACCCCACCGCTTGACCGCAGCGCCACCCAACAGGGTGGCCACCATTGCCGCAAAATACACCAAGGCGACGTACGCACCCAAGTAGTTGGTCGAGACATTGATGGCTTTAGCCACCACGGGAGCGACGACTGGTAAGTTAATGAGCGCCATCGCAACCAGCGACTGAACCGTTAACGTTGCGGCCAATACAACCCAGGGTCTGGCAGGTGTCACGATAAAAATATCGCCTTTAAACCGCCAAGGCGGGGTTTTGTTTGTTATTACTCAAGGCTGCCGCGTGAGCGGGCCTCAACGAGCGCTTTGGTTCAGCTTACAGGGCACCGTAAGAATGAAGTCCTGACAAAAACATATTAACGCCCAAAAAGGCAAAACCAGTCACAAGCAGCCCAACCAGCGCCCAATACGCCGCCATGGTGCCGCGCAAGCCCTTCATCAACCGCAGATGCAACCAGGCGGCGTAATTGAGCCACACAATCAATGCCCAGGTCTCTTTAGGGTCCCATTGCCAGTAAGCGCCCCAGGCGTCAGCCGCCCACAGCGCGCCCAAAATCGTCGCGACCGTAAAAAAAGCAAAGCCGACCGCTATGGCGCGATACATGATGTCATCGAGCACTTCAAAAGACGGCAAGCGCTCGCCAATCGGACGACGAAACAGCAAGATCGTTCCGACAATCAAGGCGCCCAGGCCAAAATAAAGCATCCAGGTGGCCGATACGCCCGCGCTACTAAAAATCATCGGTTCGCCCGCCAACAATACTCCAAGCACAAACAGGGGCAGTAGTTTGAGCCAGGATTTTGTTTGGCTGTGCTGCTTGACCAGGTAGGCAAATGCCACCATAGCCGCTAAAGAGAAGGTCCCGTAGCCGATAAAATTTGCCGGCACATGGATTTTCATCCACCAGCTTTTAAGCGCGGGCACTAAGGGTTGGATTTGTGCGGCATCTCGCGTGAACGAATACCACAGCAAAAAAACAACCGCTGACGTAATAATAAGCAAAACAAAGCCACCTAGTGCACGCGTGGCATAGCGACGTTCGTAATACAAATAAAACAGCGCTGTAATCAAACAAAACAGCACGAACACTTCGTAGAGGTTGCTAACGGGGATATGCCCAATATCAGGCCCTAACAAATGGCTTTCGCGCCAGCGCACCAACATGCCCGTGGTACCCGCAAACACGGCCCCCCAGCTTAAGGCGGTTCCGAGCCACGCCGAGGTTGGACTCACCAAACCCAACCAATAACAAAAAGTGGCCACGACAAACAGCGCGCACATCCACAAAATCGCCGATTGCGAAGAAAACAAATATTTTAGAAAAAAAACTTGCTCAGCACGTGCAATGTCTCCTTGATATAGCCAGAGCGCCAAACCTGTTGCCAGGCTCGCGGCCACCAGCAACGCGCGCAGCGGTCTCCAGAGCCAGCCTAACCAGACCAACAGCGGCACCACCAACACCAAGATGGTTTGCTCGTAGTAGTCCATTGCCTGGCTAAACGTGTTGAGAGCGTAGCCTGCGGCGCAGGCCAAACCGACAAAGAACAAAACGTCTGACCAATTAGGGCGACCGCGCTGATCGCGCCCATCGCCCGACTCAGAGAGATCATCCCAAGCATTTCGTGCGGTGGCGGGTGAATTCGTCATAACAGGGTTCCCGATACGATAAAAAAGTGGCCGTCTTGCGCGGGTGGATTTACGGGCACAAGTGTGGCGCGACGTTGTGCCTTGTGAGCCTGTCTTAACTGACTTTGCTTAATTTATCGAGCGCCAGCTTAAAGCGGTCGAACTCACGATTGAAATCGAGTGTACGCTTTTGCGATGTCATCGCCGCTAATACACGGGTGCCATTTAGGTGTTCTGCCGGACGCAACCAGACCCAAATTCGGCGATCGCGTACATAAAACATCGTAAACACGCCCACCACTAAGAACAAGCAGCCCAGATAGACAATCCATTTCCCGGGCGTACGGCTCACTTGAAACACACTGGCCTGTATGTGGTTAAACGACTTCAAGGTCAACATCAAGGGCGCCGGATACAACGTCAAATCCGACAGCGCAGCAACCGCTAGGCGCGACCAGTTCGCCGCGAGCTCAAGCTCTGTCGTAGACGTACCCAAGGCGGGCAAGCCAGAGCGCTCGCGTGTCAACCCTCGAAGCTCATGCATCGACGAGCCCAACAGGCGAAGCACGATATCGGCAGCCCGCTGCTGCTCTGCAAGTGGCACATTAGTCTCGAGGAACCGCGAAATCGCCTGTAAGCCACCTTCAGCAAAGGTGTCGAGCGCGCGCTCACCAGAAGTCTGCAACGCTTGTTGATCTGTCACACTTCCCTGATAGGTTCGCGCCAGACGCCGCGATGCCTCTCTTCGATCCTCTGGGCTCGCGAGTGCGGCGCGCACACGCATAAACTCGCCCACCGTATCGAGCTCGTCTACAGGCATACGCAAATATCTGAAGCCAGAACGTCCCGACTCTTGAATGCCTGCCAACAATACGCGCGAGCCATCGAGTTCGGCCGGCAACATGTATTGGTTAAAGGTCGTAGTTTGTCCGCTTGCATCGGTCAACCGATACTCAACACTTGGGCCGATATTGCGCAGATTTTTATTTTTTTTGCCGGCCGCACTTCCTGTGACCGACGCAACGTGTTCACCAAACTCTTTAGGCGCTGATGGCTCGCCGGCAGTTAGATCTTCAACATTGATGGTGCGCAATTTAGTCACCTCGGCCTTGACGCTTTGCCCTGAGGTGCCTAACGCAATCTCGCTGGCCTGTCCGACTAAGGCTTTCAAAGCAAACGTGGCGGCGCTAGGGCCCGCCAACGGGTAACCTACTAACTCGACTTCACTACCGCCATCGTCAAAGCTTGACTGATAAACGGTGACGCCTTTGAAGTGCAAGGGCTCATTAACTTCGATGTTGGCGTCAAACTTTTTACCTGTATCGGGGTCAGTGACTTCAACCTGACTCATGAACCGGCTTGGCATTCCAGTTGAGTAATAATCGACCACAAACTTTTTGAGCGTCAACGTAAAGGGCAGGGGCTGCACTAAGGCCCCGTCGTCGACGGTAATAATTGCCGAACCACGCGCGCTACCCTCGGGCACCAGCACGTTGGCACGAAAGCTAGGATTATTGACCGATAAACGGCCACGCTCAGGCACATCGGCGATCATCATGTTTTCAACGATCGGAGTCTTGCCAAATAACCACACCTGAAGGCGAATCGGCAACTCGCTGTCGAGCAGGCCGCCGACACAAATAATCACGATCGCCGCATGCGCAAAAATGTATCCTAAACGATTACCGCTCCCGCGCTTGGCGGCGAGCAGCAGGGAATCGCCATCGGCGCGTTGACGCACGGCATAGCCCTGGCGCTGTAACCACGCTTGCACCGAAGCGGTGGCCGAACTGACTTCGCGCACGGTATCAAGTTCGACTTTGTGATGAAACGCGCGCAAGCTTGAGGCCCGAATATTCTCACGGAAAGACCGCGTCTCTTTCAACATTTTCGGCGCGTTACGGATCAGACACAAACTCGTTGACAGCACCAAAAACGCCATCGTGACTAAAAACCACCAACTGTTATAAATATGCCAGAGTGAAAAGCGATCAAGCACCTCAAACCAGAAGGGCCCAAATTGATCGATATAGGTATTGGCTGACCGACCCTGTGCAACGACGGTGCCGATCAGGCTGGCCATACAAATAAAGACCAACAAACTAATCGAAAACCGCATCGAACTTAAGAGCTCAAGCGTATTGGTCAGACTAGAGGCGGCCCGCTTAGCACCCAGTTGCGCACTGGGCGAAGACTCACTATCGATTGCTTGAGTGGGTGGCTGTGGTGTGGTCACGGTATTTATCAAAAAAAAGGGGCGTCTTTCGACCCCCCCTTATTTACGTCGTTTTCACGCAGACTATTAGCGCAAACCGGCGGCGTAATCAGAGACGGCCTTGATGTCTGAATCAGACATTCGATCGGCGATTTGGTTCATCATCGGTCCGTTCGCACGATGCCCAGCGCGAAATAACCTTAACTGTTCTTCGATATAGCTTGGATGTTGACCGCCCAAGCGGGGATATTGACCAGGAATACCGGCCCCGTTTGGTGAGTGGCAACTCGCGCAGGCAGGCACGTTACGGTCGGGGATACCAGCGCGCCAGATCTTTTGGCCACGCTCAAGCAGCTTTGGATTGGTGGCGGTTGCCGGTTCGGTGAGCTTTTGTTGGGTAAGATAAACCGCCAAATTACGCATATCAGCTTCGGTAAGCGAGGCTCCCATTGCGGTCATGACCGAGGGTGCGCCGTCGACGCCTTTACGCAAGGCCTCAGTTGCACCAGGCTTTGGGCGAAACTCGTTGAGCTGTTTGTAAAGGTATTCGTGCGATTGTGCGGCGAGATTTGGATTTACAGGAATTGTGCTGTTGCCCGCTGCGCCATGGCACGACACGCAGGCCACGACACCTCGCGCTGCATCGCCTTGTTCGTAAAGCGTGGCACCCTTTGCAGCGTCGGGCTTGACAATGCCTGCTGCGGGCTCGGCCGCGATGCTGGGAGATAGGGCAGCGCCACCGAGCACTAAACAGCTCGCAAGCATGACCTTAGACAACAAATACTTCATTGAAGACCTCGACGCCGAGTGGGACAAAAGACACCACATTCACAAAAAACCGCTGTTTTAGACCTGCGATTATACAATAGCGCCTGTACTGATTCTTTTAGGCCCTACAGTGTCCCTCTTGCAACACGCTTCGTTCTTTACTTCAGCGGCCCGACTCGACCAATTGCCCGAGCCTGGCGCCCCCGAAGTCTGCTTTGTGGGGCGCTCAAATTCCGGCAAGTCGACCGCCATTAACGTGTTAACCAATCAAAAGCGTTTGGCGTTTTCAAGCAAGACCCCAGGGCGCACCCGGCTGATTAATATGTTTGGGTTGCCTGACTCTTTAGCACCAGACGAACGCCTGGGCTACCTGGTTGATCTTCCCGGCTACGGCTATGCAGCTGTCGCCCATCGGGCACGCGAAGAGTGGGCCGATATTCTGGGCGGCTATCTTCAAAGCCGTGAGTCTTTAGCGGGTATCGTGTTGCTCATCGACATTCGACGAGGCGTCACCGAGCTTGATCGACGACTCGCCAACTGGATCGCGCCCACGCGCCGCCCGGTGCTGGCCTTGCTGACCAAAGCCGACAAGTTTCCTTACGGACAGCGCATTAAAGCGGTCTATGCTGTCAAAAAAGAACTAGAGGATATTGGCGCGCTTAACGCCATCCCCTTCTCTGCTACCGCTCGGATCGGTCTCGAAGAGGCCACCTTGCAAATCGAAAACTGGATCTCACCACAGGTCGTACCATGACAACACCACACCTTATTCTTGCCGACTATCCGGCGAGTCGCCCCCGCCGCCTGCGCCATGATGATTTTTCTCGCAGGCTAGTTCGCGAGCACTCACTTTCGGTTAATGACCTTATTTATCCGGTATTTGTCACCGAAGGCAAAAAAGTTAAACAGCCAATCGACTCGATGCCAGGCGTATTACGTTATTCGCTTGACACCCTGCTGCCTGTCGCCGATGAGTGCGTCAAACTCGGCGTGCCAATGATGGCGCTATTTCCGGTCATTGACCCTTCGCTTAAAACGCCCGAAGGTGGCGAGGCCCTTAACCTCGAGGGCTTGATCCCGCGCGTAGTCTTAGGACTTAAAAAGCGCTTTCCTGAACTTGGCATCTTGACCGATGTTGCGCTGGATCCCTACACCAGTCACGGCCAAGACGGAGTGATTGACGCGCACGGCTACGTCATGAATGACATCACCGTACAAATTCTGACCCAACAGGCCTTGATTCAGGCCCAAGTCGGGGTCGATATTGTGGCGCCTAGCGACATGATGGATGGCCGTATTGCTTCAATTCGCGAGGCGCTTGAGTCAAATGGCTACATCCACACGCGCATCATGGCCTATTCAGCCAAATTCGCCAGCGCCTTCTACGGACCTTTCAGAGATGCCGTCGGCTCGGCAAATAACTTGGGCAAATCAAATAAGCTGACGTACCAAATGGATCCGGGCAACATTGACGAGGCCTTGCGTGAGGTAGCCGCCGACCTACGCGAAGGCGCCGATATGGTCATGGTCAAGCCTGGCATGCCTTATTTAGACGTGCTTCGCAGAATCAAAGACGCGTTTCGAGTGCCCACCTTCGCCTACCAAGTAAGCGGCGAGTACGCCATGCTCAAGGCAGCTGCGGCTAACGGCTGGCTGGATCACGACAAAGTCATGATGGAGACGCTCTTAGGCTTTAAGCGGGCTGGTGCTGACGGCATCCTGACTTATTTTGCACTGGCTGCGGC
>JABMMM010000174.1 GCA_013205565.1 Alcaligenaceae bacterium | reverse complement strand
CTGGCCGGCACCTGCCAGGCGATGCCAACGCTGCGGCGCTGATGGCCCAGGCTGCAGCGGCCGCAGCCGCGGCCTCAGCCGCCTCAGCCGCCTCAGCGGCAGCCGCCGTGGCAGTGGCAGCCAGCGCGCCGGTGGCTGCGGACCCTCTACCCGAGCCCAAGCCGGCGGCTGCGCCTGCTGCAGCGACCAGCGCCGCCACCAGCGCGACCGCGACCGCAACCGCGACCACAGCCACAGCCACAGCCACAGCCGCAGCCGCACCTGCACCCGCACCCGCACTGGTTCGTGGCTCGCCTCGTGGCGCGGCGTCGCAACGCCATCAGGTCGCAGCCCCCGTTAGCGCAGTAGCGATCGCTGCAATGACGGCGCTGACGACGGCAGCGGCCGGTGCCGCAACCGACCTTCAAGCGTTGACGTTAGCCGCCAGCGCTTGCCAGGCTTGCGGGCTGTGCCGTGAGCGTGAACAGATTGTGATGGGTCAGGGCGTGACGCAACCCGCTGTGATGGTGGTTGGTGAAGGTCCGGGCGAACAAGAAGACCGCAAAGGCTTGCCGTTTTTAACTGAATCTGGTGCCCTGCTTGATCAAATGTTAGCGGCGATTGGCCGTGCTCGCACTCGCGATGTGTATTTGGCCAATCTGGTCAAATGCCGTCCGCCGGGTAACCGGCGCCCACAGCCCGAAGAACTCGCGGCATGCAAACCTTATTTGCTGCGCCAGTTCGAGTTAGTGCGACCCTTTAGTATTTTGGCGCTGGGGCGCGACGTGGCGCAATCGCTTTTGAACAAGGATGAGCCCTTGCAAAATTTGCGCGGACGGGTGCATCACCTTGAAGTGGGCGGTCAACGCATTGCCTTAGTGGCGAGTTACCATACCGGGCACCTGCTGAATCACCCTGCAGATAAAGCCGCAGCCTGGCAAGATCTGCAGTTGCTGCGTTCACTGCGCTAGTCGCACTGCGTGCGGGCCTGCTACGTGCGGGCCTGTAAAGCGCTTGCCTGCACAGCGCTTATCCGCAGAATTCAAAGCGCTTACCCGCAGAATTCAAAGCGCTTTGCCGTGTCCTTCCTGACCGATTTCGTCTAACAGGCCAGGGTTGCGTTTGAGGTTGAGCTGATTCCAACGCATTAGCACCAGCATCAGGCTTGCCACCAGCATTCCGAAGATTGCGATGATGAAGCTAATCGAAAAATTCAGCCAAAGCAGTAGCGTATAGATCGCCACCATCAGCAAGATGTTGAGCTGTTCATTGAAGTTTTGAACTGCGATTGAATGCCCTGCAGAAAGTAAAACATGGCCGCGGTGCTGTAGCAACGCGTTCATGGGCACCACAAAGTAGCCCGACGTTAAGCCAATTAAGATCAGCAAAATATAGGCAGCCCACGGCAAATCAACCCCTAAAATATGGATCGTCCAAGACGACTGCACCAAGGGCATTAAGAGCACGATAAATCCCATCCCCACGCCTAAGGGCAGCACCGTTAACGCGCGCGGCAGGGTGACTCGGCTAGCGAGCATGGCCCCAAAAATGGTGCCAATGGCAGTCACCCCCATTAAGATCGAGGCCTGATCGAGCCGGTAGCCCAGATGGCTGCGGCCCCATTCAATGACCAATAATTGCAGTGTGGCACCCGCACCCCAAAATAAGGTGGTGACTGCCAACGAAATTTGCCCGAGTTTATCTTTCCAGAGAATGCGAACATAGCCCCAAAAAGCAGTCATAAGAGCAAGCGGATTCTTTTGCTGTTTGGGATATTGGATATTGGTTTTTGGAATCATCAGCGTGCAAATCGCAGCTGCAGCGTATACCAGGCCGATGACCAAAATAGCGGCCTCGGCGGGGGTCGACACGACGCTATGCAGCCAAGGATGCGAGAGTAACCAGGCCGATACACCTGGCGAAACTAGCACGCCCCCTACCAGCGTACCCAAAATAATGGATAAGATTGTCAGGCCCTCGATCCAGCTGTTGCCCTTAACAAGCTCTAGGGGGGGCAGCATTTCAGTGACGATTCCGTATTTGGCGGGCGAGTAGGCGGCTGCGCCAATTCCGACCACCGCGTAGGCCACGCACACCAGGTTGACCTGCGCACCCGCCGACAAGCCCAAAAAGGCGTAACAAAACATCAGCACGCAGCCACTGACCTTGATGGCGTTGGTCACAAACATGACTCGGCCTTTTGGGTACGAGTCCGAAATCGCCCCGACAAACGCGGCGAGCAAGACGTAAGAGGCTGCGAACCACCACTTCATCATGGGCGCCATCCAGTCGGGCCCCTGAAGCTGTTGAATCAGCGCGATTGCGGCGATAAAAAGCGCATTGTCAGCAAGCGAAGATAGCGCCTGCGCCGCCATGACCGTATAAAAGCCTCTGTTCAAAGTGGTGCTTCTTTTAAAAAGGGTTCAATCGAGAATTCTGAGCGTTTGAGGGCTGCACTCGCCCTGTCTCTCTGTGCTAAGTATACCGAGTGGTGGTCGGTATCTGGGCGCAGCGAGGGCAGGTCACTGTGCGGGATTTTGCAAGAAAAGTGAATGAGGGATTGCCCTTGGTTAGTCAGGAGCCGTCACGCAGAATTTCGCCCCCCGGATCAGGCTAAATTGCTCTCAGGCTGCGTTATGATCAGGGGTATTCAACTTCCCTATTGTGTCCAATCTATTGTGCGCCTGACTCAGATCAAACTTGCCGGCTTCAAATCCTTTGTCGATCCGACCGTGATCCCGACCCCCAGCCAGTTAGTCGGCGTCGTGGGCCCCAATGGTTGCGGTAAATCGAACATCATTGATGCTGTACGCTGGGTCATGGGCGAAAGTCGCGCCTCTGAGCTGCGTGGCGAGTCGATGCAAGACGTGATTTTTAGCGGTTCAAGCCAACGCAAAGCCTCTGCGCGGGCCTCGGTCGAATTGGTATTTGATAACGCCGACGGTCGCGCCACCGGGCAGTGGGCGAGTTATGGCGAAATCGCCGTGCGTCGAGTTTTAACCCGTGATGGCACCAGTAGTTACTTTATTAATAATCAGCAAGTGCGCCGTCGCGACGTACACGATATTTTTCTGGGAACCGGGTTAGGCTCGCGTGGCTACGCCATCATTGGTCAGGGCATGATCAACCGCCTGATCGAGGCCAAGCCAGAAGAGTTGCGTGTGTATCTCGAAGAAGCCGCTGGCGTGTCGCGCTACAAAGAGCGCCGTCGCGAAACCGAAAACCGCTTGTCTGACACGCGCGAAAATCTAGTCCGGGTCGAAGATATTTTGCGTGAACTGGGTTCGCAACTCGAAAAACTTGAGGGTCAGGCCAAAGTCGCACGCGAATATCGTGGCTTGCAAAGCGAAGGTGAGGCCAAGCAAGCCGCCCTTTGGTTTCTCAAAGAGGCCGCCGCTCAAAAAGAGCGTGAGGCGACTCAACAAAATATCGAACGCGCGCATACCGAGCTCGAGGCCTCTACCGCTGCTTTAAGGGCAAGCGAGGCCGCGTTAGAGTCACGCCGTCAAGCCCACTATGCGGCAGGTGACGCGGTGCATGCCGCGCAGGGTGCTTTATACGAAGCCAACGCAAAAGTCAGCAGCCTCGAGGCCGAGATCCGACACGTGGTCGAGTCTCGTAATCGGGTGCAAACACGGCGCGCGCAATTGCAAGTGCAAACTACCGAATGGGAATCTCAGCGCGAGCATTGTCAGCAGCAAATTCTGGATGGCGAAGACGAACTCGCGACCAGCGCTGCGCGCGCTGAGCAAGCACGAGAACTAGCGTTGGTCGCTCAAGCCGGTTTGCCCGAGATCGAGTCGCGCGTGCGCGAGGCGGCTTTTGCACGCGAAGAGTTACGCGTGAATCTTGCTCGGGTTGAACAAAGTCTGGCACTTGCCGCACAAACGCAGCGCGATGCTGACCGGCAACTGCAGGCACTTGAACTGCGCCGCGAGCGCTTAACGCAAGAACTCAAAGGCGTTGAGTCGCCAGACTTAGCCAAACTCGGGCAACTCACGGGCGACAAAGTGTCTGTTGAAGAGCTGCTCGACGAGGCGCAAGCCAAACTCGTCGAACTCGAAGATCGTTTGCCGCAGGCCGACACCCAACGCAATCAGGCGCAGCAAACCGCCTTAGCCGAGGCCGAAGCCCTGGCGCGCTTAGACGCTCGCTTATCGGCGTTGGTGCGTCTGCAAGAAGACGTACAAAAGAAGGGTGCGCTTGAGCCCTGGCTGGCTAAGCACGAACTGACGACTCTGGGTCGTTTATGGCAAAAGATTCAGGTCGAGCCCGGCTGGGAGACCGCGATCGAAGCCGTGCTCAACGAACGCATGACCGGTCTTGAGGTGCGTAGCTTAGATTGGGTGCGCGCTTTCGCGGCCGATGTACCCCCCGCACGTTTGGCGTTTTATCAGTTACCTGTGGCAGCCGCGGCTGCACCCGCGCCCGCTGGGTTCACACCGTTGACGACCTTATTGCGCATCAGCGACCCTGAACTGCGCACGCTCTTGCAGTCTTGGCTGGGGCACGTCTTTATCGCTAAAGATATGACCGAGGCCCTGGCGCAGCGCGCCTCGCTTGCAGCGGGCGCTTTGCTCGTGGTGCAGGGCGGACATTTGGTCGATGCACACAGCGTGCGCTTTTATGCAGCAGATTCTGAGCAGGCGGGTCTGTTAGCGCGCCAGCAAGAGATCGAAAACCTGCAGCGCGAAATCAAAGCACGCCAGCTGATCGCTGACCAGTCGCGTTCGGCAGTTGCTCGGGCAGAGTCCGCCTGGCAGCAGGTTTCGCAGGCCTTGCCACCGTTGCGCCAGCGGGTGGGTGAAATCACCCGTCGCCTGCATGATGTACAGCTTGAACACACGCGCTTGCAGCAGCAGCTTGAGCAAACCCGTGATCGCTCGGGGCGACTCGAACAAGATCTGGCAGAGGTGGCTTCGCAACAAGAAGAATTAACGGCCACCAAGCTAGAGGCCGAGACGCGTTTCGAAGAACTCGATACCGAGATCGCTACCTTGCAAGAGGTTTACTCTGAGGCCGAGCTTGCGGGCGAAGCCCTGGCTGACGAAGCCGACACCGCGCGCAATCTCCTGCGTGATCAAGAACGCGGTGCGCAAGAGGCTGAATTTAACGAACGCGGGATTCGGTCTCGTATCGCTGAGCTGCAACGTAATTTGCAACTCGCCACCGAACAAAACACACGGGCACAACAAGAGCTGCTAAGCCTTGAGGCCGAGCTCACCACGCTGGATGCCGCCGCGGCCGAGGCGGGTCTACAAGACACCCTCGAATTGAGAGCGGAACGCGAAGAGGTTCTGGGTCTGGCTCGCATCGAGATGGATACGTTGGCCGCCCAGCTACGCGAGGCTGACGAAGAGCGTCTGACGCTTGAACGGTCTCTCGAACCGCGTCGAGAACGTATTATGCAGTTGCAGTTACAAGAGCAAGCGGCTCGTTTGGCTGCCGAACAATTTGCAGAGCAACTCAACGAGCGCCAGGTCGACCGCGCGGCCGTGCAGGCCTCTCTGGCTGACCAACCCCAAGAGTGGTCGCGCCCGGCCTGGCTGCAAACTGAAGTTCAACGCATCACTAAAAAAATTGAAAGTCTGGGATCCGTGAATTTGGCGGCGCTAGACGAACTCAACGAGTCGCGCGAACGTAAAAGCTATCTTGATGCGCAGTTTTTGGATCTGCAAACAGCCATCAATACCCTCGAAGACGCAATCCACAAGATTGATCGTGAAACCCGTGATTTGTTGCAAAACACCTTTAACGAGGTGAATACGCACTTTGGCGAGTTGTTTCCCAAGCTTTTTGGCGGAGGCGAGGCGCGCTTAATCATGACGGGCGACGAGATTTTAGACGCCGGTGTGCAAGTCATGGCTCAGCCACCCGGAAAACGCACTACCTCGATTCATCTGCTGTCGGGGGGCGAAAAAGCGCTTACCGCGACAGCGCTGGTCTTTGCGTTGTTTAAACTCAACCCAGCGCCGTTTTGCTTGCTCGATGAGGTTGACGCGCCGCTTGATGACGCCAATACTGAGCGGTATGCTAATTTGGTTGGCAGTATGGCAGAGCACACGCAGTTTCTGTTTATCTCGCATAACAAGATCGCCATGCAGATGGCACGGCAACTGATTGGTGTCACCATGCAAGAGCAAGGTGTCTCAAGAATTGTGGCAGTTGATATCGATTCGGCACTGCAACTTGCAGCCGAAGCGGCTTAATTCTAGGGCTTATATATGAGCGAGTTGCAACTCTATTTGATTGTCTTGGGTGCAGCGGTCATCTTGTTGCTGCTGGGCTTTAATTGGTTTCAAGATTTACGTGTGCGCAGGCGCATGCAGGCCGAGTTACCAAAAATTGAGCAAGATCCTCTTTTTGGCGATGGCGGTTCAAGTGACGGTGTGCGCCGCGAGCCCGGCTTGGGCGTCGGGGGCGTGGTCTTACCCTTCACCGGGGGTACGCCCAGCGCGCAAAATGCCGATGCGCAAGAGCCAGACTCGGCCACTGAGGCAGTCATTGAGTTAAGTTTTCAAGGCCCCATGACAGGCGAAGATCTTGCACCCTTGCTCATGCCACTGCGGGTGGCTGGCCGCAAAGCGGTCAGAATTTTTGTCGAAAACAGTGAGGGCCAGCACGCGTTACAGATCGACCCCCAAGGCCAGTATCTCTCGGTGCAGTTAGCGGTGTTGTTAGCCAATCGTAGTGGTCCCTTAAGTGCGATTGAGTGGTCACAAATTTTTA
The DNA here is from genome assembly GCA_013205565.1 of Alcaligenaceae bacterium. Lineage (GTDB taxonomy): Bacteria > Pseudomonadota > Gammaproteobacteria > Burkholderiales > Burkholderiaceae_B > Zwartia. Next base: position 59,648 of record JABMMM010000174.1, on the reverse strand, counting down.
CACGTGCTCAAACCTTAGCTGATCAGTTTGAGTGCACGCTTGAGGCCCCCGAACAGCAGCAAGTGGTTGCGCTGGCGCAGCGCCTGGATCAGGTCTGTGCAGGGCTCGACACGCAAGTGGGCTTGACGCTGCTGTTGACCGGCGTGCGTTCGGTGGCCGATGTGACTCAGGCCGCGCAGGCCATGGGTTTCGTGGCGTACCAAGGTCGGTTCGCCTGGCTGGGCGATCATGGCTTTGTTTGTTTTACGCTTTCGCGCGCCGACGAAGAGTCGTTTGATGCGGGGATGGCTGGCGTAGATCGTTTAAGTCTGTTGCTCGATGTTCCGCGCAGCCCCGTTGATACGCGTGCGTTTGGCCGTATGACAGAAATCGGACAAGAACTCGCGCGACGCTTGGGCGCTGAGTTGGTCGATGATCAAGATCGCGGGCTGCAGCCTGGCGCCGAGTCTTTAATTGACGAGCAACTAAAAACCGTCTACGTCAACCTTGAACACGCTGGCTTTCATGCTGGTGGCGCGCGCGCCTTGCGCGTATTTGTTTAACGCCAGTTGGTGCGCGGGATGACCGAACCCTTAGCGCGCGCGGCGTGGTTGCTCCGCGAGATCGAGCGTCATAATCACGCTTATTATGTCCTCGATGCGCCCCAAGCCAGTGATGCGCAATATGATCTGCTAATGCGTGAACTGCTGGCGCTTGAGGCAAAATATCCAGAATTGATTACGCCAGAATCACCCACGCAGCGCGTGGGTGCCGCAGCGTTAACGGCCTTTGGCAGCGTGACCCATGCCGTGCCGATGTTATCGCTGGGTAATGCGTTTGAACCTGAAGACGTGCATGCTTTTGACAAACGAGTTGCCGATACGCTCAAAGCCGCAGGCAAGCTCAGTGGTGCTTTGCAAGTTGACTATTTTTGCGAGCTCAAGCTTGATGGTTTGGCGCTTAATTTGCGCTACGAGCGAGGCGCGCTGGTGCAGGCTGCGACGCGCGGTGATGGGCAAACCGGTGAAGATGTCACCAGCAATATTCGTACGATCAAGTCGATTCCCTTGCGTTTAACGGGCCAGCCTCACGAGATACCCGAGGTGCTTGAAGTGCGCGGCGAGGTCTTTATGAATCTGGCTGATTTTGATCTTTTAAATGAAGCTCAGCGCGTGCGCGGCGAAAAAATATTTGTGAATCCGCGTAACGCAGCGGCTGGTAGCCTGCGACAACTTGATCCTCGCATCACAGCCCAGCGCCCTTTAAGATTTTTTGCCTATGGTTGGGGTGATGTCGGTAGTTTGCAATTAGACAAACACAGTGACATGCTTGACTGGATGGCGCGCTTGGGCTTGCCGGTGAACGTGAGTCAACATGTTGTGGCACAAGGCGCTGTTGACCTGTTGCGCTATTACGAACAAGTCGGCCTGCGTCGTGCGAGCTTGCCGTACGACATTGATGGTGTCGTTTATAAAGTGAATGACCTCGATGCCCAGCGTATCTTGGGTTTTGTTGCGCGCGCGCCGCGCTTCGCCGTTGCGCATAAGTTTCCGGCGCAAGAGGCCTTCACCACGCTTCTAGACATTGAGGTACAAGTTGGGCGTACGGGTGCGATTACGCCGGTGGCGCGCTTGTCTCCTGTATTTGTCGGGGGCGTGACCGTCACTAATGCCACCTTGCATAACGAGGATGAAATTCGTCGTAAAGACGTACGCGTGGGTGATACGGTCATCGTGCGTCGTGCCGGTGATGTCATCCCCGAGGTCGTTGGCCCTGTGCTTGAAAAACGCCCTGCGTTTGCACCACAGTTTGTGATGGTAACGGCTTGCCCGGTTTGCAGCTCTGCAATTGAGCGTCTTGAAGATGAGGCAATCGCACGTTGCACGGGTGGTTTGTTTTGTGCTGCCCAGCGCAAACAAAGTTTGCTTCACGCAGCGGGGCGCAAGGCACTTGATATTGAGGGCTTAGGCGAAAAACTTGTCGAACAGCTCGTAGATCGCGCGCGTATTCATTCGCTGGCAGATATCTTTACGCTGCAAGCCGCTGAGCTTGCGGGTTTTGAACGCATGGGGCAAAAATCAGCAGACAATTTGATTGCAGCGATACAGCAAGCTAAACAACCGCCGCTTGGGCGTTTGATTTTTGCTTTGGGGATTCGCCATGTGGGTGAAACCACCGCGCGCGATTTGGCGTTGCATTTTGGCTCGATCGAAGGGTTGATGACGGCAAGCGTGGATACCTTACTAGGCGTCAACGATGTCGGGCCTGTGGTTGCAGGTTCGATTGCCCGCTTTTTTGCCGAAGCGCACAACCAAGAGATTGTGCGCGCTCTGCGCGAGCAAGGCGTTGAGCCTGCCGCTGAGGTGGCTGCGCGCAGCGCCGGTTTGTCTGGAAAAACCTTTGTGCTGACGGGTACGCTACCCGTATGGTCACGCGAAGACGCTTCAAGCCTGATCGTTGCCGCGGGAGGCAAAGTGACGGGTTCAGTTTCAAGAAAAACTTCTTTTGTGGTCGCCGGTGCTGATGCTGGCAGCAAACTTGAAAAGGCGCGTGAGTTAGGGGTGGTCGTGCTTGACGAAGACGGCTTGCGCGCGTTGTTGGCGCAAAATTAAACAAAGAAAAGGGCGTCTTTGGAAGACGCCCTTTAATCACCTCAGTGGCTAGCCTAACCTTAGCTTACTTAATCGTTGCCTTGCCGCGCAGTTCGGCTTGAAAGGTTGATAGGGCAGTTTGCTTCATCATCTCTTCGAGCTGAGGGCGAACTTGCTCAAAGGGTGGAAACTCAATGGCGCGAACATCAATGACTTCAATCACGTGCCAGCCGTATTGTGACTGAACCGGTGCCGTGGCGAGCTGACCCTTTTTGGTTGCGGCGACTGCTTTAGCAAAGGGCTCAACATAGTTTGTGTTGGGCGCCCAACCAAGATCACCACCTTTTTCAGCCGAGCCGGTGTCTTTTGACTGCTTGGCAAGATCTTCAAACTTCGCCGATTTGGCTTTGAGTTTGGCTTGAATATCGTTGGCGACTTTTTCGTCGTCAACCAAAATGTGGCGCACGTTATATTCAAATTTACCGTCTTCGGCTTTTTTGAGTTTGTCGTATTCGACTTTTGCAGTGGCTTCAGTGACAGGGTTCTTTTTGACGTAATCAGTCATTAAGGCCTGAACCATAATCCCTTGACGGCTGAGCTCGAGCTGAATCGCCACGGTGGGGTCTTTGGCGATGCCAGCTTTTTCAGCGGCTTGCACCATGACTTGACGATTAATGAGTTCGTCTTTGACCTGCTCGCGTAGCTCTGGCGTGTCGGTAGCGCCCTGACCTTGACTGACCAAGAGTTTGACAAACTGATCGACGCTTTCTTGGGTAATTGGCTTGCCGTTTACGGTTGCCACATTTTGTGCATAAAGTGGTGCTGCAAGCGCCAGTGAGGCGGCGAGCATGATGATACGTTTCATGAATTTCCTTTGGAGGGCGCCCGAGTCGTGAGCGCAAGTGCGTGAATCGGGTGTGGGATTAAATCGCGCACAAGATCATACACCAGACGATGTTGCGCAACCATCGGCCGGTTAGAAAAGCATTCGGCCACAATCGTGGCCCGAAAATGGCTGGCCCCGCCTGGATTACCGGCGTGCCCGGCATGTAGATGAGACTCGTCTTGAATATCGAGTTCGCTGGCGTTAAGCGCGGCCAGACGCTCTTGCAGGAGCGTCAGATGGGGATTGCTGCGAGCAGTGCCTGAGTGAGGTGGCAAAACGGTCATGGCTTAGGTTCGCTGTCTTTGTTTTCAATGTGTTTGCCGAGCCAGACCGACTGCCCGATCACAAAGGCAATGAGCAATCCCATCAGTCCGAATACCTTAAAGTTGACCCATTGATCCGTGGTGAAATAGCCCGAAAATGCAACAAAGAGGTTGATTGCACCTGCGGCGATAAAGAACAGCGCCCAGCTTAAGTTCAGGCGGTTCCAGGCCGTCGTGGCCATTGAGATTTTTTCGCCAAGCAGTTTTTGCATCAGGTTACGACCCAAAAGTAGCTGACTGATTAACAACACGCCACCAAAGAGCCAATACAGCATGGTCGGCTTCCATTTGATGAAGGCGTCGTCCTTAAACCAAAGGGTGGCGCCGCCAAACACCACGATCACGCCAAGATTGATCCAGTGCATCCCCTCGATTGGCTTGCCCGTAAATTTGATCCACAGAATCTGCAAAATCGCTGCGGACATCGCAACGCCCGTGGCGACATAGATATCGGCAAACTTGTAGGCCACAAAAAATAAAATCAGCGGAAACAGGTCAAAGAGGAATTTTTTCATGGTTTGCTTTGTAAAACCTCGCCGCGCGGGGCGAGGATGACCTTAAGGCTTGAGAGGCTCAAAAGTCAGTGAAAGTGAGTTAATGCAATAGCGCAAACCGGTTGGGGGCGGGCCATCCGGAAACACATGCCCAAGGTGGCTGTCGCAGACATTGCATAACACTTCAGTGCGACGCATGCCGTGCGTGCTGTCGGTTTCTTCGCGCACATTGTCACCGTCGATAGCCACAAAATAGCTTGGCCAGCCGCAGCCGGCATCAAACTTGGTGTCAGAAGCGAACAGTGCGGTGCTACAGCCTATGCAACGATAAACGCCAGATTCATTGTGATCCCAATAACGCCCTGTAAACGGCCGCTCAGTGCCTTTTTGGCGCGCAACGTAATATTCTTCTGAGGAAAGTTGGGCTTTCCATTCGGCGTCGGTTTTGATGATTTTTTTCATGTTGATGCTTCGAGTGCAGAGTTTGAAAAAAGTTCTAGGCAAATTGGTAAAAGTTCGATCCCGCTCGGTCACTCTTTGGAATAACGGGGCAAAACCCGCCGTTGTGCTGGTTGCAGACCGCCACCAATGTGCATTTTACGATGTAACGGGTGTTTGCCGAGGGTTCTCGGGCATAATCGACCTCCATGTTAATCGAGTTTAAAAACGTTTCTGTCGAGCGCGAGGGCCGGTTAGTGTTAGCCGACCTGAATCTGACCCTGTCTGAGGCACGCATTGGTGTCCTTGGCCCCAATGGCTCGGGTAAAAGCTCTTTGGTCAGGTTGATTAACGGCCTGCTTTTGCCTAAAACGGGTCAAGTCTGCGTGGACGGGCTCGATACCGGGCGCGACGTGGCGGCAGTGCGCCGTAAAGTTGGGTTTGTCTTTCAAAACCCCGATAATCAGATTGTGTTTCCAGTGGTGCATGAAGATATTGAATTTGGGCTTAAGCGGCGCGAACCTGACCCTAAACGGCGCACGTTGCGGGCCCAAGAAGCGTTAGAACGGTTGGGGGTAGGTCACTTAACCGAGCGTAGCGTACACACGCTCTCGGGCGGTGAGCGTCAATTAGTGGCCTTGGCCGCGGTGCTCGCCACTGAGCCAGAGCTACTGGTGTTTGACGAACCCACGACCCAGCTTGATTTGCGTTTGCGTAACCGGTTTGAACAGCATTTAGCGGGGTTGCCGCAACCCGCCGTGGTCGTGAGTCACGATCTGGCCTTGATGCAGAAAATGAATCGTGTGCTGGTGATTGATCAAGGGCGCTTGGCATTTGATGGCGCGCCACCTGAGGCGCTGGCCTGGTATCAAGCGCAGTGTGCCTGATGTTCACACAACACTGAACACTGAGCACCGTACACTGAGCACCGAGCACTGAACACCGAACACTGAACACCGAACACTGAACACCGAACACTGAGCACCGAACACTGAATACCGAATACTGAAAAATGCTTGGATCACTTTATTTGCCAGGTAACACCTGGTTGCACCGTGCGCCCGCCGGCCTAAAGTTGGCGGTGTTGGCGTTGAGCAGCAGCGCACTCATGTGGGAGCCTTCGCCTCTGCTTTTATTGGTGGCGTGTGCGCTAGTATGCTTATCGGTGCGCTGTGCAGGTGCATCGCTGCGGCAGGTTTGGCAGCAGCTGCGCCCGCTCGTTTGGATGTTGCTAGTGCTAGGCGGATTGTCTGTTTGGTCTCAAGGCGTCTTGCAAGCCTTTGAAATGGTCTTGCGGTTGTTCACGATGGTGCTTGCAGCGTTGGTCGTCTCGATGACCACGCCGCTGACGCAAATGATGCAAGTCGTTGTGTGGTTGTTGGGGCCGTTGCAACGTTTAGGTTGGGTCGATGCCGAAAAGGTAGCACTAGGCTTTGGGCTGACACTACGTTTGATCCCTGAGCTTGGTGTGCAGTGGCAGGATATTCGCGAGGCTCAACTCGCGAGAGGCTTGACGCCGAGTCCGCTGACAATGGGTGTGCCGATGCTGCTTCGTACCCTGCGACGCGCCGATGAAATTGCTGAGGCGATTGACGCGCGCGGCCAATAGCGGTTGATTTGAAAACAGAAGATTTGCGGATAACAAGTAGAGGCTGATTTGAAAACAAAAGATGTTGTATTGATTGCGTTGTTCACTGCTCTCATCATTGCCTTGGGTCTGGTACCTCCGATCCCGATGCCGCTTGTGCCGGTCCCCCTGACCTTACAAACCTTTGGTGTCATGCTGGCAGGCTTAATCTTGGGGCCCACACGGGCTGGGCTCGTGTTGCTGCTCTATGTGATGATTGCCTTGTTAGGTCTGCCGGTATTGCCAGGCGGGCGAGCCGGCTTGGCCGTGTTGGCGGGCCCGACTGCTGGCTTCTTGTTGGGTATGATCCCAGGCGCAGTCGTGACTGGGTGGCTGGCGCTTGTGCTGGATCACAATGACAAGTCAAAAGCAGATTCAAGTTCGCACGATACGCTTAAGCCAACACCGTGGTGGCAAATTGCGCGCTATTCGTTGGCAGCGATGGCGGGCGGGATCGTGTTGGTTTACGCAATCGGAATCCCCTGGTTGGCGCTGGTGACAAAAATGGGTCTGATCAAAGCCTGCTGGGCGATGGTAGTTTTTTTACCAGGCGATTTGCTCAAAGCGCTTGTCGCCGCAGTCGTCGCGCAACGCATTCGTCGCTTGAATATGATTTAGTCACTCAGACATGCTTTGCGTGAAACGGGCTTGATGACATCGTTGTGACGGCGCTGCGCGCAAAAGATATGCTGCATTGCAACGCGTTGGTCATATGCGCTTGCTATGGTTTGCACACTTTGAATTTTAGGTGTGAGCCATGTCCGCAATTGTCATTCAAAAAATCTCAAAGTCTTTTGGCTCGACTTCTGTCTTACAAGACATATCGCTGACCATCAAAGATGGCGAGTTTGTCTCCTTGCTAGGCCCCTCGGGCTGTGGCAAGTCAACACTGTTGCGTTTGATCGCAGGGCTTGATGTCGCAGAGCGCGGCTCGATCGTGGTGGGCCAGCACGACGTGACGCGTCTGCACCCGAAAGATCGTGATCTTGCGATGGTGTTTCAGTCTTACGCGCTCTATCCGCATTTGAGCGTCTACGACAACATCGCTGTCCCTCTGCGGATGCGCCGTTTGAATGCTTGGCAGCGTTTGCCCGGTGTGCGTCTGTTTAGTCGCCTGCAGCAAAAGATTGAGCGAGAGATTCGCGAAGATATCCATGAAGTTGCGGCCACGCTTGGCATTCAAGCGTTATTGCCCCGCAAGCCTGCCCAGTTGTCAGGTGGTCAGCGTCAACGCGTTGCGCTCGGGCGCGCCATGGTGCGCAAGCCTGAGGCATTTTTGATGGATGAACCCTTATCCAATCTTGACGCGAAATTACGCGTGCACATGCGTAGCGAACTCTCGCAGCTGCATCGCACGCTTGGTGCGACGTTTTTGTATGTCACGCACGATCAGGCCGAAGCACTGACGATGTCAGATCGTATCGCAGTGATGATCGAAGGCTCAATTCTTCAGTACGACACACCTGACGAAATTTATCGCAATCCTAGTGATTTACGTGTGGCTGAGTTTGTGGGTAGCCCTCGGATCAACATGCTTGAGGGCTGGGTGCGCGACGGTAAGCTCGAAATCTCAGAGACTGAACACGAGACCTTGGCCCAAAGTTATTTGGATCTGAATGTGGATGCACCGCATGGGCTAGGGGTTGTGATTGCCTTTAGAAGCGAGCAGTGTTCACTGGTTTCGGTCGAGCAAGCTGCTCTGCAAGGTGTGGTCTCGCATCTTGAGAACTTAGGCTCTGAAACGCTTGTGCATGTGCGAACTAAACAAGCAAAGGATCCAATCATCGTGCGTCTTGCGGCGCAGGCACCTCGAGCCCAGCTCGGTGCTTTCGTCGGCGTCTCTTTGTTGATGCTGCCACTGGTGTTCTCTGAGCAGGGGCCGCGCTTGACGGTGAAGCCAGCTTGGCAAGATGCCGCGGTGGCGACTGAAGCGCCAGCGCTCGAAACGGCGTAAAGGTGAACGTGAACAGGAAGACGTTCAAGCCGCTTGCGTCTAAGCAAAGAGGCAAAATGAATTGGGCGCCCTTCTATTTACTGGGCCCAGCCTTGTTGTTGATGGCAATGTTTTTGTTGGGCCCACTGCTTGCAGTGTTGGGCTTGTCGTTTACTGACTATCAATTAGGTGCAAAATCATTCAACTGGATCGGCGTTGAAAATTTTATCGAGCTCTATCAAGATAAAAATTTTTGGCGCTCGTTGCGCAATACCGCGCTTTATAGCGTGGTGGTGGTGCCGACCTCTGTGTTGCTTGGGTTAGGGGTCGCACTGCTGATTGAAGCGCAAAAAAGCTTTAAGGATTTTTACCGCACAATCTTTTTCTTGCCAGTCATGGCAACACTGATTGCCATGGCGATCTCGTGGCAATTCATTTTGCACCCTACCTTCGGCTTTTTAAATCTGTTGTTAAAAGAGTTTGGTTTGCCTGGCCATAATTGGTTGCGCACTGAAGGGCTTGCTTTGTGGGTGCTCGCGGCGATTGGGATCTGGAATCAGTTTGGTTTCAATATGGTCTTGTTTTTGGCTGGGCTGGTCTCGATTCCGCGACATCTCTATGATGCAGCGGCGATGGACGGCGCCTCAACTGCGCTTGAGCGTTTTCGTCTCGTCACCTGGCCGTTACTAGGGCCAGTCACGCTCTTCGTGGTGGTGATCACGGCGATCCGCTCTTTTCAGGTCTTTGACACGGTTGCGATCCTGACAAAAGGGGGGCCGAGCAAGTCAACCGAGGTGCTGCTTTACACCATGTATGCCGAAGGGTTTGAATTTTTTAAGTCGGGTTATGCCTCTGCAGTGACGATTGTGTTCTTGGCAATTGTCTTAGCGCTGACGCTGATTAAAACCCGTTACCTTGAAAAGAAGGTTCACTATGCTTAGTCGAGCCTTGCGTCATGTGGTGCTGCTGTTGTTGGCCGCGGTCGTTTTATTTCCGTTTGTCTGGATGGTGCTGACCTCGCTCAAACCGCCTGAAGAGATCTATGTGGATCATATCCGCTGGCTGCCCGATCGAATGTTTTGGCTCGAGAACTATACGAGGGCCTTTACCAAGGCACCGCTTGCCCAGTATCTGCTCAACGGCGTGATTGTCACACTTGCGATTTTTTTGTTGCAAGTGGTTGTGAACCTGCCTGCGGCCTACGCTTTGTCCAAGCTGCGCTGGAAGGGTCGAGAGTTTGTCTTTGGCTTGGTGCTCGCCTGTTTGTTAATCCCACCACACGCTGTTGCGATTCCAGTGTTTTTGCTGCTACATCAGTTGGGCTTGTTGAATAGTTATGCATCGTTAATTTTGCCTTGGACGATCTCTGTGTTTGGCATTTTTCTGATGCGACAGTTTTTTATGACTGTGCCTGACGACTTGGTGGATGCGGCTCGCATGGATGGCATCTCAGAGCTTGGCATTGTATGGCGGGTGATGTTGCCGGTGGCGTATCCAGCCTTGACAGCGTTTGGAATTTTTTCGTTGGTCGCCCACTGGAATGATTATTTTTGGCCTTTGATTGCCGTGAATGAGCAGGCGCTTTTTACGCCACCGCTCGGTGTTGTGCATTTTCGGAACGATGATGCTGGCACTGATTTTGGTGCGTTGATGGCTGCTGCAACCGTGATTATTACTCCTTTGCTTGTGGCATTTGTCTTTCTGCAACGCCGGTTTGTGCAAGGTATCACCATGACGGGTATGAAGTAAGTTTTTTGTGCAGGGTCGCAGTCGGTTGGACCTTCTTTTTTTTAGTCGTTTTCTTTGGAGTTTTTATGATTTTAAAAATGCTATCGCTGACAGCCAAAACTGCATTGTTGGCCGTGCCTCTTTTGTCTTTTGCCGCCACTGAGGTTGTTGTTCAATATCCTTACCCTGAGTTATTTGAAGAAACACACAAGCAGCTGAAAGAAGCTTTCTCTAAAGTGCGCCCTGATATCACTTTGGTTTACCGCGCGCCTTATGCAAGCTACGAAGAAGGCACACAAAAAATTCTACGTGAGGCGGTCACCAACCAACTGCCTGACGTCACCTTTCAAGGCTTAAATCGCTTGCGGGTGCTAGTCGATCGCAAAATCGCCGTCCCACTTGATGCATTTATCGCGGCTGAAAAGAATTTCAACGAGCAAGGTTTTCATAAAGCCATGTTTGATATTGGCACGTCGCAAGGTAAAGTCTACGGTTTGCCGTTTGCGATTTCGTTGCCAATTTCGTATTACAATCTCGACCTCGTTAAAAAAGCTGGTGGTGACGCCGCGAATTTGCCAACAACTTGGCCAGAAGTGCTGGTTTTAGCCAAAAAAATTAAAGCGTTAGAGGGTGGCCATCATGGCGTGACCTATTCTTGGGATATCACAGGCAACTGGCTTTGGCAGGCGCCAGTGTTTAGTCAGGGTGGCACCATGCTTAATGCTGACGAGTCAAAGGTTGCGTTTAATAGCGATGCCGGAAAATTTGCGATCAATATGATCGCGAGTTTAGTCAATGAAGGCGGTATGCCTAACTTGGCGCAACCTGATGCACGAAGCGCCTTTGTGGCGGGCAAGACGGGTATTCACTTCACCTCAACCTCAGACCTGACCAAGATCACGCAAATGATCGGTAGCAAGTTTGAACTCAAGACCCAGGTCTATCCCAGTGTCTTGCCAAACGGCAATCTTCCGGCTGGCGGCAACCTTGTTGTGATCGTCGCGAAGACGCCTGAAAAACAGAGCGCGTCGTGGGCGTTCGTAAAGTTTGCAACAGGCCCAGAGGGTGCGGCAATTATGGCAAAAACGACTGGTTACATTCCACCCAATAAGATTGCGAATGACGTATATCTGAAGGATTTTTATGTGCAAAATCCTAACCACTTTACGGCAGTCAAGCAATTACCTTACCTGACAGGCTGGTATGCGTTTCCGGGTGAAAACGGCTTGAAAATTACGGATGTCATTAACGATCATTTGCAATCAATCGTTTCGGGAACCCGTGCGAAAGAGCCGCAGAAGGTGTTGGATGACATGACCGCTTCAGTCCAGAAACTTTTACCGCGTCAATAGACTAAACGCCTGAGTTGTTCAGGCAGTAAACCGACTCACCCGCTCAAGGATCAAGATGAAACTCATACACTTAACAGATACCCATTTAGTCGAACCTGGCCAAATCTTGTATGGGTTGAATCCCCTTGAGCGGTTGAACCTTGCTGTGGCAAGTATCAATAGCCTGCACGCCGATGCAGATCAAGTGGTGATCACTGGCGACCTGACCCACTGGGGACAACTGGGTGCGTATCACGCCCTGCATGCGAGCCTTGCTGAGCTTAAGCCTGCATACACGCTGATTTTGGGTAATCATGACAACCGCGAATTGTTTCGTGGTGTGTTTAGCGATGCCTTAGAAGACGAAAACGGTTTTGTGCAAGGTGTGCAAGAGACCGCCGTTGGACAGTTTTTGTTTTTAGATACCAATCAACCGGGCACACATTCGGGCTGGTATTGTGCGAACCGCTTGCATTGGTTACGTGAACAACTTGCACGTTCGCCTGACACGCCAAAATATATTTTTATGCATCATCCGCCGTTTGAGGTGGCACTAGAGCCGATGGATCGAATTGGACTGGTGCAACGCGATGAGTTTTTGCAGGTGCTTCGCCCGTATCTAGGTTCAGTGCGCCATCTATTTTTTGGTCACGTGCATCGTCCGATTTCGGGTAGTTGGCATGGGGTACCGTTTTCGACACTGCGCGGCACAAACCATCAGGTTTGGCTGGATTTTGAGGCCAAAGGCGATATTCCCGGCAGCCACGAACCACCGGCCTATAGTGTGGTACTGATAAGTGGCGAGACGGTACTCGTTCACACCCACGACTTTCTGGATCAAAGTTTGAAGTTTTCGCTTGGTGGGCAGATACCGCAAGCGGTCTGAGTGTTGCTTTGTAGTTGACACAAGGAAGCAACCCAACTACTATCGAACTAGTACATCAATCCTGTTAATAAAGTACATCAAAAAATTTTATTTAATAAAAATAAATGCTTACAAAAAAAAGTGGTTTGGCCAGCGATAGATATTTTGCTCTGACTCTGTTTCTGGCGTGTCTTCCCGCTTACGCCTACATGCCCTTAAATACCGAGGATGCTGGCACCACAGCCAAGGGTGGCTACCAGGTCGAGCAATATTTTTACAGGGTGTTGCAGGTTGGGCAGAATTCGACTGACTCGGGCAGTGTGAGCTCAGGGCAAGACTATGAGGGTTCTGGTAACGCGAAAGCGTTTCCGTTCGCGTTTTCAGGCGGCTTGACTGACAACATTGACCTGCAGTTCACGTCTACCTATTATTTGCAGCCACTGGGCTCTTTTTCGCGCGTTGGAAATTACACCTTGAACTTGAAGTGGCGCTTTATGGGCGACGGTGAGACGGGTTTGAACCTGACGCTGCGGCCTCAATTGATTGCGCCCTCAAGTACTTCGCAACAAGTATATGGCATCGGTAACGCAGCCTGGAACTACGGGTTAACCTTAGTTGCTTCGCAATTTAGTGAGAACTACGAGTTGCATTTCAACGCAGGCTATTTGCGCGCACCGTATAACAAGGCGTACACCGTCGGCTTCAGCGAAGATGCAAATCGCACCAACCTTTATTCGGTTTCGCTCGCACCGGTCTGGAACATCTCACCCGAATGGAAAATCGCGCTTGATGGCGGGATCACCACCAATCCGAGTGAGTCTGATCCATCAATGACGCGCTATGGGCTTGTCGCCTTGATGTATTCGCCCACCAAGGATCTGAGCTTTGGGTTGTCTTACCAGCGCAACGCCAGTTCAATTGGAACGGCTTGGGGCGGTTCTGGCGAGTATGTCAGCCGTGTGCAGGTGGGTGTAACCTACCGGTTTGATTAGGGTGTTTGCGTCAATAGCGCCCCGGCTCCCTGACTCAGCTTAAGTTTGCTGTTGTTAGAGCTAAAGCGCCTGACCCTGGCCGTGTTCACCAATACGCGAGAGTAGGTTCGGATCCTTACGAAGGTTTGTCTGATGCCACCGGATCAACACAAGCATTAAGATCGCAACCGAGAGTCCAAACATCACGATGATGGTGTTGATTGAAATCCCTAGCCACAACATTAAGCTGTAAAGCGAGACCATCAATAAAATATTGAGTTGTTCATTGAAGTTTTGCACAGCAATTGAATGGCCCGCTGACAGCAAAAGATGGCCACGATGCTGCAGCAGAGCGTTCATGGGCACGACAAAAAAGCCAGACAAAATCCCTATGACCAGCAACAGCCCATACACGGCCCACTCGTTGTAAATGAGCGGCATGACGAGCACGACTAACCCCATGAGTGCCCCAACCGGCAGGACACGAAGCGATTGCTTGAGCGGCACGCGAGCCGCTGCAATCGAACCCAGCACGGTACCTAAGGCGGCGATGCCCATCAAGATTGAGGCTTGATCTAAGCGATAGCCTAGTTGACTGCGACCCCATTCGATCACAATCAGTTGCAGTGTTGCGCCCGCCCCCCAAAAGAGGGTTGTGACCCCTAGTGAAATCTGACCTAGCTTATCGGTCCACAGCACCTTGGTGTAAACAGCAAAGGCTCTGATGAGGCGAATGGGGTGCTGATGCTGCTTCGGGTACTGGGCGTTTGTTTTTGGAATCAATAAATTGGTCAGCGCGGCGGCGATGTACAACAGACCAATCATCAAGATCGCAACTTCAGCAGGTGTATTGGCCATTTTCTTGAGAGTGTCGTGTGACAGTAACCAACCTGATACTGCGGGCGATACCAGCAAACCGCCCACAACGGATCCCATAATGATAGAAACGACCGTCATGCCTTCGATCCAGCTGTTGCCGACGACCAGTTTCTCGGGGGGCAACATTTCAGTGATGATGCCGTACTTGGCGGGCGAATACGCGGCGGCACCTGTACCGACAACTGCATAGGCCGCGCAGATTAAGATGATTTGCTCAGATGCCGTCAAGCCAAAAAAGCCGTAGCTAAACATCAAGATGCATCCTATGACTTTGAAGGCATTTGTGGTGAACATCACCTTGCCTTTCGGATAAGCGTCGGCGATTGCGCCAACGAATGGTGCCAGCAATACATAGCTGGCGGCAACGCCCCATTTGATCAGAGGGGGTACCCACACCGGTCCTTCTAATTGATGAATCAGTGCGATCGCAGCAATGAACAGTGCGTTATCCGCTAGCGAGGAAAAGGTTTGCGCGAGGATGACGACATAGAAGCCACGACTCACGGCGCGCTCGCTTGGGCAGCGTGGTTTGTCGTTCTCATCGCCTGCTGCTCGGGTGGCAACTGCATCAGCGGGCTCCCCATTTTGATCTGCGCACCGGGCAAGATTTGGTCAGCTAAGGAAAACCCTTCTGGGGCGAACACAATAATGGTCGAGCCGTGCTCAAACCAGCCAAGCTCTTGCCCTTTTTCAAAGGCTACGTTGCAAGCAAAATCAGTCTGTCCTCTGTAGCGTGTATGAAATAGCGTATTCAAGCCGTGTAAGCGGATGCTGGCCACCAAGATCGCAGCGACGGGAACCAGCGCCACCTTGTGCTTTTGTGCGCCTAGTTCGAGCGAAAGTACTGCGCGTTCATTTTTACAAAATAGTTTCTCGACACGCTTTAAGGCAATCGGGTTTACGTTCCAGGTATCGCCTGCAAGATAATGTACGGCTGTCATCGCACCGGTATAAGGGGCATGAAAGCGGTGGTACATCGCAGAGGTTAAACGTAAGGTGATGTACTGGCCGTTGGCCCAAGCACTAGTGTCGGTTTGAGCGCCAAAGAGGTCAGTGAGGGTATAAGGAAACCCCTTCGCCTGAAACACTTGCCCATTAATGATCTTGCCACAGGCGCCTACGATGGCGTCACAAGGACTCGTCATCACCTCTGGGTGGTGATCGATGACCCGAGCACCTTCACGCAGTTCCCGAACAAAGCAATCGTGAAGACTTTCAAAACGTTGTTTTTTAGCTTCGCTTAAATCAAGATCAGTAAATAGTTTCCAGGTGCCGATCGAGGCGTCTCGTACCCAGCCCACCTTGATTTTGCTGAACCAACCCATGAAATGCGTGACAGCAAGCCTAGGAATTCGGTTAGTCACCAAAAAATTGAGGTCTTCATTGGCAAAGACATTACGTACGGCTTTACTGATGTTCATCATTTCGTCACTTTAAAGTCATAAAAAGGAGTTTTCGAGGCAAAACTATGACTGATCAAATTTTGAGTGTTATGCAATACGCTGCTGCAACTGCTGTGGGTCTTTGGCTGTTGTTGCGCATCAAGCAACGTCTGCAATTGTCGGTGGCGAAATACCCGTCTTTGGGGGGACACCTGCGTTGGGCTAAGCGCATTACCCGTTGGTTGCCTGGCTACTCGTACTCTGATGACAAATGGTTTGACGCAGATAGCGCGCCGCAAGAGGTCGTACTGCAACGGCGTCAGGCGCTTGCCTCGCTGGGCAATGATCTGCGGTCGCGCAGCGCGTTGACCCTGGCGCATACAGCCGCTAGCAAACCGATGATTTCTGACTTGCAGTTCATCAGCAACTATCGGGTGCCCTATCAGTTTCGCGAAGTCTTGCAACAGCACATTCAAATGGGTAGCTTCTGGACGAGCAGTGATGGCGTCTGGCTGACCGATATGGATGGCAACCGCTTGATCGATGTGACGGGCTCGTACGGCGTGAACTTGTTTGGCTTGGATTTTTACAAGTCTTGTATCGAAGAGGGCAGCAAGATGGTGCGCGATCTGGGCCCGGTCTTGGGTTCGTACCATCCTTGCGTACTCGACAATGTTCGACGCCTGTGCGCGATTTCGGGCAAGGATGAGGTCTCGTTTCATATGTCTGGCACCGAGGCGGTGATGCAAGCCGTGCGCTTGGCACGCTATCAAACTGGACGCCAAAAAATTGTTCGCTTTACCAGCGCGTACCATGGCTGGTGGGATGATGTACAGCCAGGGCCTGGTAACCCGATGCCACCGTCTAAGCACACGCTGACGCTGCGTGAAATGCATGAGAACACGCTGCGGGTGCTGCGCAATCGTCGCGACATTGCTTGCGTGTTGGTCAACCCGATACAAGCCATGCACCCCAACCAAGCGGCTCCAACCGACTCGACACTGGTCGATGGCGGGCGTCGGGCGAATTACGACCGCGAAGCGTATACCGCGTGGCTCAAAGAGCTGCGTCAGGTGTGTGCCGAGCGAGGCATCATCTTTATTTTGGATGAAGTCTTTTTGGGCTTCAGGCTTGCCCCAGGTGGCGCCCAAGAGTATTTCGGTATCGATGCTGACATGGTCACGTATGGCAAGACACTGGGCGGTGGTTTGCCGATTGGTATTCTGTGCGGTAAGAAAAAGCTGATGACGCGTTTCTATGCCGAGCACCCGGCCGATATCTGCTTTGCCCGAGGCACCTTCAATGCTCACCCCTATGTCATGGGTGCTATGAATGTGTTCTTGCATCGCCAAGACACCCCTGCAGTTCAAAAGCTTTATGCAGAGCTTGAAACAACCTGGGACATGCGCAAGACTCGGCTGAACGACCTGCTCAAGCGCGAAGGGCTGCCACTGCGTGTCGAGGCCATGTCGACCGTGTGGACCGTGCTGTATGACGTGCCAAGCCGCTTTAACTGGCTGTTGCAGTTTTACCTGCGTCGCGAGGGGATTGCCCTGAGTTGGGTCGGTACCGGCAGACTGATCTTTAGTCTGAACTTTACAGATGCAGATTTTGATGATTTCTGCCAACGTTTTGTACGTGCTGCGCATCAGATGGCTGCGGGCGCTTGGTGGTGGACGCCGCAAGGGCAGACAAACAAACAAATTCGACGCCGTATGTTGTTAGAGATGGTGCAGCAAACTAAGCTGTGAAGGTCTGCTGGTTGGTGGTAATCAGAGACTTCTAGCACGATGATGAGGGCAATCAGAGACTTCTAGCGTCGGGTGTCCGAGTTGAAGTCTCTGTTTGGATCCGACTTAATGCGACTGAATATGTGGCATGGGATCAATCAACTCACCACGCATTAAATAAAGCGGTGAGCGACGGTACAGCATGACATCATGCACAGGGTCAGTTAAGATTTTTATAGCCCAGGCAAACGCCGCTTTGAAGCTCTCTTTGACACACAGTTGAGTGACCCTAAACAACAAACCAGCAACGCCCAAAAAGAGCCAAGCCATGCCCACGATGCGCACGGTGGTATCTTCATAGGCCTCAGGGACCGCCCAGGTGATCAGAGAGGGCTGAAGGTAGGCCAACACAGGGATCGCCGCCCAGATCGACAGCAACACAATCTTACGATGTAAGTTATAGCCAACCTTGATTTCTTCTTTATGCTCGTGTGTCGCTTGGTTGACGTGATCGTAGCCCTTGGGTTCAAAAAAGAAGTGGCCTGATTGACGTGTTGTCATGGCAACTAGCCAAGCAACAAGCGATGCTGCGACTGGATTAATGAACAGGAGCACATAAGATACTAAAAACGAAAGCGCGCTGACTAAGTGCAAACTTTGGTTAATGCGACTGTGGTGATAATAGCGGTGATCATCCCAGCGCTGTATTTTTAAGGTGTTGAGCAATTCTTTCATTGTGATCCCTTGGATTGTCTGTATCGCAAATCAAATAGATTTTGGGCGATGTCTTAGAACAGATTATTTCAGAAGCGCCGCGCCAAAAGATGAATTTTTGATGACAATCGTGTTGCAGTTTATTTTCAAGAGCTTGCTGTCATCGAACGGTTACATAATTTGAGTACAGTGATAAACATACTAGAAACTGCTTGGTATGAAAGAGCTCAGATGACCGAATACGCCCCCATTCAAGTCGATCGCATCTACCCTGACAAACCTAGTCTTAGAATAGCGTTGGTGACAGAAACCTATCCGCCAGATATTAATGGGGTCGCACACACTGTTTCAAAGATCGTAGAGGGCTTGCGTGCGCGTGGGCATGAACTCATGCTGGTCAGGCCTAGGAATCATAGTGATCACGAGGCAGCGGTTGATTCGCGCTACCAAGAGGTATTGGTGCGTGGCGCGCCGATTCCAATGTACAAACAACTGCGTATGGGGTTACCAGCGCAAGGCGCGTTGCAAAAATTATGGCTCAAGCAGCGACCTGATCTTGTGCATATCGCGACAGAGGGTCCCTTAGGTTGGTCTGCTTCGCGGGCAGCGCGTAAGCTCAAAATACCAACGAGTTCAGATTTCAGAACAAACTTTCATGCTTACAGTCAGTTCTATGGCTTTGGCTGGCTAAAGGGCGCAATTGTGGCCTATATGCGCAAATTCCATAATGCGACGCACTGCACAATGGTGCCGACCCAAGGCTTGATGGCCGAGCTTTCAAAGATTGGTTTTGATCGCTTGATGGTTGTACCGCGTGGTGTGGACACAGAAAACTTTTCGCCCGCAAAACGAGACGAGTCCCTGCGTCAGAGCTGGGGCGCGACAGCAGACACACAAGTGCTGCTCTCCGTTGGCCGTCTAGCGGTTGAAAAAAATCTGGATATTGTTGTTCGCTGTTTTAAATCCTTGCAAGCGCAGGGGCTACCAGTAAAACTAGTCATCGTCGGAGACGGCCCACTGCGTCACGCCCTCGAACGCAGTATCCCTGAAGCGATCTTTGCGGGTACGCGTACTGGCCAGGATCTGGCGAAGCACTACGCTAGCGCAGATTTGTTTATCTTTCCGAGTCTGACAGAGACCTTTGGTAACGTCACGATTGAGGCGATGGCAAGTGGCTTGGCGGTAGTGGCTTACAACCATGCCGCAGCGGGGCAGTTAATCGAACATAAGCGCAACGGCATGGTCCTTGCGCCTAATCAAGAAGAGCAGCTTTTCGAGGCCGCCCGACAAGTCGTTGAAGACCCCGCCTTACGCACTCAAATACAAGTCGCAGCGCGTCAAACTGCGGTGGATCGCGATTGGAGTTCGGTGATCACGCGTACCGAGGGCATTTTTAGATCATTGATCGCGAATGAGGATCCCAGTGCAGTTCTGGCAACCTCGAAGGCTAAGACAACAGTTTTACCTGAGGC
This sequence comes from Alcaligenaceae bacterium, assembly GCA_013205565.1. Lineage (GTDB taxonomy): Bacteria > Pseudomonadota > Gammaproteobacteria > Burkholderiales > Burkholderiaceae_B > Zwartia. The sequence continues at coordinate 40,305 of JABMMM010000174.1, read as the reverse complement.
GCTGAGCTAACGAAAACCGCTGTCTTGCGAGCGCACGCGCGACGCTAACGACAGATCTCTGCGTAGTTTGCAAAGCTCGCTGCAACTGGATACTGTCGCACTGAGTCATCGCCATAGCCACTGCAATGAAAAACAAAGGGTATGCCGCAGTTGCTTGCACAGAGCGCGTCGACGTGTGTATCTCCAATCAACAGGCAGTTGCTAGCCTTGGCTTGCAACGCGTCAATTGTCGTGAGTAAGGGCAACGGGTGAGGCTTGGGATGCGCGGTCGTATCGCCACCCGTTACAACCGTAAAGTACGAGGACAATCCGTGTCGTTCAAGCGCCTGCTTAGCCGACTTCTCAATCTTATTGGTGCATACGGCTAAGTGGTGACCTTGCGAAAGTAATTGCTCGAGCAAAGCCAAGGCGTTTGGATATAGAAACGAATGGTCGTGCGCTTGGCGCGCGTAGTGCGTTAGGTATGCCTGTTGAATTTCCTCGGCGGCCACCGCGGGTGCCTGCACGAGCGCCATCACTGAGGCCAAAATGTCGGGCAGCGGGCCATATAAGTTTGGGATCACTTGTTCAGGCGCCAGTGTCTGAAAACCACAGTCAATCAGCGCTTGGTTTGCTGCACGCCGAATATCGGGCTCGGTATGCATGAGCGTGCCATCAAGGTCAAAGACGATGGCCGAACAGCCATCGACAAAGTCTTTGGCTGTCTTCATAGCCTGGATACCAACCCAGCCGGCGTGGCCGCATAGCCTGTCAACGTGCGGTCGGCGTGCAAAAGCTTCCAGTCAAGCATTTTTTGAGTCATTTTTAATAACGCGAGAGCGTAGCTTGGATCTTGCGCAACGTTGTGAAGTTGTGATGGATCTTTTGTCAAATCAAAAAATAGTGGCGGCAGCGCGGCAAAGTGTACATATTTATAGTCGTGATTTTGAATCACTGAAAGTGCGCACTGATCCATTGACAAGCCCAGAAAATCTTCGGGTTTTGAGTAGAAGATATTTCTAAAGTCAAATTCATAATGCACTTCAGTACGCCAGTCTGCAGGCGCGATGCCAGTTTGTATAAAGGGCAACAGTGAATGCCCGTCGCACGTTCTGGGAATTGGCCGCTCGAGCCAGCTCAAGATCGTGGGCATGGTGTCAATCGTTTCGGTAAAGTTCCGAACAATATTGCCGCGCGTGGCATTCGCCTCGGGGTTTGGGTCACGAACAATCATTGGGATATGAAAGCTCTGATCAAAATAGCCAAGCTTACCCAACAAATGATGATCGCCCAATTGTTCGCCATGATCGCTTGTTAGCACGATTAAAGTGTTCTCCCACTGGCCTGTCTTTTTTAAGTACTCAAAGACGCGCCCAATGTGATGATCCACCTCAGACATCAAGCCGTAGTACGTGGCACGCATTTGACGGACTTCAGCTTCTTGCATGTCTGCGCCAAGTCCCTGGCCGTTTTCAAAGAAGCGACGACGCTCGATGGACTGAAGATAAAAGTCTAGAAGGGGATGTTGCTCAGCTTCAAGGCCTTTGCTTGCGGCCCGAATCGGCGGTGGGCAGTCTTTTGGGTCATACATCTCGTGGTAAGGTGCCGCAGCGCTAAAGGGCGGGTGAGGGCGGTAGTAGCCAAGATGCAAGAACCATGGCTTGTTCTCTGTCCCTTGCAGGTATTCGAGCGCACGGTCTGTAAACCAAGTGGTGTCGGATAAATGCGCAGGGACCATGCTTGGCTTAGCTGTTGCGCCAATATCAGCTTCGGTACCGCCTTGTGGCAACCAGATGTCGGTAGGCACTTTTGGCATGGCAAAGCCCTGTGAGGCAAGCCAGGCAAAGTAGGCCTCCATTTTTAGCCCCCATGAGCCGACTGGGCGCCAGCCCTCCATGTCTGCCCCTAAGACTTTAAAGCGTGGGTCTTGAGCGTCTGTTTCGCGCGGGTCGGGAGTGGTGGTGGTGTAGCCGACTAAGGCGGGTTCATAGCCAGCCTTGCGTACTTCTTTTGCGATATTCGTGTGCCGTGAATCGAGTGGGATTGTGTTTTGAACCGCACGGTGGTTCATCATGTAAAGACCGGTCAGCATTGAGGCACGACCAGGGCCGCATGGTACGGCTTGCGTGTAATGCTTGGCAAAGGTCACACCTTCGCTCGCTAAGGACTCGATGTTGGGGGTTTGAATGACGGGATGCCCAAGATTTTTGAGCGTATCGCCGCGCCACTGATCGACGACAATGAGTAAGACATTCTTTTGTTTAGTTGTCATGAGATGAATCCGTAAGAAATAAGTCAGCGCAGAGTTGGATCTAGCCGGTCACGCAACCAGTCGCCGGTCAGACTGATCGAGAAGGTGGTCAACACAATGACGCAGCTCGGAGCGAGCAAAATCCAAGGGGCCGTTTGTAAATATTCACGACCATAACCCACCATATTGCCTAAGCTAGTCAGTGGGGGTTGCACACCTAAGCCTAAAAAAGACAGGCCTGATTCAAGCAAAATAACCTCAGGAAAGGTGAGCGTCATGCTAACGATCAGCGTGCTCGCGATATTGGGCAAAATATGCCGAAAGTAGACCCGCCAAGAACTGGCGCCCAGTGCATGCACAGCGTTGGCATAGCCTTGTTCATTGGCCGCGATTGTGAGGCTGCGTGTGATGCGCGCGCTACGCTCCCAACCGTGGCAGCCCATTAAACAAATAAACAGTACCAGCGTGTTGCCAAAGAAAGCTAACACTGCCAAGGCAATGATCATGAATGGGATTGATGCTTGAAAATCAATCAAGGTGAGCACGACCTGTTCAAGCCAACCCTTGAAGTGTGCGGATAAAAATCCTAAGGCGAGTCCAATAAAAGCTGAAATCAAGGTGCTGGCAAAGGCGATCAACAGGCTCACTTGCACCGAGATCAATAGTCTAGAAAGAACGTCCCGACCCAGCTCATCGGTGCCAAGCAAATGGCGTGTCGTACCGCCCAGCCCAAGTGGTGGTTGCAGCCGTGCTTTAAGATCAAGCGCTGTATAGGTGTACGGTGCAATTAGATCCGCCAATGCGGCGATGATGAATATCCCTAAAATCCAAGCGATTGCGATCATCACGAGGGGTGGGTACTCTTGCCAAAAATAATGACGCGAGGTAGTTGGAAGTGAAGGCGCTAGGACTGCCATGGCGGATAACTTTTTAGAGTGAAGGCTGCGAGGATCAATTTTTTCTGGCGCCTATTAATGCGCGCCAGCGCTGGTGCGTAAGCGCGGATCAAACAAGCAGTAGATCGCATCGACGAGCAAGTTGGTTGCGACCATACTGACTGTGATAAGTAACAAGGCCGCTTGCACCACGGCCAGATCACGATTACCGACGGCAGAAACGGTGAGTCGGCCGACACCCGGCCATGAAAATACGCTTTCGACAACAACCGCGCCTGCGATCAGACCTCCGAACATAAGCCCAGCGATTGTGATGATTGGCAATGCTGCGTTGGGCAGAGCATGGCGAATCACGACTTGCGACCAACGTAAGCCTTTAGCAGAGGCGGCCCGAATATAGGGTTGGCCTAAGACTTCTAACATCGACGATCGTGTGTAACGCGCCAAAACAGCAGCGCCACCCACGGTCAAGGTCAAAATCGGCAACACCGCGTGCTCAACGCCACTGAACCCTCCGCTGGGTAACCAACCCAAACTCACTGCGAAAATTAATACCAACAACAGACCTAGAACGAAGCTTGGCAAGGTGTGTCCAGCAACAGAGAAACTCATCACGACACGATCCATCCACGAGTTTCGGTGCAGGGCTGCGAAAATTCCTGCGGGGATGCCAATTAACAGATTCAGAGCAAACGCAGGGAGCGCGAGGGCCAGCGTGGCCGGGATCGCTTCAAGCACAAGCCCCATCGCAGGGCTGGCATCGCGCATTGACACCCCGAAGTTTCCCTGCAGAATATTCATTAAGTAACCCCAAAACTGTTGCCAAAGGGGTGCGTCAAGGCCCCAGCTTGCGCGAAAAGCGGCGATGGCCTCGGGTGGGGCATCGGCCGATAAAATCATCATCGCTGGGTCGCCCGACAAACGCAAGATCGTGAAAGCAAAACCAACCACTAAGAAAATGGTCAGCAATGCGCGCAAACTGCGAGACAACAGGTATCGACCCATGTCTAGGCGCTCGCGCCATGATGAATCATGGTGTGAAGATGGCAACTCACCGTATGCGATTCGCCAATACGCGTCGTCAAGGGGGCGCTCGTTTTGCAATGGGCAGTCGCAAGTGCACAACGAGGATGAAAACTACAACCGGTGGGGATATCGACTGGATTTGGTGGCTCGCCCTTGAGAATAATGCGCCCAGAACTGCCTGCCGCGTGCTTCACCCCAGGAGTCGACACCGCTGAAATCAGGGCTCGGGTATAGGGGTGCGCCGGATGGGACAGCACTTCTTTTGCAGAGCCTTGCTCGATGATGCGACCTAAATACATGACGGCCACTTCGTCGCAGATGTGACGAACAACCCTTAGATCATGACTGATAAATAACATCGTCAGGTTCATCTGCTGACGCAAATCGTCGAGCAGGTTGATGACCTGTGCCTGAACTGAGACGTCGAGCGCAGAAATGGGTTCATCGCAAACCAGCAGGCTTGGCTTGAGCACGAGGGCGCGTGCCAAGACGACGCGCTGACGTTGCCCGCCCGAGAGTTCGTGCGGGTAGCGCTTAAACAAGTTGTCGGTCAGGCCCACGGCGCGCATCATGCTTTGTGCAGCAGCAGCCGGCTTAACCTCGCCGTGCTTGTCATGGATCTCCAAGGGCTCAGCGACCTGCTCAAGAGCCGTCAGGCGTCGATCCAGTGCGCCAAGGGGGTCCTGATATACCATTTGCATATGTCGACGCGCGGCTCGCCACGCCTGATTGCGCTGCGCGGTGACGGGTTTGCCGTCAAACTCGACTGTACCGGCGGTAGCTGGAATCAAGCCAAGTACCAGCTTGGCCATTGTTGATTTACCGCAGCCCGATTCTCCGACGAGCCCTAGGGTTTTGCCTCGCTCCACACTCAACGTGACGCCATCAACGGCACGCAAGATGCTTTTGCCGGCCAGCCACTCTCTTTTACCTTCAACAGAGAAGTGGCGCTGCAAATTCTTGACGTTCAAGAGTGCTGTCATGCTGCCAGTTTGCGGTTGCAGGCTAAGACGTGACCGACTGCGATGGTCTTGAGCGCAGGGGCGCTGGCGCGACAGTTCTCTTGTGCAAAATCGCAACGGGGCTCAAAACGACACCCTTGCATGAGTTGCCCTGTTTGCGGAAGACTGCCTCGTATGGTCGTCAGACGGTTAACCTCAGCGTTCAACAGTGGCATCGCTGCTAAGAGGCCAAGACTGTAAGGATGTTGCGCCTCGCTGAATAATGTCTGGCTTGGGGCGCTTTCGACAATAGAGCCTGCATACATCACTAGCACGCGATCGCTAATCTCTGAGATCACGCCAAGGTCGTGCGAAATGGTCACAAGCGCCATACCGCTCTCGCGCCGGATGGTATCCAGCAACACCAAGATTTGTGCTTGTACTGTCGCATCTAAGGCGGTGGTGGGTTCATCGGCGATGAGTAAATCGGGTTGTCCGGCTAAAGCCATGGCAATCATGACGCGTTGATTCATGCCGCCCGAAAGTTCATGCGGATAAGCGTTGATGCGCCTCTTGGCATCGGGAATCTCAACGTGATCCAATAAGGCAAGTACCTCCGCTTTTGCCTGCGCGCCGCGCAAGCCTCGATGCAGGGACAAACTCTCTGCAATTTGCGCACCAATGCGCTGGGCTGGATTGAGCGATGAACTCGGATCTTGAAAAATCATCGCGATCTTTCGACCGCGTATCTGCGAAAGTTCTGCATCCGATAAACCGAGAAGTTCGCGGCCTTGAAACTTGACCGAACCCGTCACCTGCGCTTGCTGACCTAATAAGCCGAGCACGCCTAACCAAGTGACGCTCTTGCCGCAGCCCGACTCACCCACCAGACCAATTGATTCGCCGCGCGCGATTTGCAGATCGACGCCATGCAACACTTCAGAGGTGTGTCCGCGTTGGTCGAACGCGATCCGTAGTTCGCTGATATTTAGTAGCGGGTGAGAATCAACTACAGTCGAGTTCATTATTTTGGCGGGGTGAGGTTTGTGGCACGAAAATCCATGACGAAGGTCTTTGAGGGCTTCCAGACAAAGTCTTTACGTTTGGCATAGAACACTGCACTCTGATGTAGAACTGTGTAGGCAGGGTCTTCACGTTCGGCAATCTCTAGCATGCGTTTAAAGGTCTGTTGCCGCTCAACCGGATCAACTGAGGTCGAAAGTATGTCAGACAATTTATTGAACTCAACGTTTGTCCATTCGCCGGTCTGTTGTTGTTGACCATTTGGTCCATGTTGGTTAACCAGTGAGCTCACTGGATCACTAAAGGGCGCTGAATTTGACCAGCCACGGACACCGCGCGTTGGCCCTTTCTCAAAAATTTGTGCCCAGTTTTCTTTCATCGACATTTGAACGTTCAGGCCGGCAGCGCGCCACATCTCGAGCATGATTTGGTCAGTTTGTGTCTGATTGGTGTAGTAATTGTTCAAGCCTCTGAAGTGAATCACTTCGCCCTTGTAGCCAGCCTCAGTCAGAAGCTTTTTGGCAAGCGCCACGTCATACTTCGGTACTGTCCAGCCTTTCACGAACATATCGCCGTAGAACTCAAATTGCAGACCAGCGGGCACGCGAGTTTGACCACCCCAGATTGCTTCGACGATGGCGTTGCGATCAATCGCATGCGTCATGGCCTGTCGCACTTTTGGGTTTGCAAGGACTGGGTGATTTTTGTCGAACGTAATCAGACGGTGATTCAGCACTGGGCCACCGACCACCTCGAGCTTGGCATTGCCTTGTATCGTTTTGAACTGATCTGGCGGGATATCGGTCACAAAGTCGTATTGACCAGATAACAAGCCGTTAATACGTGAAGAGACTTCAGGCACCACCATGTAGCGAATTTCTTTGACTAAAGGCTTTCCGCCAAAATAGTCATCATGCGCAGTTAAGACCAGATACTGATCTAATTTCATCTCTTTAACTTTGTATGGGCCTGCGCTTACCGGCGCCTGAGCCCAACTCGCCCAGTCTTTTGAGGCCATATAGGCTTTCTTTGAAACGATCTCAGAGCCTAAACGCGCGATGCGCCCTTCGAGGGTGAGGTCCGGCATGGCGTTGACCAGGCGCACGGTGTAGCGATCGACGATCTCGACGCTTTGCAAAGAGGGCCATAAATTACGTGCGATCGCAGTAATCTCAGGTGGGGGTAATTCCATGCTACCGGCTGTTGAACTTGTGGTCTTGCGACCGATGTCTACCGCAATCGTTTTACTGTCTTGATTGAGTTGACGGGGCGCAGAGGTACCGAACATGCGCTCAGCGCCAAAGCTAAACGCAACATCTTCAGCGGTCACCTCATCGCCGTTGTGAAACTTAACACCGGGGCGCAACTTAAATTCGATGGTCTGGGCGTCAATGCGCTTCCACGATTCAGCAAGTGAAGGCCGCGGCGAAAGATCTCCAACGGTATCTAGTTGGATCAGACCGGCATAAATCATCGGCAAAATGCGCGTGCCAACGTTACTTTGCTCGCGCAAGGGGTCTAGCGCACCGCTGGTGAGTAATTGCTGTACTGCCACGCGCACCACAGGGCGAGTGTCTGCGGGTTGCGAAAAGGCGCTTGGCAACGCTAACGCACACAGCCCGAGCGCAGTGAGTTTCAGAAACCAACGTTTAGAGTGAAGCAGTTGCATGTGAATCCTGTAGGTAGATCGGGTGAATGTGCTAGCGAGTCAAAGTGCGACGCTATGTATAATTTTTAAAAAGTATGGCAAAGCTGGCGTGACAGCCTCAGGCATTTTGGCCAAATCGTCATAGCGACGAAGCCGCACGGCCTCTTGGGCAAACGATTGCGCTTCAAATTCTGCCGCCTGTGGTGGGGTGTACGTACCGCCTTGCATAATGAGGCTATGTTTGGAGGCCGTCGAAAGGGTGGTCCAGTACGACTGGTCTGTTGCACAGAGGTAGCGTTTAGCATCGACATGTAAGCGAATAGGTTCAAGGACCGCGTTCGAAAACAGGCCTCGCAAAAAAGGCAAGGCAACATACTGATGCAAGTCGTCACCACTCCCGTTACTGGCACTTGCTTGAACGCGCCCGGTTTTGGCTAACAAATGTCCGATATCGTGCAATAAGGCTGCGGTGATCGTATGCGGTGTTTCGCCTGCTTGCTCGGCCAGCGCGGCGCATTGAAGGGCATGCTCAAGTTGACTGACGGCTTCGCCGCCGTATTGATTGTTACCTTCAACGGTGAGTAGTTGCGTCACATCATTTAAAGTTAAAGCCATTTCAAACCTTTGTTAAACAAGCGCGCGGCGAATTCGCGCAGACAGAACATCGCGACCGGTCACTAGGGCACTAAAGTTGTTCAAAACAATGTTCAACACTTGTACATGACACACGAATGTGAGACGCGATCGGACCGTCTTTTTGGAACTTAGATTAAGGTCGCACAGTGCTTGGTTTTTGGGGTGAAGGCGTTTGTGCAGAGTGGTCATGTGGCGCGCGGCAGTCTTAAAGAAAATCCGTATTTCGTTCCTGATTAGTATGGCCGTCTGACATGACAAACGGCTTACAGTTATGTGAATATTAAAATCAGAAGTGGGCGATAGAAAAAAATCAAACAACCTGGCGACCCTCGCGCCACACTGAGCGTGCGAAAGCATGGCTGGGTTGACCTGCCGATTCGTGCAGACGCATGCGAACGAGGTCGGCTCTGAAGCCAATTTCTAACGCACCGCGATCATTTAGCCCTGTTGCTTGTGCGGGATGGCGTGTGACGGTGGCAACGGCCTCTGGCAAAGTCATCACACCCTCTTGCACTAAACGTGCTACGGCGCTGAGCAAGCTACCCGGCACATAATCGGAGGACAGCACGTCGAGTAGACCCTGCTTAGCCAATTCAGTGGCAGACACATTGCCAGAGTGCGAACCGCCACGCACCACGTTGGGGCCGCCCATCACGGTGAGCAACCCTAAATTTTTTGCACATCGCGCAGCGGCGATGGTGGTCGGGAATTCAGACATGCTGGCACCTTCAGCAAAGGCCTGCTGTACGTGTGCCTCGGTGGTGTCATCGTGACTGGCTAGATGGATACCGGTTCGTTTTGTATAGTCAACGAAATACTGTCGGTGCGGGGCACTAAATTGATCTTGCAGCATGGTCGCGTGGCTGACCTTGTCTTCGAATTTTTCTTGGCTCCAGCCCTTTTTGCCGATAAAGTACACGCGCGCTTGCTCAATGTCCTCCCATTGGCGTTGACCCGGAGTATGGTCCATCAACGAGATGAGGCCGAGACGCGAGTGGCCATCAAAAGGTTTAAAAAGTTCAATCGTATTTGGTGCCGGTAGTTCACAGCGCACATGAATATAGTGATCGGCACGCAGAAGTTTGTCTTTGGTGTATTGATCAAGAGCCGAGAGTACATGCCCCCAAGTTTGACCTCGAACGCTTTCGGTGTCTGCCTCGCCTACGCCGAGTGCATCAAACACAGTTGTGATGCCCGCGCAGGCAATCTCGGCATCATGCGCAATCAGCGCAGGTTTTTCGGCCCACATGACCTTTGGTCGTGGCATCAAGTGACGTTCAAAGTTATCGGTATGAATTTCAATCATGCCCGGCATTAGAAAGTCGCCCTCAAAGTCGATCGCACCTGGGGTTGTGCTCAGGCCAGAATCGATTGAGTCGATACGACCGTTTACCACTGAGATTGAGCCGTGGATAACCTCGTGATTCATAATCAATCGAGCGTTAGTAATGACTACTGAGCCGCGCATGTGATGCTCCGAAAATTGGTCATGTCGAGACGGCGCGTGGCAAGTTGATTACCGACCGCCTGGTCGTGAAAGATTCCGACGGCAGCAGCACCGGCTGCAATCGCTTCTTGGATGAGTGTCACCACTGTTTGCGTATTGAGGGCATCGAGTGAGGCAGTGGGCTCATCCAGAAGGAGTAACGAGCGCGGTTTGATCATGCTGCGTGCGATATTGACGCGTTGCTGCTCACCGCCCGAGAACGTTGCGGGTGCTAAGCTCCACAGCCGCTCAGGAATGCGTAGACGCGTGAGCCATAAGCCTGCAAGTTCACGTGCCTGCTTAAGCGCGTGCTCGTCATGCCCAAGTTCAGCCAAAAGTGGCTCGGCTACCAGATCAAGTGTTGAAATCCTTGGGATCACGCGCAAAAACTGACTCACGTATCCAATATGGTGGCGACGGACATCGATCAGCACGCGCGGACTCGCCGTGGTTAATTCAAGAGGGGCGTGACCTGCCTGTGCGTAGTGGATCGAACCCGCACTTACCCGATAGTTTGAATAAATGAGTTTGAGTAAGGTGCTCTTGCCCATTCCTGACGTGCCGTCCAACACCACGCATTCGCCCGCAGCGACCTCAAAGCTGACGTTTTGCAACACGGGTAACGTCATCCCCTGGTGATGCAAAGTGAACTGCTTGCTCACGTTGGTGAGTCGTAAAACGGGCGTGGTCATGGCTGCAGCACCGAGGACACTAAAAGTTGGGTGTAAGGATGTTGTGGGTCGTCAAGCACTTGATCTGTCAGGCCTGTTTCTACGATGCGGCCACGGCGCATCACAATCATGCGATGGGCTAATAAACGGGCCACTGCAAGATCATGGGTGACAATGACCGAGGCCAGCCCTAAGTGCTGAGTCAACTGGCGCAAGAGATCGAGTAATTTGGCTTGCACTGAGACGTCTAGCCCTGAGGTCGGCTCATCCATAAAGACCAGTCTGGGCTGAGTGACTAAGTTGCGGGCAATCTGTAGGCGTTGGCGCATACCACCTGAAAAATGCCGAGGTAAGTCATCGATTCTGGCAGGGTCAATTTCAACGCGCACAAGCCAGTCGCAGGCGGTGGCGCGCAGCTTTCCGTAATGACGCTGGCCCAAGGCCATCAAGCGCTCTCCCACATTGGCACCGGCCGACACTTCCATTCTTAGGCCGTCTGCTGAATTTTGATGTACGAACCCCCAGTCGGTGCGTGCGAGCAGACGTCGCTGTGCCTCAGTCATCTTGAAGATGTCAGTGAGTGCACCGTCTTTTAACTGAAACTCGACCGAACCTGAGTCGGGTTGGTCACGCGCTGCCAGTGCATTGAGCAGTGTGGTTTTACCTGAGCCGGACTCACCCACAATGGCAAGAACTTCGCCCGGCCAAAGCTCAAAGCTTGCGTCAATTAGCGCGGCTCGGTCGCCGTAGCTTTTGTTCAGACCGGTTGCACGTAAGATGGGTGACTGTTTGTCGACAGGCATTGAATTAAACATCCTTCAACACCGGCTGCGCCGCGGTCACTGTCGTTTGCTCGACTTTGTTTTGCTGAGTCTCACAGTAATCAGAGTCAGAGCAGACGAAAATCCGGCCACCTTGATCATCGGTAATCACTTCATCCAGAAAGCTATCTTTTGAGCCGCACAGTTCACAGGGGGCGTCCCAGCGCTGGATTTCAAAGGGATAGTCTTCAAACCCAAGACTTTCAACGGCGGTGTACGGAGGTACTGCATAAATACGCTTTTCGCGACCCGCGCCAAACAGTTGGAGCGCGGGATTCATGTGCATCTTTGGATTGTCAAATTTTGGAATCGGCGAGGGTGCCATCACATAACGATAATTGACGAGCACGGGATAGTCGTAGGTCGTTGCGATATGACCATAGCGGGCGATATCTTCATAAAGTTTGACGTGCATCAGGCCATACTCGGCTAAGCCATGCAGACTGCGCGTTTCGCGTTCGCGTGGCTCAAGGCGCTGCATCGGTTCGGGTACCGGCACTTGATAAATGATGATCTGATCTTCTGTGAGCGCCATTTCAGGAATGCGATGACGCGTCTGAATGAGGGTAGCGGCTTGCGTTTGCGTCGTAATCTCAACGTTCGTCGTGCGTTGAAAAAAGCGACGAATATTGACTGCATTGACGGTATCGTCGGAGCCTTGATCGATCACTTTAAGCACATCGTGAGGTCCAATCACCGAGGCTGTGACTTGGATACCGCCTGTGCCCCAGCCATAGGGCAAAGGCATCTCCCGAGAACCAAAGGGCACTTGATAGCCTGGGATGGCAACGGCTTTTAAAATTGCCCGACGGATCATGCGCTTGGTACGTTCGTCGAGATACGCAAAATTAAAATGCTGATCAACAGCTTGATTTTCGTGAGAGGCGACTGCCGCGCCCGCTGCTGCGCGGGTTGCATTCTCTTTAAGCATGTTCATCTCCAACATCCTCAGTCAAGGTCGACGTTTGGATGGGTGAGGCACGCATCTTTCTAACGAGCTCAAGCTCTGATTGAAAGTCAACGTAGTGAGGCAGCTTAAGATGTTGCACAAAGCCAGAGGCTTCAAGGCTATCGCTGTGCGAAAGGACGAACTCGGGCATCTGCGCGGGTGATTGCACCAATTCGCCTAACTCAGACGCACGCAAAGCGCGATCCACTAAACTCATCGCCATTACCTTACGCTCGCTATGACCAAACGCTAAGCCATAGCCGCGCGTGAACTGAGGTGGCTCGGTTTTGCTACCTGCAAACTGATTGATCATCTGACATTCTGTGATTTCAATATCGCCGATTGAAATGGCAAAGCCCAGCTCTTCTGGTATCAACTCGATTTCTACTGAACCCAAACGAATTTCACCAACGAAGGGATGGCTGTTGGCATAGCCACGTTGTGTGGAATAGGCCATCGCAAGTAAAAAGCCTTCGTCACCACGTGCAAGATTTTGCAGACGGGTACTGCGATCAGCCGGGAAGCGCACGGGCTGGCGTGTCAGGTCGAAAGGCGTTGGATCATTTTGCTTGGCCGGATGGGTTTCGATTAATCCTTCGCGGTTTAACAGATCAATCACGCGGGGGGACAAATGCGCATCTTCAAGCTGGGCGCGATTGTTATGATCATCGTGGCTTGGGTTGAGATTGGCCGGCTCACTGGTTGCCAGCAACGAGAAATCTAACAGTCGCTGGGTATAGTCGTAGGTTGGTCCAAGCACTTGCCCGCCAGGCAAATCCTTAAACGTGGCAGAGATCCGACGATCTAGCACCATCTTGCTTGTATCAAGCGGTTGTGTAGAACCAAGTCTGGGTAAAGTCGCCCGGTAGGCGCGTAAAAGAAAAATGGCCTCAACCAGATCGCCACAAGCTTGTTTGATGGCAAGCGCTGCAAGCTCTGGATCAAAGACCGAGCCTTCCGTCATCACCCGATCGACCGCGAGTTTCATCTGTTGACGAATTTGTGCGATCGATAACTCTGGAACGCTTAGGTCGCCACGACGTTGTTGATCGAGTAGTTGGTAACTACTCAAGATGGCTTGTTCTCCACCTTTAACGGCTACATACATAAGATGCCCTAACCTGAAACTTGAATACGGGTTGTTCTTGGCAGGCCGATCAGACCCGTGCTCGTCGTAAAAAAGACGTCAACTCCCCTCGGAAAGCTAGCTTGATTGTTTGCCCATTGCTCAACGAAGCCTTCCACTTGAAGTGGTGTGGCCGACAACTGCTCAATGGTTGAGGTCACCGCAATGCCGGGGCCCGTCAACGTGAGCGAAGGCGCTGTGACTGTCTGGGTGCTCGGGGCCGCGATATCGATGACACAGGTTGTGGAGTGGTCTGGATATTCGTCTGTTCCTAAAGCGAAACACTCTAACGCGGGGAGTTCATCCCAGTGTTTGATCCACGCGAAGTCTGCCTCGTGCGGATGTGGTGTGAGTTTGCAATCCGTGTGAAACACAATCCAGGTCGCAGCGTCGGTGTCTGCGAGACTAGGTGAAAGCCAAAGCAGCGAGCCAGGCTCTAGTAGCGCGAGTAGCAAGCCACTTGAACTGGCGTGTGCAGCCTTGGGCGCTTCAAACGTCACTTCAAGCAGGACAGGACGTCCCGGGTAAGACAGAGCCTCTAGAGCTGCTCTGAAGACGCTTTGGCTGCCCAGTGAAATGTCGCTAAAGCCCGCAGCAAGCTCAGAGAGTTCAATGGTAGTCACGACTGCTCCTCATCGGTTGAATCCGAGCCACTTTCACGTGCGACCGTAAAAAAATCGACCTTGCTGGTATCAGCCTGCGCCTGGCGAATTTTTTTATTTGCAGCCAGTAACTGCCTCACAGGGGTGAGCAGAGCTTGTTCAAGCGCCGCGTGCTCAGAGTCGTCTAGTAACAAGGCGTCTGCGACGGCAGCCAAGTAAGCATGGCGATGCGAACGGCCGACAATGTAGGAGATCCCTACGTGACGGTGTGTCGGGGCATTCGATAGGCGTAAGGCACAGCGTGTCACGGTCATTTCGCCTAGATTAAAGCGCTCGCCACTACCACCTGCACGGGCTTCGACCATCATGAGCCCAGTTTCAGGTTTGCGTAACCAATGCGGAGTTGCCTGAACATGTTCCTGCAGAGCATCTTCGAGCAGCGCTAGTGGCGCGCGTGCCAGCAAAGCAAGCCACTGTGCTCGTGCGGTGTTTGTTGTAGAAAGCCGACTGTCAGATGGTTGCAACATTCACTTGTTACTTTCTTAGCACAGAGTCGCATCGCGAGAGCTGTTTATACGAGGTAATAGCCAAGTTTAGGCGGTCAATATTGTGTTTTGATGACGAAGACATTAACGTTTTATGACAATCAGTGATTTGAGGGCGGCGCTAGAGGCGTCAAGGTACACGGCGCAACGGGCTCACCGTTACGCTGTTTACTTTGCACCCAATGTCGAACAGCAGTGGTGGGCGCAAGGTAGTCTCTGGTTGGGGCGGTGCGCGCTCAGTCAGCAATTGAACCCTCAGCCTTCGGTGTCTGGGGTTTCTGCACAGAGGTTCGCGGAGCTAACAGAACACCCAAGACGCTATGGTTTTCATGCCACCTTGAGGGCTCCTTTTGTGTTGGCCAGCCAGTATCAGCCGAGGGATCTGAGTGACTGCGTCAGTCGCTTGTGTCAAAACTTAAAGCCCTTTGTCTTGCCACGTCTGCAGGTCAAGCTCTTAGATCATTTTCTAGCTCTGGTGCCAGAGCGTGACGCGGTGCAGTTGACGCTGCTCGAAGAGCAATGTGTGAAAGAGCTAAACGACTATGCCGCGCCTCTTGGGCCAGACGAGCTGCGCAGACGCAGAAGTGCGGGCTTGTCCTCGCACGAAGACTCACTGTTGGTACGTTGGGGCTACCCCTATGTTCTTGATCGCTTTCGATTTCATTGCTCACTGACGGGTTCGCTGGCAACAGCCTCGCCGCACGAGCTAAGTGCCTTGACTGAAGCCGCGCATCAACATTTTGAGCAATTGCCGCCCTGCGTAGTCGAGTCCTTGGCAATTTTTGTTGAACCTACGCGTGGTGCCGATTTTGTGCTGCTTGAGCAATGGCCGCTGCTGGGCGGCGCGTGAAACGACAGATTGCTTCCGAGCCGCGATTTGCTTGTCACAGTCTTGTCACTCGGCAGCCATCAAATTGTCAAACCACTAGAGCATCATAACTATCCATGAAACCAGCTGAATATGATGTTCCAGAGCAACGGCCACAGCGTCATCGGGCGATATGGATTTCGGACATTCACCTTGGTACGCCGGGTTGCAAAGCCGAATACCTATTAGATTTTTTAAAATGGAATGACTCTGATCATTTGTATCTGGTGGGCGACATTATCGATGGTTGGCAACTCAAGAAGGGTTGGTACTGGCGCCAAAGTCATAACGATGTGATTCAGAAGATCCTTCGCAAAGCGCGCAAGGGTACGCACGTGACCTATATTGCCGGCAATCACGACGAGGTCATCAGGCAGTTCTTGGGAATGGCGTTTGGTGACATAAAGATTGTTGACGAAACGACTCACCAACTTTTAGACGGTCGACGGATTTGGGTCACTCACGGCGATTTGTTTGATGGAATCATCCAGCATGCAAAGTGGCTTGCCTATTTAGGCGACAGTATGTACACGCTAATACTCAAGCTGAACAACTGGTTCAATCACTTTCGGCACAAAATGGGTTTGTCGTATTGGTCATTGTCACAGTACCTCAAGCACAAGGTTAAAAACGCAGTCTCGTTTATTACTCAATTCGAGAATATTGTCACTGACGAGGCAAGGCGTCGCGGCTACGATGGTGTTTTGTGTGGTCATATCCATAAAGCCGAGATTCGCGATATCGATGGTATTTTGTACTGTAACGATGGTGACTGGGTCGAGAGCCTTTCTGCGATTGTTGAGACGTCAGAGGGCGTTTTGAAAGTTGTACACTGGCCGTATCGAACCAGCGAGACGCTCGACGAACAAGAGGATCTGATCGTACCAGCTTAGGGCAATTCGACTGTTGCTCGTTCTGTATCTGCGGCCGACATCAATTGCGCAAGAATATCGGTCACTTCAAACACCGCTCGATTTTCGATGGTTGAGACGGTGTCTTTATATGCGGGAAGGTTCTCCAAGAGCGCTAACACGCCCTTTCGAATGGCGCGCAAAGAGGGGATCACAAGGCCTACGCCTTGCTCGCGCACCCAGTTGGTGTTGTAACGCTCTTGGGGCATCGTCCAGGCGTTGCCAAACGTGATAACGGGTAAGCCCATATGGACGGCCTCACTTAAGCTGCTCGGCCCGGGCTTACCAATAAAAAAATCGCCTAAGCGCATGTAGTGATTGATTTTCTGTGTGAAGCCGATCACGACATGTCTGCAGCTTGGTTTGAGTAAAGAGATTTTTTTGCTCAGCGTCGCATTCATGCCGCAAATAAAAATGAGTTGAATGTCAGGTAACGCCTTCGCGATGCGAAGCATATCGCTCGAGCCATGGCCACCAAACATCACAATCCCTGTTGGCTTGTCGGGGTCTAGTCCGAGCTCGAGACACTCTGTCTCACGATCAAGCTCAGGCTGATCGTAGAAGGCAGGCCGTAAGATCATCCCCGACGTCAGCGAAATCTGCTCATCTCGATAACCCGCAGCGCGCGCTTGTTCTGCGGCGTGCGCGGTGCCACAAACGAGGTGCTGTGCCTGATTGGGTTCGATCCAAAAATGCGGCGGATAATCCGCCATGTCGGTTAAGACCGTGACAAAGGGTGCCATCGGCAAGGCGTTTGTCACGCTTTCGTATAACGCTTTGTTGAAATTTGGTACTAATGAAACGACATGATCGGGCTTAGTATCCAGCCAGTGCTGCTCAAGCTTGCGAACCATGGCGTTATGCCCCATTTTAATCATCGCCTGAAACAGTTTGAGCTCTGTCGAGAGCCCGAGTGTGAGGCCATGGCGCAATCTAAAGTTGTACAGGTCTTCTGGCGCGCAGCGCATCACTTTGTTAAAGCTCGCCTTCGGGTCTAACACTTCAAACAGATTCACCAAGCGCACGTTCCAGGGGCGCCGCTCAAATTCAATGGCCTGCTGCAGCGCCAGCGCCGTCGCGCGATGACCGCCGCCCGCATTGAAGTAAATGAAGTCAATAGTTTTATCCATTGAAAGGTATATTCATCCTTTCATGTGACAGGGTCATGACAACGCGTGATCAGCACGGCCGGTGGACGACGCGCGCCTCATGCGTGATGACGTTTCTCTTCAAGGTCTACAAGCTCTTGATAAATCTCTGCGCCCTCAGTGAACTTCGTAAAACTGTAGTGAGCCTGTGCATATTCAGTCAGCGTTTTTCCTGCTTCTGTGGCTGTGTTCGTATCAAGGTCGAGCGCCTGCTTGCGCCAGTTCAAATAGGTCTTTAAGACAAAATTGTTCCAATCGTCTTCAGTCGCATCGCGGGTATTGCCCGAGCAGTAAGCCACCCAACGTTTCTTTACATTCATCTTATACCCCTGGCATCATATTGCGAGACTTAGATGCTGCGGCGCAATACCTAAATCTCGCGTAATAGAGTACTTTGTGAATATTCGATTTTGATGACAAAGCCTCATTTCGCCAAATGATGCTGCACAAGCTAACTTTTTGAGAAATTGAAGTTTTGCAACAACAGATTCATATGCTTGTCACGGTTCTGAGGCAAACTGAAGATTCATTTCGCTGGCGGCATTGCAGCATTGTTTTGTGTTCGACATTACTGAGGGTACTGACCATGAAAGCTCTAATAAATAAGATATTGCGTGTGGGTCTGTTAGGTATTGCGTTGTCTTCAAGTGTTGCGATGGCACAGTCTGCGATCTGTTACAACTGCCCACCTGAGTGGGCAGACTGGGGATCACAACTCAAGGCTATCAAGGCTAAAACGGGAATCACCGTCCCCCCTGATAATAAAAACTCTGGTCAGTCTCTGGCGCAACTTGTCGCTGAAAAGGCTAGCCCAGTTGCAGACGTCACATATCTGGGGGTCACCTTTGGTATTCAGGCGGCGGCGGACGGGGTCGTCACACCCTTTAAGCCTGCGGCCTGGAATGACATTCCAGATGCATTGAAAGACCCCGCGGGTAATTGGTTTACGATTCATTCGGGCACCTTAGGATTGATGGTCAATGTTGACGCCCTAAAAGGCAAGGCTATTCCTAAGTCATGGGCTGACTTACTTAAGCCTGAATACAAAGGCTT
The DNA here is from genome assembly GCA_013205565.1 of Alcaligenaceae bacterium. GTDB lineage: Bacteria > Pseudomonadota > Gammaproteobacteria > Burkholderiales > Burkholderiaceae_B > Zwartia. The sequence continues at coordinate 21,725 of JABMMM010000174.1, read as the reverse complement.
GATTGGCTATTTAGACCCAGCCTCGGCGTTTGTTGGCTATGTGGGGGCAGTGGCGATCAATCAAGCGCGGGGCGGTTCGCTTGATAACTTTGGTCCAGCGATTGAGTATTTCAAAGCACTGAAAAAGAACGAGCCAATCGTGCCTAAGCAAACGTCTTACGCGCGTGTGTTGTCGGGCGAAATTGCGATCTTGTTGGATTACGATTTCAATGCCTATCGCGCAAAGTATAAAGACAAGGCGAACGTAGCCTTTGTGATTCCCGCTGAGGGCACCTTGGTGGTGCCGTACGTGATGAGCCTCGTGAACAAAGGCCCAAATGCCGAGAATGGTAAAAAAGTTCTTGATTTTGTGCTGTCTGACGAGGGGCAAGCACTGTGGGCAAACGCTTATCTGCGCCCTGTGAGAGCCTCGGCTGTCCCTGCAGAGGTACAAGCCCGTTTCTTGCCCGCAGCAGACTATGCACGTGCCAAGACCGTCGATTACGGTCAAATGGCTAAAGTGCAAAAGATGTTTTCAGAACGGTATTTGAAAGACGTGCAATAAGTTCGCTTGCCGCTGATACCGTAAGTACGAGGTGGTAACTCTCTCTGCACAACGGCTGGCGTGTTTGATGCCAGTCGTTGTGATTTTTTTTGCGTGTTGGTTATTGCCCATGGCGTGGCTCGTAGCTTTGCCTGCTCAAAAAGGCTGGGAAACTTACTTTGCTATTTTTACTCACCCTCGCTATTGGTTGAGTCTGTTGAACACCGTTTGGCTGTCGCTGCTAGTCACTGTCTTGACACTTGTTCTTGGTAGTGCAGTTGGAATTTTTTTAGCGCGTCACAAGTTTGCGGGGCGCGGCATATTACTTTCACTTTTAACCCTGCCCTTGTCTTTTCCCGGAGTGATTATTGGTTTTTTTATGATTCTGTTGGGCGGGCGTCAGGGGTTGATCGCTGACCTGTCTGAAGCCTTGGGGGCAGGTCGCCTGACACTTGCTTATGGCTTCTTGGGCCTCTTTCTAGCGTATTTGTATTTTTCGTTACCGCGTGCAATCGCCACCTATACGGCGGCCGCTGAGAAAATGGATCTGGCTCTTGAAGAGGCTGCCAGAACCTTAGGCGCCACACGTTATGCAATCGTGCGTGATGTTTGGCTGCCAGAATTAGCACCAACAACGCTGGCTTGCGCCGCAATTGTTTTTGCAACCTCGATGGGTGCCTTTGGCACGGCCTTTACACTGGCGACCAAATTTGAAGTATTGCCGATCACGATCTATTCTGAGTTTACAAATTACGCTAACTTTGCGTTAGCTGCGTCGCTTTCGATCGCGCTAGGCTTGGTAACGTGGGTGGTGATGTATGTGGCAAGGCGTTATTCAGATCCTGCGACGGTGTTAGGGTAAGGGATGGCACAGACGCGCTCGCCTCATCGATTTCCTGTGACCTTAGCGCTGCTAACGGCTCTTGTGACGCTGTTTATGCTCACTCCAATGGTTTTATCCATCACGGCTGGTTTGGTGAACAATTATTCACAAGGTTTGGCCAGTGGGCTGACGACTCGCTGGCTTGAACAAGTGTGGGAAGGCTATGGCGACACGGTACTGTGGTCGTTGGCGATCGCGAGTTCGTGTGCGTTGATTACCACCATCGTTGGTGTTCCTTGCGCGTACGCCTTGGCCAGAACCCGCTCGCGCTGGGCGCGTTTGTTTGAAGAGCTCTTGATTTTGCCCGTGGCGGTACCTGGCTTGGCGACGGGCTTGGCTCTGATTCTGGTGTACGGTCAGTTTCGTAGTTTTCGGCAAAGCTTTTTATTTATTCTAGTCGGCCACGTCGTGTTCACTTTGCCATTTGTGGTGCGCACGGTATCGTCAGCTTTCGCAAATCGAGAACTTGTTGCGATTGAAGAGGCGGCGCGTACGTTGGGCGCTGGATTTTCGCGTCGCTTGTTAGGCGTGTTGATCCCCGCAGTGATGCCAGCCATCATCGCCAGTGCTTTAATGGTTTTTACCTTGTCCGTGGGCGAGTTCAACTTGACGTGGATGTTGCACACACCCTTAACGCGTACCTTGCCGGTTGGCTTGGCCGACAGCTATGCGTCGATGCGTATCGAGGTGGGCTCCGCCTACACCCTCATTTTTTTTATTGTTGTGCTGCCTCTCTTGTGGGGCTTACAAGTGATCGCCAACGAGGTTCAAAAGCGCTATGGAACTTGAACGCACTGCAGTACAAATTAGTCAGTGCGCCAAGACTTATCCTGACGGCACACAGGGCTTATTGCCGTCCTCGCTTGACGTGTATCCTGGCGAGGTCTTGGCATTGCTCGGGCCTTCTGGTTGCGGTAAAACGACGCTGTTAAGACTCGTCGCTGGCCTTGAACGGGTTGATCAAGGGGGCGTGATACGGTTTGGTGTGCAAGAGGTGACGCATGTGCCCGTTGAGCGACGCCAGATCGGGATGGTGTTTCAGCATTACGCACTTTTTCCACAAATGACCGTTCAGGCCAATATTGGGTATGGGTTGCGGCTCAGGGGCACTAGCGCACAGCAGCTCAAGCAGACTGTGGGTGAATTGATTGACTTAGTGCAACTCAAGGGGCTAGAGCATAAGCGACCCGCAGAACTGTCTGGTGGCCAGCGCCAACGCGTTGCGCTCGCACGTGCCGTGGCGGTACGTCCAAAAGTTTTATTGCTCGATGAGCCACTCACTGCGTTAGACGCCAAGCTAAAAGTGACGCTACGCGATGAGTTAGCAGACTTGCTGCGCCGTCTTGGTGTGACAACGATTCATGTCACGCATGACCAGCAAGAGGCGTTGGCAATTGCTGATCGCCTAGCGGTGATGCGAAGTGGAAAAATCATTCAAGTGGGGCTGGGCGAGGAGCTCTATCGAAATCCTAAACACATGTTTGTGGCTGAGTTTCTGGGGCGCATTAATCGCCTGCAGCGTACGCCCGAAGATATCGTCAAGGACACTGTCACCGTTGCTCAGGCAGCCATGCCGTGCCCTCATGGGCCTTGGCCTGAACTATTTGTACGCCCAGAGGATATTCAATTGCAACCGTTAGCCTTGAATCAACCCATAGGGCTCATTACCCAACGGAGTTTTTTAGGGGACCGCATTCATTACCGCTTAGAGGTGATAGGACAGGCGACGCTAGCTGCCGAAGCGCATCGCGATAGTCCGTACCTTGTCGGCGAGCGCGTCTCTTTCACTATTTCCACCCAACATTTCATGCCTTGCGAGAGCGACTAATGAGCACACTCTTTATTCAGTTGACCGATCTGCATATTCGCGAACCTGGCCGCTTGGCGTATGGACGTCTCGATACTGCACCCTATTTGCATCGTGCGGTACAGACCATTGAACACTTGCGCCAAAAACCTCAAGCGGTAGTGTTGACTGGTGATCTAACCGATTTTGGACGACCTGCAGAATACGCGCATTTGCGTGAGTGCCTTGCACCTCTAACCGTGCCGTATTACTTGCTGCCAGGTAACCATGACGACGCGACACAGATGCGTGCGGCTTTTCCTGAGCACACATACTTAGGCGAGTCGGGCTTTGTGCAGTACACCGTGCAACTCGGTCCGGTGCGACTGATTACACTAGACACCACTGTTACCCAACAAAGTCACGGAGCCCTCTGCGCGAAACGTTTGGCTTGGCTCGAAGACACACTGAACGACTCAAAAGATATGCCAGTCGTGATTGCGATGCATCATCCACCGTTCAAGACCCTAATTGGCCATATGGATAAGATTGGTCTCTTGCAGGGTGCGGTAGAACTTGAAACGCTCGTCGCAAAGTATTCAAACATCGAACGCGTCATTTGCGGTCATTTGCACCGCGCGATCGACGTACGGTTTGGCGCAACAATCGCGTCAACCTCACCAGCGCCCGCTCATCAAGTTGCCTTAGATCTCGACCCTGAAGCCGCCTCGCAATGGATACTCGAGCCCGGTGGCGTCAAGGTCTACGCTTGGGACCCCGAGCGTGGCGTCGTCAGCCACCAAATGCCCTGCGGCACCTTCGAAGGGCCTTACCCCTTTCATGACGGCGGCAAACTGATCGACTAACTTAGAACGACAGCGTCTGCCCTTCAGTCATCGGAACAATCTTGACCGAGCTACCCTTCATCGCCGCCTGAAACTCAGCCAGCGTGCCGGGTGTCAAAGGATTTGAGTTGTAATGCATCGGGATCACCATCTTGGGCTTGATCCAAGTATTCAACGCAAACGCAGCGTCCTCAGGATCCATCGTGAAGTTGCCACCGATTGGAATTAACACCAGATCAGGCTTGTAGTACTCAGCGATGAACTGCATATCACCAAACAGGCCCGTATCACCCATGTGCCAAATCTTGAAGCCGTTTTCGAGTTCAATGATGTAACCCATTGCTTCACCAGCGGGATGCGATTCATTCTTGCTCGTGAGCGGATTGTTCCAGACAATTAAAGAAGAATGCTCGGCCTTAACCGCGGTCACCTTGATACCAGGCGACGGTTTGACGTTACCCGACTTATTAAAACGGTGACCCAAGTCTGCAGGAATCATGCCAAGCGTAATGAGCGGCGTCACCATATCAGCGGGGCCATACAGTTTGGTCTTATTCAAAATCGCCAGCGCTGGAGCGTCACCTAAATGATCAACGTGCGCGTGCGTGACCAGTAAGATATCAATCTTGCCTAACGCCGCTAGGTCAGCTTTGTAGTTAGCTGGCGCTTTAGGACCCCCTTTAATCCAAGGGTCAACCACAATCAGTTTGCCGCCTGGGGACACGATACGAAAGCCAGCCTGCCCCAGCCATTGCATTTCGACTTTTGAAGCCGCAGCTGTTGTCGTTGTGGGTGCAGCAGTCTGTGCAATCGCAAGCGAGCTGGTTAAGAGTGATAAGGTCGTCGCAGCAATGGCACAGGAAATTTTAAATTTTTTTTGAATCTTCATAAAATACTCTTTTAACGTGAGAGGGAGCGAGCTTGTATGCGTGCAAGCACATCTGCAGTTAACACATGCCTGCGAATCTTGCCTGTCGGAGTAAACGGTAGTTCATCATAAAATTCGAGCATCTCGGGCAGTTTGTAGTCGGCCACCTGACCCTTGAGCGAAGCAATAACTTCAACCAGGGTCAATTGTGCACCGGGCTTTAATACAATGCAAAGACAATTTTTTTCGCCCAGGCGTTGATCGTTTACCCCAACGATCGCAGCATGTAACACCGCGGGCAGGGCGTAAAGAAATTCTTCGATTTCACGCGGAAAATACTTTTTACCCCCGCGGTTAATCATTTCTTTGCGACGCCCGACAATCATGACGTTACCGACCTGATCGACATATTTACCAAGGTCGCCGGTTCTGAACCAGTCATCCTCGGTAAAGAGCTCTTTATTGGCGGTAGGGTTATCGAAATAACCCAAATGCACCGATGGCCCAAAAGCCGCAATTTCGCCTTCGGCACCATACGGCACATCGTTGCCGGCTTCGTCGATCAGACGAAGTTCCATTTGCCCAACGATGCGACCAATCGTACCGTTCACTTTTTCGGGGTCGTCTTCAAAGCGAGTGAAGGTGTGAAAGCCAGTCTCGAGCATGCCATACAGTTCAAGCAAGTGACCCTTCATATGCGTTTGATAGTCACGAATCGTTTCGATCGCTGCCGAGGCGCCACCCGTGATCACCACACGTAAGGACGAGCAATCATATTTTTTAAAATCAGGCACATTCATGATTGCCAATAACGAAGCGGGCGCGGTCGGAATAAAGCTAGCCCGCTGCTGCTCGATCAAGGCGAGCGCCCGCTTTGCCTCAAAGCGTTCCATCAAGACTGCCCGCGCGCCGCTCATGACCGTTTGCAGCAAACTTAAGTAGCCCCAGTTCAAACCCACGGGTAACCAGATCAGTAGCACTTCAGCAGCTGTGACGTGCATTTCGGTATTGAGGACTTCAGCGGCGTATAAAGTGCTGTTAAAGCTATGCATCACGCCCTTGGGATCGCCCGTTGTTCCTGAGGTAAAGGCCATGCGCATCACTGCATCGGGGCTCATGTGTACGCGGTCAGTGGCACTTAAGGGCGCAGAAGCGGCTAGGCCTTGCTCAAGCGAATGAACATTTGCCACCGAAGTGGGCCCCGATACGATCACGGTTGTTAAGCCCGGCAAGCTTGGACGCAAGTCGTCAATCATGGCCGCGTAGTCAAAGCCTTTAAAGTTTGACGCGCATACAAACGCTTTGCTCTTTGAAAAACGCAAAATGTATTCGACTTCGCGACGTCTAAAATCTGGGCTGATTTTATTGGCGATGGCGCCAAGCAGTTCGAGCGAAAAAAACACAATCGGAAACTCAACACGATTTGGAAACTGCAGCGTGACGACATCACCTGCGCCGATCCCGATGCTCTTAAAAAAAGCGGCGCAGCGTTCGACCTGCTCTTTGAGTTGACCGTAGGTCAGGCTTCGCGTTTCGTCGCTAAAGACTACGCGCTCTGGGTGTTCTGCAGCGCGTTGCACGATAAAATCATAAAACGTGACGTCGTGCCAACCTTTGCTGGCGATGTAGCGCTCGCGCAAGGCGGGGGTGAGTCGCGTTTGATATTGTGGCGTGGTGTACAAGGCCGGCTGTGCGCTGGTTGAATGTTTGGAATCGGTCATTTTTTTAGCGTAGCGCGCGTAACAGACCGCCATCGACCGGAATCGTGCAGCCGGTAATGTATGAGCCCGCAGGCGAAACCAACAAAGCCACGAGGTTCGCAATATCGGCCGTTGAACCGATGCGACCCAGCGGAATCTCTGTGATGAGCTTCGCGCGTACGGCCTCGGGGCTTTCAGTGCCAGACGCAAAAACTTTTTGTAGACGATCGGTATCGATGTAGCCAGGGCAGATGGTGTTGACGTTGATTCCGTGTCGTGCGATTTCTATTGATAAGGTCTTTGCATAGCCGATTACGCCTGCCCACGTGGCAACCGAAAGTGCAAAACCTGCGATGGGCTGAATCGCAGAAATCGCAGAGATATTTAAAATACTGCCCCCGCCCGCTGCTGTTAAGTGAGGCAGGGCCGAGCGCACCATCCGAATTACGCTAAACAGGTTTTGTTCAATCGCTTTTTGCCAGGCGACGTCGTCAAAAGAGTCGATCGCGCCGAGTGGCGGCGCGCCATCGTTGTTGACTAAGATGTCTAGTCTGCCAAACGCATCGATGGCGGCTTGCACGATGCGCACGCTATCGTCCTTGTCGCGAATATCAGCAGCCACCGGCAACACCCGAACGTCGTACTTGCGCACGATCTCTGCCGCTGCTTGCTCGAGCTTGGGCAGTCGGCGCGCGAAGATCACCAGATCCGCGCCTTCGTGCGCCAGCTGGTTGGCGATGCCCAAACCAATCCCCATACTCGCGCCGCCTACGATCGCGACTTTACCCTTGAGTCCTAAATCCATTAGCGTTGTTCTCCGGCTAAAAAGGCTTCAGCATTTTTATAAAATACTTTATCCAACACTGCTTCTGAATAGCCTTCGGCTTTCCACTCAGTGGTGAGTCTTTCGTATTTGTATAAAGGGTAATCGCCGCCAAACATGATGCGGTCTTGCAGGCGACGCGCAATGTCGTGTTTGAGATCGGGCGTAAAGTACTTGGGCGACCACCCGTGTAATTCATACCAAATATTGCGCTTGTGCATCAACACGGCAATGGTTTCAGCTTGCCACGGCCAGCCAGGTCGTGCCGCAACGATCTTCAGTAAGGGATTTTTGGCGGCAACCCAATCAAGATGGCGGGGATGACAACTGTCAAGCAAAATACCGTTGCCGCCCGGCAGGCCAGCCCCTAGACCGGTGGTACCCACAAAAATCAACACCGGTATCTGAGCTTCAATACAAAGCTTGTAATAGGGCTCGTACAACGGGTCGCTCGCGGGGACAGAACCCGAACCATTCACCGCCAAACCGACAAAGCCTGCCCGCGCGTCGATGCAACGGCGCAGCTCTTTTAGGCCGTCGATGCCATGCAAGGCTGGGTCTAAATGAAACCAGTTGCCAAGGATCGCTTCGGGATGTTGACGTTGCATCTCGAAAGAATAGTCGTGCAAAGCAAGGACTTCGTGCAGTGGGGCAAACTTTGTAAAACCCAAGTCTAAGATCACGCGTGCTTGAGACGCCCGAAAGTAAGCGACCATTTGCGCTTCGGTTTCGTACTGCGTCTCTGAGTTCCAGGTTTTCTTTTGCTGAGCAAGTTCTTGGGGCGTGCGCAGCACGTAACCGCGCTGCGTCCCCCAATGCGAGTGCATATCGATCAAAGTCATCTTGTCTCCGAACTTCAGCCTCTGAATATTTTTTTTGTTTCAGAGGCTGTTCAAACAACAGCGCAGAAGTTAGCTCTGCGCTGGCGAGCCCCTACGCTTTTCAAGCCAGGCGTTGGCTTCGCCCACTAAACCGCGTCTGAAGGACAAGACACAAATGACAAAAATCAAACCGATGACGATTGTGACTGATTCACCTAGGCGCGTAAACCATTCTATACCGGTGGCGTTTGCAAGAGCCGCCCCAAAATCACCGACTTTGTTTTCAAGAAGCACGATGATAAAAGCGCCAATCACGGGGCCGACTAAGGTGCCTAAGCCGCCAATCAAAGTCATTAAGATCACTAGGCCCGACATCTGCCAGGTTGCGTCAGACAAGGTTGCCGACACAAAAATCAACATTTTTGCTGAACCCGCCAGACCGGCGAGCATGGCTGACAAAACAAACGCCAGTAGTTTGAAGCGCTCGACGTCATAGCCCAGAGAAATCGCCCGCGGTTCGTTTTCACGAATCGCTTTAAGGACCTGACCAAAAGGCGAATGTACGATTCGCCAAATCAGAAAGTAGCCAAACATAAAAATGGCAACGATCAGGTAGTAAAGGTTAAGGTCGTTTTTGAGATCAATGAGCCCAAAAAGCGTTCCTCGCGGCACGCCTTGTAAGCCGTCTTCGCCGCCGGTGAACTTGGCTTGCAGAAAAAAGAAATAAACCATCTGTGAAAGCGCCAGAGTGATCATCGCAAAATAGATGCCGCTGCGCCGAATCGCCACGGCACCCATCGCAAGCCCTAAAACACCGGCCATCGCAACGCCGTAGAGAATCCCGAGCTCAGTCGAAAAGCCCCAGACCTTCATTGCGTGACCGGAAGCGTAAGCGGCAGTGCCCAAAAAGGCGGCATGACCAAACGAGAGCAAACCAGTGAAACCAAGCAATAAATTAAACGCGCAGGCAAACAAGGCGTAGCACATGATTTTCATGGCGAAGATGGGATAGATGCCCAGCAACGGAATCGCCAACAAAAAAATGGTAAATAAAAGATATCCAAACACTTGACGATTCATTTTTCTTTTCCAAACAGACCTGCCGGGCGCAGTAATAAGACGATCGCCATGATGATGAACACGACCGTACTTGAGGCCTCAGGCCAAAACACTTTGGTCAAGCCTTCGATGAGTCCCAGACCAAGGCCCGTGACAATGGCGCCCAAAATCGACCCCATCCCCCCGATCACGACCACAGCAAACACGACGATGATCAGGTTTGAACCCATGAGGGGTGAAATCTGCAAGATCGGTGCTGCTAGAACACCTGCAAAGCCGGCGAGTGCGACTCCAAAGCCGTACGTGAGGGTGATCATCAGCGGCACGTTCACACCAAAGGCCTCGACCAAACGTGGGTTTTCAGTGCCCGCCCGTAGCACGGCACCTAAGCGTGTACGTTCAATCACAAACCAGGTCAGCAAACAGACCACGACTGAGGCCACCACCACCCAGGCACGGTAGTTAGGCAAGACCATGAAGCCAAGATTGGTGGCGCTACGCAGTGCCTCGGGCGTCGAGTAGGGTTGACCTGACACGCCATAAAAGCTGCGAAAAAGACCTTCCATTAACAGCGTGATGCCGAAGGTGAGCAACAGGCCGTATAAATGATCAAGCTTATAAAGATGCTTGAGCAAAAATTTTTCAATCAAAATGCCAAAAAAGCCAACGATGAGCGGAGCAAGCGCCAGCATGACCCAATAATTCAGGTCAAAATAGGCTAAACCCATCCAGGCCAGAAACGCGCCAAACATGTAAAGCGCACCATGCGCAAAGTTAATGACATTGAGCAAGCCAAAAATCACCGCTAAGCCCAACGACAAAATGGCGTAAAAAGAGCCGTTGACTAAGCCCAGCAAAAGCTGGCCTAAGAAGGCTTGTAAGGGAATACCAAAAATAGTGATCATTGTGAATCAGAACGCCAAAGATGCAGAGTCAGCAAAAACCAGCTTCGATACGCGGGCGCGTACCGAAGCCTAGCTTATGCTTACTTCTTAATAAGTTTGCAGGTAGATTCAGCAAGCGTGGTGAAAACCGACTCACCAGGCAAAACCGCGATTGTTTTATAGTAGTCCCAAGGGCCTTTGGATTCAGACGGTTTCTTGACTTCCATCAAGAACATGTCGTGAACCATACGGCCGTCCTCGCGCACGTAGCCATTTTTGGCAAACATGTCGTTGACCTTGTTGGACTTCATCCACTTCATGACAGTATCGCCGTCATCGCTACCGGTCGCTTTGACTGCATTTAAATAAAACGAAACGGCCGAGTAGTCGCCCGCCTGAATCATCGAAGGTTTGCGCTTAAGCTTGGCTTCAAACTTAGTCGACCACGCACGGGTTTCGTCGTTTTGATCCCAATACCAGCCGTCAGTAAACTGCATGCCTTGGGTAACACCTAGGCCGAGTGAGTGAATATCGTTAATAAAAATCAACAAGCCGGCGAGCTTCATGGTTTTGCCGATACCGAATTCGTTTGCCGCTTTGATCGAATTGATCGTGTCGCCACCCGCGTTTGCTAAGCCCAAAATTTGAGCCTTTGAGCTTTGTGCTTGCAATAAAAACGATGAAAAGTCAGAAGAATTCAAGGGGGCGCGCACTTGGCCTTTGATTTCACCGCCTGCGGCTCTCACCACGTTTGCAGTGTCACGCTCAAGCGCATGACCAAAAGCATAATCAGCTGTCAAAAAATACCATGATTTGCCGCCGGCTTTCACAATCGCCGAACCGGTGCCGCGCGCAAGTGCCACGGTGTCATAGGCCCAGTGAACGGTGTAGGCTGTGCATTGTGCGCCGGTCAGGTCTGACGCTGCCGCACCAATCGCCATAAAGACTTTTTTCTTTTCGGCGGCGATACCGGCTAAGGCCAGATTGACACCAGAATTGGTACCACCAATCAACATGTCGATTTTTTGTTGGTCAAACCATTCGCGTGCTTTTGCCGCAGCCACGTCGGCCTTGTTCTGGTGATCGGCAAAAATCAATTCAATCTTTTTGCCGTTGATCATGCCGCCTGCATCGGCGATTGCCATGCGCGCGGCTTCGATGCCGCCAGGGCCGTCGATGTCTGAATACACGCTCGCCATGTCGGTGATAAAGCCAATACGGATAACGTCGTCAGATATGTTTGCTAAAGCGGAACGTGAGACGAGGCCAAAACCAGCCAACATCAGCGAGGCACTTAGGGTACGAAGTTTCATGTGGTTCTCCGAAAAAATGCAAAACGCAACAATAAAAAATGAACGTCTGGTTGCGCAGACGCCATCATACAATTCAAACAAAGGGTTAGACGCCTAATAGCTCTGTTAATACAGCCTGCTTGGCCCCAAGCTCTTTGGCGTCAAAGTGTTCAACAATCTGGCCGTGCTCTACGACATAAAAGCGGTCGGCAAGCGGTGCGGCGAACCGAAAATTCTGTTCGACCATCACAATGGTATAGCCCTTGGTCTTCAGCGTCTTGATCATCCGACCCAGCGCTTGCATAATGACCGGGGCCAGACCCTCTGAGATTTCGTCAAGCAGCAACAGGTTTGCACCAGTGCGCAAGATTCTGGCAACCGCTAACATTTGCTGTTCGCCACCCGACAAACGCGTGCCGGGCGAGTTGCGACGCTCAAGCAAGTTCGGAAACATCTCGTAGATTTCTGACAGCGACATTCCGCCGCCCAGTCCGCCCACGGGCGGCGGTAGCAGCAAGTTTTCTTCACAAGACAAGCTCGCAAAGATGCCGCGCTCTTCGGGGCAATAGCCCACGCCAAGCTTCGCAATTTTAAAGGTCGGTAGGTCGATAGCTTCCGTACCGCCGATGCGCACCGAGCCCGTGCGCGCGCCGGTCAAGCCTAGGATCGCGCGCAGCGTGGTGGTGCGCCCGGCGCCGTTGCGCCCAAGCAAAGTGACGACTTCGCCTTGGTTTACGGTTAAGTCAATGCCGTGCAAGATATGTGATTCACCATACCAGGCGTTCAGGCCTTTGATTTCGAGTGCGGCGGTCATGCGTGTGCCCCCTCGAGTTCGCCTTCGGTCGTTCCCATGTAGGCTTCCATGACTAAGGGGTCTTTTGAGACGTGTGCATAATTGCCTTCAGCCAAAACGGCACCACGCGCGAGCACGGTGATGGTGTCGGCTATCGAGGCTACGACGTTCATGTTGTGCTCGACCATCAAAATGGTGCGTCCAACGCTGACGCGTTTGATCAATTGCGTGACGCGATCGACGTCTTCGTGTCCCATGCCCTGCGTGGGTTCGTCAAGCAGCATCAACTCGGGTTCCATTGCCAGAGTGGTGGCAATTTCGAGTGCACGCTTGCGTCCATAGGGCAGGCTGCCAGTGAGTTCTTTCGCAAAGTCGCCCAGATCGACTTGTTCAAGTAGCGCTTGCGCGCGCTCATTGAGTTGATTCAGGCGGTTTTCGCTTCTCCAGAAATGAAAAGAGATACCCGTTTGGCGCTGCAGACCGATGCGCACGTTTTCGAGCACCGTTAAATGCGGAAACACCGCTGAGATTTGAAACGAGCGAATGATGCCGCGCCGTGCAATTTGTGCGGGGCGATCGCCCGTGATGTCTAGACCGTTAAAGGTGATTTTGCCGCGAGTGGGTGGCAGAAACTTAGTCAGGAGGTTAAAACAGGTGGTTTTACCGGCGCCGTTAGGGCCAATTAAGGCGTGAATTTGACCGCGTTGCACGCTTAACGAAACGTCGTTAACGGCCACAAAACCTTTGAATTCCTTGGTGAGATTTGACGTCTCAAGGATGATGTCTTTCATGCGTATCTTTGCGAGTGGAGTATTTTTAAATGCGAGGGGGCATTATGACGCAAGTGCAGCAAAAACAACATTCGGGTTTGTCATAGGTAGTCTGACGTTTGGCAAGCACGCCTTAGGGGGGGCGTGCGCGTTTCACCGCCAGGGCAGGTTCTGTTGTTCAGGCCTTGGTTTTTGGCCGGTACTCGCACAAATCAGCAATGCCGCACTGCGGACACTTGGGAGTGCGTGCGACGCAAATGTAACGCCCATGCAAAATGAGCCAATGGTGGACATTGAGCTTGAATTCTGGCGCGACAAATTTTTCAAGACCTTTTTCGACCGCCACGACATCTTTGCCAGGTGCGATCTTTGTGCGGTTTGAGACCCTAAAAATATGGGTGTCGACGGCAATGGTGGGTTGGCCAAAGGCGGTGTTTAAGACAACATTGGCTGTTTTGCGACCCACCCCTGGCAGGGCTTCAAGCGCCTCGCGGTTTTGCGGCACTTTGCCCGCGTGCTGCTCGAGCAAAAGCGTACAGGTAGCCAGGGCATTTTTGGTTTTGGTTTTGTAAAGCCCAAGCGTCTTGAGGTGATCGCTGAGTTTGGCCTCACCTAGCGCTAACAAACCTTTTGGGGTGCCGTGTTTGGGAAAAAACTTGCGCGTTGCCAAATTCACGGCCTTGTCGGTCGTTTGCGCCGAAAGCAAGACGGCGATCAATAACTGAAAGTCGCTGTGGTATTCGAGTTCGGTAGTGGGCTCAGGGTTGGCCGCGCGCATGCGGCTAAAAATCTCGTGGCGTTTGCTTGCGTTCAACGTTTTAGCCTTTGCGCGCTCAGGCGCTCAACGGACGGGGTGGGTCGCGCGACGTGCGCGGGCGCGTGCCAAAGCTTGCGTTAAAGCTTGTGCAATCGCGGCTTGCTTAGCCGTCTGGGCTAAGCCTGCTGCTTGGTCGTTGCCAGTCGCCTGAGTCATCGCCTGAGTGGCCCCCTGGGTCGCCGCCAGTGGATCCGTCATCGCGACCGGTGCTCTGGCGGGTGTCGACTGCCTGAGGGACTCTGGCTCTTGCGCCAAGCGGACTTGACGGCTTTCAAAACGCGCGCGAGCGAGGCTGGCATCCAGCGGGGTCCAGGCGCGCTCGGGGCTGACCGGAACCATGGTGATGCAATCAACCGGACAGGGGGCTACACATAAATCGCAACCCGTACATTGCTCGGGCACAACGGTATGCATCAACTTCGAGGCGCCCACAATCGCGTCTACCGGGCAGGCCTGAATACAAAGCGTGCAGCCAATACAAAACTGCTCATCAATCAGGGCAACGTGCAAAGGACGAAGTACCCCGCAGCTTTGGTCTGGCTCTAGAAGAGGTTGTTGCAACAGCGCGGCGAGCGCGGCGATTCCTGCGCGACCACCGGGCGGGCAGCGATTAAGTGCCTCGCCTTCGGTGGCAAGCGCCTGTGCGTAAGGCTTGCAGCCCTGATAGCCGCACTTGGTGCACTGCGTTTGCGGCAAAAGGTCGTTCAGGCGTTCAGCAAGCATGGCAAAGCGCGCAGGTTTTTAGGTCGCCAAGCGGGCGACCTGTGTTGGAGCAGTTTAGAGCCACGTCAAGATTTTCGGATGAACTCGGCAATTTGAGGGCAAATCGTCGTGCGCCACCGGCGTCCGGCAAAAATCCCATAGTGGCCACACTCAGGTGCTGTGTAGTGTTGTTTGCGCTCGGTCGGGATCCCCGAGCAGAGATCTTGTGCGGCACGGGTTTGACCCTCGCCTGAAATATCGTCTAGCTCGCCTTCGATGGTGAACAGCGCAACCGTTTGAATGTCGCGCGGCGCAACGAGCTGCCCGTCGATCTCCCAAGTGCCGTTTGGCAAAGCAAATTCTTGAAACACCGTCCGAATCGTGTCAAGATAAAACTCTTCGGACATATCGAGCACGGCGTTGTACTCGTTATAAAAACGGCGATGCGCCTCGGCGTCTTCTTCGTCGCCACGCAACAAATCAAGATAAAAGTCGTAATGAGATTTAACGTGACGGTCGGGGTTCATCGACAAAAAGCCGGCATGTTGCAAAAAGCCGGGATAGACACGGCGTCCTGCGCCTGGGTACTGTGGGGGCACCGTATGAATAAGTTTTTGTTCAAACCATTCAAACGGTTTGGTGGTCGCCAAACGATTCACTTGCGTCGGTGAGCAGCGCGGATCAATCGGGCCGCCCATCATTGTCATGCTGCGTGGCAGACAGGGATCGTTATTCGTTGCCATCAAAGAGACCGCCGCGAGGGCAGGCACCGTGGGCTGGCACACCGACATTAGGTGTACCCCAGGGCCTAGGTGTCGCAAAAACTGCTGCAGGTAGCGCACATAGTCGTTTAGGCTAAAGGCGCCGTCTGCGACCGGTACCATACGGGCGTCGATCCAGTCGGTGAGGTAGATTTCGTGATTGGGCAATAGCGCACGTACGGTGTCGCGCAGCAACGTGGCGTGATGGCCTGACATCGGCGCGACCAGTAAGATCTTGGGGTCGGCTTTGCGAGTCTTTGCGGGCAAGTCACGCTTAAAGTGCAACAGGTGGCAAAAAGGCAGGGCTAGAACGGTTTCTGGGTTTACCGCGACGGCTTGGCCGTCGATCTCGGTGGTTGGAAGCCCCCAAGCTGGTTTTTCGTAGGCCTTGCCGAGTCGATAAATCAGTTCGTAGCTCGCGGCCACCTGACGCGCCAGCGGAGTGTACGCAAAGGGGCTTGCAGCGTGGGTAAAGAGCTTTGAACTTAGCTCGCTAAACTCAGTGAGCGGAGCCATGAGCGCGCGCTGCATTTCATGCATTTGATAGAGCATTAAGCGAATCCGGTTATGAACAGATGATGACGATTATCACCCGATCTGGGTGCGACACGCTCGATTTGACACTTTTTTGTGCTGCATCGCAACAAAATGTCGTTCTCGTGCCACGGGTTGACCTGTTCAACAACAAAATATAGTGTGTTTGCTAAGTTATTACACCAGTGGTTGTGGCTTGAACCCGCCCGAGAGCCTACCAGTAGTTTTCAACGGCGAGGTTTCCGGCTACACCACGCCTGCCTGCTGCAAAACCGCGCTGTGCCAGCAGCGCGCGCATGTCAGTGACCATGGCAGGGTTTCCGCAAAGCATCACGCGAGACCCCAAGGGGTCCAGGGGCAGCCCGACGCGCTGCTCAAGCTCGCCGGAACTGAGCAACGTTGTCAGGCGGGCAGGCGCGAGCGCTCGAGCGCTGAGCGTTGGCGATAAATCTTGGGTGAGTGCTTCTTGGGTGGTGACGGGCAAATAACGCAACTTTCCAGCGTGACGGTCAAGCAAAGACAGAAGCTGGTCGCGGTAGGCGAGTTCGCTTACGTGACGCACGCCATGCACAACGATCACGTGCTTGAAGCGCTTAAACGTAGCAGGATCGCGCAGCATGGACAGGTAGGCTGATAGACCCGTGCCAGTGGCCAGCAACCATAAGTCTTGGCCGTCGGCAAACGCCTCGAGGGTTAAAAAGCCAAACACGTTTTTATTTAGCCAAAGTGCATCGCCCACGCGCAAGCGCGCCAGGGGCGGGCTGAATTGGCCGTCTGGCACCACCACCGAAAAAAACTCGAGTTCGTTTGCTTCAGGGGCCGACACCATCGAGTAGGCACGCCATTCATTGGGGACGTCAGGGGAGGCGTGGTCGGTGGACAGACCGAGTCGGGCAAACTGCCCCGGTATAAAACTAAAACCGGGTGGGCGTGTCAGGGTGAGTGAGAAGAGTTTGTCTTTGACCCAAACGGTTTGATTAAGCACCGTCTGTTTGGTGTAACGCGCGGGCGCAACCGTGGCCGCAGGGGCCTGGGTCATGACAAGCAGCGCTTCGCGCGGCAGACGCTCGCCATTTAACGCTCGAGGTGCTTGAGTTTGTCTGGCACATCGAGCCAGGCATCGGCGTCAGGCAAGCCACCCTTACTGCGACTGATGCTTTCGAACAAAGGTGAAAGTTCGGCGTTTAGCGCGATAAATTTCATTTGATCCTGGTGAACATCTTCTTCGGCAAAAATGGCGTTAGCTGGGCATTCTGGAATACAGACCGCGCAGTCAATACACTGGGGGTCGATCACTAAAAAGTTGGGACCTTCGCGAAAGCAATCAACGGGGCAGACATCGACACAGTCTGTAAATTTGCATTTGATACAGTTTTCAGTCACTACGTGAGTCATGTCGTTTACCAAGCTGCGTGAGATTAAGACAGTATTTTACCCAAACCGACCTGCTTGTGTCGGGATACCCGCGCGTGCAGCGTTGTCTGTGCTAAGGTTTTGAAAAGTTTGGGACACGTCATGGTTATTCAATCGCTGCTCGACACGGATTTGTATAAATTCACCATGATGCAGGTGGTGTTGCATCATTTTCCGGCTGCGCAGGTTGAATATCGCTACAAATGCCGCACCCCAGGGGTCAACTTGCGTCCCTATCTTGACGAAATCCGTCAAGAAATTCACGCGTTATGCCAACTGCGCTTTGTGCCCGCTGAGCTCGCTTATTTAGGGAGCTTGCGCTTTATTAAAAGTGATTTCATTGACTTTTTAGGCTTGTTTCACCTGCCCGAAAAGTGCATCGAGGTCACTGAGGGCGCGTTACCAGGCGAAATCGCAATCTCGGTGAAGGGCTCGTGGCTGCATACGATTTTGTTTGAGATCCCGGTGCTTGCGATCGTCAACGAGGTGTATTTCCGTAACGTCTTCAAAGGTCTGGATTGGGAAGAAGGGCGCAGCCGGCTGCAAACCAAGATGAAACTGGTGCTAGACGCCACCGATCTGGCAGAGTTTCGGGTGGCCGAATAC
The DNA here is from genome assembly GCA_013205565.1 of Alcaligenaceae bacterium. Lineage (GTDB taxonomy): Bacteria > Pseudomonadota > Gammaproteobacteria > Burkholderiales > Burkholderiaceae_B > Zwartia. Next base: position 3,845 of record JABMMM010000174.1, on the reverse strand, counting down.
GGTACCCGGCGGCGCTTTTCGCACGCTTGGCACGAAGAGGTTGTGCTTACCATGAAAGCGCAAATGGGCGAGCATTTTGCGGGCACGAGTAACGTTTGGTTTGCCATGAAGCATGGTGTTTTGCCCCTCGGTACGATGGCTCACGAATATTTACAGGCCTGCCAGGCGTTGGGACCGCGTTTGCGTGATTCGCAAGTCTTTGCCCTAGAAACCTGGGCCAAAGAGTATCGGGGCGATTTAGGCATCGCCTTGTCAGACGTGTATGGATTGGCCGCTTTTTTGCGTGACTTTGATATGTATTTTTGTAAATTATTTGATGGCGCGCGCCACGACTCTGGCGACCCGTTTGACTGGGGTGAGCGAATGCTTGCGCATTACGCGTTTAATCGGGTCGATGCCCGTACCAAGACGCTGGTTTTTTCAGATGCGTTAACATTTCCACGCGCGATTGAGTTAACGCGTCGGTTTTCGGGGCGTTGTAAAACCGCCTTTGGTATTGGTACGAATCTGACCAACGATTTAGGACACGAACCGCTGCAGATCGTCATGAAAATGATTCGCTGCAACGAGCAGCCTGTTGCGAAAGTGTCAGATGCACCCGAAAAAACGATGTGTGACGATAAAGCGTACCTGGCCTACTTGCGCCAAGTGTTTGAACTTCCTCCCGCCTGATTGATTCAAGGATTGTTATGAGTAACATTAATCGTATAAACGTTGGTAAGCGTCTGTCTGACATGGCTGTCCATAATGGGGTGGCTTATCTGGCCGGCCAGGTCGCCGATGACACCGCGCAAGACATCACCGGACAAACGGGTCAGATTCTTGCCGTGATCGACAAACTTTTGGCGGTAGCAGGTACCGATAAAACGCGTATTTTGATGGCACAGATTTTTGTCGCCAACATGAAAGAATTCGACGGCATGAACAAGGCGTGGGATGCGTGGGTGGCCGAGGGTAACGCGCCGCCCCGCGCGACCATTGAAGCCCGCCTGGCCAGTGCCGACTACAAGGTAGAAATCGTTGTGACTGCAGCGGTTTGATGTCAGGTTGTCAAACGCCTCGCGTTTTGATCTTGACACACTGATCGGTGGCCTTGGAGCTGCTGATCAGTTGACCGTGCAGCAGGCGCTTGAGTGGGTCGCGCCCAAGTTGGCCGACCAGCTCACGGGCGGTGGCGAAACCCTGTTGGCCCATGCCTTCGAAACGGCCAATATTTTGGCCGGGCTCCAAGCTGATGTGGCCACGCGTGTCGCGGCCTTGCTGATGTTGACCCCCGAAGTTGCTAGCACCGGCAGCGCCAAGGCACCGACGCCCGACCCGATCGATGAGCAGTTTGGCACTGAGATTAGCCAGCTAGTGCAAGGCACGCGCGCCTTATCGCGGCTGGGCTCGCTGGCGAGCGGGGCGACCGACGGCGCACTGGATTCGCTTGACCAAAAAGAAATGCTGCGCAAAATGTTGCTGGCGATGGCCGTTGATTTACGGATTGTCTTGATTCGTTTGGCCTCACGACTGCAGACGCTGCGCTGGCTCGCTGCAGAGAAACAACCCTGCGACCCAATTTTGGCGCGCGAAACGCTGGACCTTTACACACCACTGGCCAACCGCTTGGGGATTTGGCAAATCAAGTGGGAGATGGAGGACCTTGCTTTTCGTTTTATCGATCCGCAGCGCTACAAAGAAATCGCCAAACTACTCGAAGAAAAACGGGTCGAGCGCGAAACCTTTATCAGCGACACGATTGAGCAATTGGCTCGCGCCCTTGCTGAGCGAGGCATTGTCGCCGAGGTGTCAGGCCGTCCCAAGCATATCTACTGTATCCATCACAAAATGCGCGTCAAAGGGCTCGACTTTAACGAGCTGTTTGACGTGCGTGCGCTACGCGTGATCGTGCCGGACGAACGCCAGTGCTATGGCGCGCTTGGGCTGGTCCACGAGCGCTGGGCGCCAGAATCTGACGAGTTTGACGATTACATTGCGCGCCCCAAGCCCAATGGCTATAAGTCGCTGCATACCGTGGTGGCCGATCACGACGGGCGCCCCTTCGAGGTGCAAATTCGTACTCGTGCAATGCACGAATTTGCAGAGTTTGGGATGGCCGCGCACTGGCGTTACAAAGAAGCGAGCCCGCGCGGCGCACACGCGCCAGCGGCGCAGGGGGCGGCGGTGCTTGAGTATGATCGCCAGCTGGCCTGGATGCGTCAACTCTTGGCTTGGAATACTGAGGCAAGCGCGCAGGCGGGGACGCCTGAACTCAGCAAGCCTCGCCGGGTCGCGCAAGATCGCATCTATGTCTTGTCGCCTCAAGCGCGTGTGATTGAATTACCGATTGGCGCGACGGCGGTTGATTTTGCTTATCATTTGCATTCAGACTTGGGGCATCGCTGCCGCGGCGCGCGCATTGATGGGCAGATGGTGCCTTTGCATACCAAACTTGAAACGGGTCAAACCGTCGAAATCGTCACAACAAAATCCGGCGGGCCTTCGCGCGACTGGCTCAATCCGCAGCTCGGTTTTTTGGCAAGTCCACGAGCGCGCGCCAAAGTGCGAGCCTGGTTCAATGCGATTGAGCTGGCGCAGCGCAGCACGCAAGGGCAGGCGTTGGTTGAAAAAGAATTGCAACGGCTAGGAAGAACCGCAATCAACCTCGAACAACTGGCTCAGCAGCTAGGCTTTGCGCGTGCCGATGATCTTTATGTGGCCGCAGCAAAAGAAGAGTTTAGTTTGCGTCAGATCGATGCCGTGTTCCAGCCGGTTGCCCCTGAGCCCGAGTTGCGGGCTGAGGATTTGCTGGTGCATGGCGCGCGCGCAGAACACAGCAACGCCGCCGGCAAAAGTCAGGTGTTGGTGGTGGGTGTCGGCTCGTTGCTCACGCAGCTGGCGCGCTGCTGTCGGCCGGCCCCGCCGGATGCGATCGAGGGTTTTGTGACGCGGGGGCGAGGGGTGTCGATTCATCGCTCAGCGTGCAGCACCTTTGCCGACTTGAGCAGACATCAGCCCGAGCGTGTCATCGAGGTAGACTGGTCGCAAGGGGGGCACGGGGCGGTATATCCTGTCGAGGTCACCATTCAGGCGCAGGACCGACCTGGTTTGTTGCGTGATTTATCTGAAGTGTTTGCGCGGCTGCGGCTAAACGTGATCGCCGTCAACACGCAGACTAAGGCGTCGATTGCTTACATGGGCTTCACGGCCGAAGTTCGGGATGGTAGCGATTTGCAGCATGCGCTGAGCGCTTTGGGTGAGGTCTCGGGGGTGTTTTTAGCGCGCCGTCGTTAGTCGAAATTGTTTGGAGGCGTGTGGATTCGAGCGTTTTTTTACTCTAGACTGCTAAACTGCTATTTTGTAATGTTGCCCAACCTCCTCTGAACGCATTGTAAACAGACGGCACGTCGTGGTCTGGCAAGTCTGACGATGATGGCGGCGCAAAAGCGCAGGGCATATGGTTGTCCGCGCAGCTTGGTTTGATCCGGAGATCTGATCTTGAAACCTTATGACTTTCCTGACGCAAAGGGGCATTTTGGTCCCTACGGCGGCGTGTTCGCAGCAGAAACCCTGATGCAAGCTATTGAAGATTTGCGTCTGGCTTACGAAAAATACCGCTACGACCCTGAGTTCGTGGCCGAGTTTGAATACGAGTTGAAGCACTTTGTAGGGCGCCCGACCCCGGTTTATCACGCGCGTCGTTGGTCTGAAGAGCTTGGTGGTGCCCAAATCTGGTTTAAACGCGAAGATCTCAACCACACCGGCGCTCACAAAATCAACAACAGTCTGGGTCAGGCGCTGTTGGCGCGACGCATGGGCAAAAAGCGCATCATCGCCGAAACCGGCGCCGGCCAGCACGGCGT
>JABMMM010000173.1 GCA_013205565.1 Alcaligenaceae bacterium | reverse complement strand
GCACCCGAGTCACCGGGTGAAACCTTGAGCATGGGGTCACCTTGCTCGTCTTTCAACTCTTCAAAAGTAAAGTCAGCGGCGCTCAAAAGGCTGGCAAGAACCGAAGGGTCTAGGTGGCGGGTGACGGCAGCCTCATCGGGTGCTTCTGAGGCGGACACCGGGGCGCCAGTTAGCCAGTCTGACGGTACTAGCGCCGCCGCGAAGGTCAGTAAAGCCTCGGGCGCAACCGCCTGACCATTGACTTTAAAGGCGTTGTCTTTAAAGCTTAACTGCACTACAAACCGATCACCCTTTAAGGTGCCGAGCTTTAGTTTGTTGGCCAGTTCAAGTGTCGACTGAAGTTCTTTTTCAGCAGTGCTTTTAGCCTGCTTTGGGTTGATACCCGAAGTCTCAAGGCCTGTTATCAGCAGGCCAGTAACCATCGCACGCGAGACTGCAAGCGTGAGGTCGGCCGATTGAATTGGGTTGCCGCTTAAGCCTAAGCCGCCGCTGCGTAAATCAACGGGGGCTAGCACCGTAGTCAAGGTGACCGAGCTTTGGCCTTCTGAGGTTTGCCACAAAAACGGATCGATTCGCAGCGTTGGGCTATTTTTGACGAGTGTCTGGAGGTATCCCCAAAATTGTTTGAGGTCTGCCGCGGTAATTAAATCTGCCTCAGGTTCGTTATTCAAAGACCGGGTCAAAATATCGTTGTACAGATCTGCCAGCGACTTGACGGTGTTGCTGTTGAGCTTGTCATAAGACGCCGTGAGTTGGAGCGTGCCCAAATCTTTTTGACCGATCAACAGTCGTTCGATGTCGTAATGAGACTGCCCGCTTAACAGATTATCTTTCTCCGTTAACACCAAGCGAGTGTTAATTTTTTTTGCAGCGACCGTCGGAAAACTTAAGGTGGTCAGGCTCAGCTCGCCAATATCTGCGCCGCTCACACCAAGATTCAAGCCCGTTTGACTCAGTTGGGTATCGGTGTGCAGGCGACTTGTCTGGATGTCTAGCGTGGCTTTGCCGTCGGTAATGTTCAGGGCTTTGACGTTTAGCTCGCCTTTTGTGTAACTTAACGCTGGGCCGATCTCTGCGTGGAGGGTGGCGCCCGCAAACCGCGAACGCACCGTGTCTTGTGTATGATCAACAGCACGAATTGTCCAGGCAAGCTTGGCGCTGCCATTAGCGCTCAGTTGAGTGTGGCCATCAATCAGGGATTGTCCGCCGGTGGCCTTGAACAAGGCTTGCGTGAAATCGTTGGGTTCGAGCGTTGTGTGAATCGAGGCAGACAGCCACTCAAAGCGCCCATGGGTGATTTGGCTCAACGACAGCGCGTCGTGTGTGATGTGATTCGCGAACAAGACTTCAGGCATGAACGTGGTGGTTTTTGAGGCCGGAAAGCTCAGCAAGTACGAGGCCTTGCTTGTGAAGAAGCCGCGCTGGTAGTCGCGCAGCGTGACTCGAACTTGCTCTGACCAGTTTTTTGCAAGGTAAGTGTTGGCGGTTTCAAGCACTTGCTCAGCTTCGGCTTGTACGCGCGCACCGATATACCAACTCGTGCCGGCGTACAACGCAAAAAGTAGCGCCGCTGCACTAAATAGTCCGAGCAGTTTCTTGTTCATGATTGGCCTTTAAGTCGATGGTATTCGACTAAGTCGTAAGCGAGCCCGTTTTCTGGGGCTTGCGGCGAGCGAGAGGTCTCTTGCCAAGCTGTCTTGTCCAGAGGCGCAAAGCTTGCGTCGCCTTCGATGTCGGCTTGAATTTCGGTTGCGACGATACGCTGAGCGAAGGGTAAGGCCTGTTGATAAATTTGAGCGCCGCCGATGATAAAGACCTCTTCGGCTTGCTTGACCGCCTCGAGCGCCAGAGCCAAGCTTGAGAAGCACTCAGCGCCGTTCAGGGCTTTGGTCGTGTCGCGAGTGAGCACGATATTACGCCGGCCGGGCAGCGGTCTGCCAAGTGAATCCCAAGTCTTACGCCCCATCAAGATCGGACAACCTAAGGTGGTGCGTTTAAAGTGCGCCAAATCGCTAGGCAGCTTCCAGGGTAAGGTGTTGTCCCGTCCGATAATGCGGTTGCGGGCATAGGCAACAATTAAAGAAAGCTGCATCAGCCAAGTCTCTTAAGCAAGATCAAATGGCAACGGGTGCCTTGATGTGTGGATGGTGCTCGTAATGTTCAATCACAAAGTCTTCGTAGCGATAGTCGAATAAAGAGTCGGGTTTGCGTGGCAAGTGCAGCTTGGGATAGGGGTAGGGCGCGCGCGAGAGTTGCAGCTCAACTTGTTCAAAGTGATTGCTGTAGATATGGCAATCCCCACCCGTCCAGACAAAGTCACCCACTTCGAGTTCACACTGTTGCGCCACCAAGTGCGTCAGTAAGGCGTAACTCGCGATGTTGAAAGGCACTCCTAAAAAAATATCAGCGCTGCGCTGATACAGCTGGCACGAAAGTTTGCCGTCGGCAACATAAAACTGAAAGAACGCATGGCAGGGTGGTAGCGCCATGTTTTTGATTTCACCGACGTTCCAGGACGACACAATCAGACGGCGCGAATCGGGGGTCTTACGAATCTGTTCAAGTACCTGGCTGATCTGATCGATATGCCCGCCATTGGGTGTGGGCCACGAGCGCCATTGCACGCCATAGACGGGGCCTAAGTCGCCATCAGGCCTGGCCCATTCGTCCCAAATGCTACAGCCATTGTCCTGCAGCCATTTAACATTTGAGTCACCTCGCAAAAACCAGAGCAGCTCGACAAAGATGCTGCGAGTGTGCAGTTTTTTAGTCGTGATCAATGGAAATCCTCGCGCCAGATCAAAGCGCATTTGATGTCCAAAGACCGAACGCGTGCCGGTGCCGGTACGGTCGGCCTTGTTGACCCCCGTTGTAAAGACATGGCGCATGAAGGTTTCGTATTGGTTCATGGGCGTGAGTCCGCTGCTTAGGGTGTTTCGCCGGCAACCAGGCCGGTGTCGATTATGTCGGCGGCCCAAGTAATGGCTGCCGTGTGCGCAAGCATCGCTGACGCTGAGCAGTATTTTTCGTGCGACAACGCGATGGCACGTTCGACGGCGGCGCGGGGTAAGTTGTGCCCGGTCACCGTGAAGACAAAATGAATCTTGGTGAAGACTTTGGGATCGACTTCTGCGCGCTCTGCGACTAACTTAACCGAACAACCCACAATGGCGTGACGACCACGCTTAAGAATCAACACCACGTCATAGGCGGTGCAGCCGCCGGTGCCAACCAGCAAGAGTTCCATCGGACGAGGGGCAAGATTATGACCGCCACCGTCGGGCGCGCCGTCCATAGCCGCGATGTGCCCGGTGCCCGTCTGTGCGACGAAGAGCATGCCGTCTGGGCCGCCCCAATCGATTT
>JABMMM010000172.1 GCA_013205565.1 Alcaligenaceae bacterium | reverse complement strand
CGCTTGAGATTTTCACCCAACTCAAGCTCTTGCTCTCCAAGTGTTTGACTGATGAATATCACAATCACCTTTTTATAGTGAACAATAAAAAGCCTATTCCTGCCTTTAAAATCACAAAATCACTAACTATAGGCAATTATATGCCCCTATTGCATATATATTATATTAAAAATATCAATGACACAAGAGGCAATTTAAAGCCTTTTATTTATAAAAACAGACAAGCAATTCGCGGAAAATTTGCGAACTGCTGGCATGGGAACAACACGCTACTTATTGATCGCCGGGCTTTAGCTCAGTGATGAAAAGCTTACCGCCCTCATCGATGACGCCAAACTTAACTGTTTGCCCCGGCTGAATCTTGTCTAAAAGTGTTTTATTTTTGACAGTAAACACCATCGTCATCGGAGGCATATCCAAGTGTTGAATTACTTCGTGCCGAATCGTGATTTTTGAATTTTCGATATCGATCTTTCTGACGACACCTGAAGTGAGTGCTGCGACCTGAGCCCAAGAAGGCAAGGCCACACTTATCAGCGTGAACGACAAAATAGCAACCACAGCTTTTTTAAACGTCATCATTGTCGCATCCTTAAAAAACTTATTTCGCAGCACTGACTGCAACTGAACCCTTCATGCCAGCACCGTAATGACCGGGCAACAAACACGCAAAATCAACCTTACCTGCCTTCGTGAAATTCCAAATGACGACACCCGTTTTGCCTGGCGCAACGGTAACCATATTGGGCTCATCGTGCTCCATCTCTGGAAACTTCAGCATTTGCTGATAATGCTCTTTTAATTCTTTGTCGGTGCCCAGCACAAATTCATGTTTAAGCTTACCTACATTATTCAGCACAAACTTGATTGTTTCTCCTGCTTTGACCGTTATGTTAGACGGGCTAAACCGCATCGAATCAGACATCGAAAGTTCAAGTGTTCGACTCACCTGTGAAGCCTCGCCGGGTTGACCAATCGCCTGGGTGTCTGACCCATGCGAATGCCCTCCTGCATGATTGCCGGCAGACCAAGCAGGCACCGTAAAACCAAGAGCACTGACCAACACAGTTGTAGAAAAAATCTTTAGATATGAACGCATTTGATTTCCTTAAATAAGATTGTTGAGTTAATGCTGTGAATGACCAGACTGATTTGTTGGTTTGCGTACTTGAACCTCTGTTTCTTTTGCACCAGACTTGGCACGAGGCATTGACTGACCTCCTGCCGAGCCACTTCTAGCGGGTGGTTTGAGCACGCCTGCGTATTGCGAGGCAACGGTACCTGCGGGGTGTTTAAACCAACCCGGATCTTTATAGTCACCCGCAGCTTGGTCGGCACGCACTTTCAAAATACTAAACATCCCACCCATTTCAACTGAACCAAAGGGCCCCTGCCCCGTCATCATGGGGATGGTGTTGTCAGGCAGAGGCATTTCCATTTCTGTCATATCGGCCATACCGCGTTCACCCATCACCATGTAATCGGGCAATAGCTGTGTAATCTTTTTTGCGATACCGCGGTGGTCGACACCAATCATGGTCGGGGGGGTATGTCCCATTGCATTCATGGTGTGATGACTTTTGTGACAATGAAACGCCCAATCCCCTGGCTCATCAGCAATAAACTCAAGCTGGCGCATCTGACCGACCGCAATATCTGTTGTCACCTCGGGCCAGCGCGCCGTTTTGGGCACGGGTCCACCATCCGTTCCGGTGACTTCAAACTCATGTCCATGCAGATGAATCGGGTGATTCGTCATGGTCAGGTTACCCACTCGTATCCGCACACGATCATTCAAGCGGACATTTAAAGAGTCAATCCCCGGAAAAATGCGACTATTCCAGCTCCAGAGATTGAAGTCGAGCATCGTCATAATCTTTGGGGTGTAGCTACCGGGATCAATATCGTAGCCGCTCAGTAAAAAAATAAAATCACGATCGACTTTTTCAATCAACGGATGATCTGCTTTGGGATGGGTAATCCAACTCCCCATCATCCCCATCGCCATTTGTGTCATTTCGTCGGCATGCGGATGATACATAAACGTACCTGGACGTCTTGCTTCGAACTCGTATACAAACGTTTTACCCGACGGTATCGCTTTTTGATTTAACCCAGTCACGCCGTCCATCCCGTTGGGCAGTCGTTGGCCATGCCAATGAATACTCGTGTGCTCTGGCAATTTATTGGTGACAAAAATTCGCACCCGATCGCCCTCAACCACCTCGATGGTGGGGCCCGGCGATTGCCCGTTGTAGCCCCAGAGGTGAGCCTTAAAACCCGGCGCCATTTCACGTACAACGGGTTCGGCCACAAGATGAAACTCTTTGACACCCTGATTCATCCGCCAAGGTAGCGTCCACCCATTTAGCGTCACAACAGGGTTATAGGGTCGACCCGTTTCAGGCGTAAGCGGTGGCATCGTTTTTGGCGTCGTTTGCATAACGGGTTCTGGAATTGCGGCCAGTGCCACACGATTGACTGCTGCTAAGGCAACTGCGCCACCGGCGAGCCCTGCTGTCTGCATAAAGTGTCTGCGTGCATTCATACTTATATCCCTCTTGGGTTTGATACTTTGACTGATTTTTTTAATGTGCGACATCGCCTGAGCCTCCAGAGGCTGGTGGTTTGAGGCGCTCAGTTGAGGCCGTCACGGGGCGCCCAAGTAACGCAGCTTGCAAGGCGGCCTCTGCCAACCAAAACTGTTGGTCAGCCTGAATCGACGCCATCACGCTATTGACTGTGTCTTTTGCATCTGCCAGCAATTCGAAAACACCAATGATCATCCCGTTGTAGCGAAGCATATTTTCTTCTGAGATCACCTTGCGCAGCGGCACGACCTCTTGGCGATAGTGCTTAGAAACGTCGTAATTGGTGCGATACGCCGAGTAGGTTTCGCGCAAGTTCGACGCAGTCACTTGATAGGCTGCGTCAAGTCGACTCAGCGCCGCCAAAGTTTGCGCGCTCATAGCATCACGTTTCATATCGCCAAAATCAAAAATCGGCAAAGTGATGTTGATTTCATAGCCACGGCCCTGAATCCTTGAGCCTTCAATGTTGTCGCCCACGGTGACTTGTTGAAGCCCGACCTCAATATCCGTAAAACTCGTCACGTTATCTAAGCCTTGCTTTTTAAGCGCGACCTCAACGCCCGACTGAGCCAGCTTGACGTCAAGGCGATTGGTGCTTGCAGCCTGACTAACCTCTTTAGGGTTCATTGGCGCTTTAGGTAAAGTCACAAGACGATCAGGTAATTTCAGATTCTGCGCCTGCTGCGTATTGAGCCCCAGAGCTCTTGCTAATGCCTCTCTGGTTGCCGTGACGGCATGCTCGGCGAGCGCCAACTGCGTAGCAGAGTCTGCATAAAAGGCCTGCTGCCTGGCTCGTTGAATTTTGGTGAAGTTTCCGACCGATTGCATACGTCGAGCGAGCTCGGCACTGACCTTCGCAACCTCGTTGACTTGCTTGGCATAAATCAACGTCTGTTGCGCCGCGACCGCCCTCACCCACGCTTGCCTAACGCGGGTAATTTCATCGACCACGTCTGAGGCTAGCTTGACTTGCACAAGCTCTAGTTGCGTTTTAGCAATGCCGTAGCGAGCAGGCAAGGTCAAGACATCGAGCAGACCAAAGCTCAGCATCCGGACTACATCAAACTCGTTTGTAAAAGTCATGCGCTCAAGCATAAAAACCGGGTTCGATAAGCGCCCGCCTTGAGCCGCCTGCGCAGCTAGACTCCAGTTCTCGGCCAACAACACTTGTAAGGCAGAGCTGTTGAGTAACGCTAACTGCACGGCTTGCGTCTGTGCCAACGGACGCTCGAGCAAAGCCTGAGCGCTTTGCTTGCGCGCCTCGCGCTGCTCTTGCGTCTGCGCCAACTCAAGTCCTCCCTGCGTAAAACCAGGGATATCCTCATTAGTCTGTTTAACTGAACGCTCAAAATCAGCCGTCGTACAGCCAGAGAGCAGAACCACCGCTGCGGTGATCGCCAGTAGCCATACGCGCTTAATTTGAACAAAGGCTGTCGCGCTGCGCTCGAGTCGAGGCACGCGATTTTGCGCCAAGGTACGCAGGGCTGCGCTAGGTGTTGGGTACCACGCGGTGTTCACTTGAAGGCTATTCATTGTTTGCCCTCTTTAGTTTGCGGATGCGCATGGGATGTTGAAGCATCGGGTGTAACTTGTTCGCGCGTTTGTTGCGCTTCTTTAGCGTACACGCGCCAGCCCCCGATTTCGCCGACTCGATCGTTCGCCTCACGCCAAGATTCAATGCTTTGCTCTGAGTACGGCACATACTCAGAAAAAGACGATTTGAACTGAACGCTTTGCTCAGAGGCGCTTTGAGGCGAGCGTGGTTCGGTGACGACTTGCGCGGTCACGACAGACACTGAAAAAAACGTAAGTGCGGTTGCAGTAATCACAACCGACGCAACAGAGCGAGCAATAGCTGTTGCTTTGATAAGAACAATCAAAAACATAAAACCCCCGTACAGTCAGGCTTAGAAATCCAAAAACATAAAGTGGATAAACCGGCTAGTCGAGCGAGGCGCGTCTTCGTGCAGCTCACAAACAGGCGCTGTGAATGACGACGACGTTGTCGCTAGCCTAAGTGACTTCGGGGGGGGCGTTCTAAGCCGGCCAGAGTGGGCGGCAGGTGTGCAGCGGATGGATAATTAAATTGTGCGGCATTGCCTAAGACTTGACTAAGCAATGTTAAGCCGTCAAGTACGCAAACCACACAAGCCGAACAGCAAGAGTGCTGAGTGGCGTGGTCGCCGACGGAGTCGCTTGTTTGAGCGAGTTGCGTTTCGTGTGCGTGTTGGGCGTCGTGGGTGTGTTGAGTGTCGTACGCGTGCTGGTTGTCATGTACTAGCGGTGGACTCTCGTGCCCATGGGCCGACGCGCTGCGACTGAACTCACAAGCGACCATGGTCGCGTTAGCCAACCCCTGAAAAGGACTGGTAACTAGCAACAGCAGGCACAATGCGAAGCGACGGATCGAAATCTTCATATATTGAATGTACAGAACTTCGAATAGTGCGTCAATAATAAACTTACAAGCGACGAGAAAACTCGTAAGGTTATTGGGTTAGGCGGCAGATAATCTTTCATTTTTTACATCTACGAGAGCTGTTTCTGCCCTATATTTGACTAACAGTAATTTACGTTCATAACTTTACGTAACGATGAGAGCTTAAAAAATGAACACTCTAAACTTTGAAACGTTCCAAAAACAATCCCTCGAAGCCGGCTTTGACCAAGTGCTTGAACGCACTTGGGCGGCCCATACGGTCGTGCCAACACACACGCACCCGTTTAATGTGCAGGCGCTCGTGACCCAAGGTGAAATGTGGTTAACCTGTGGCGGCGTGACCCGACACCTCATGGCGGGTGGCACGTTTGAGATGAAAAGTGAAGAACCCCACTCTGAGCGCTACGGGGCTGAAGGTGCGACGTTTTGGGTGGCGCGACGCCACGCCTAAACGACACCAAAATGAACACACCCACACACGACCAAGCCCCACAAGTTAGTTTTTGGCAAGCGGTGGGATTTTGGCTCAAGCTGGGTTTCATCAGCTTTGGTGGCCCAGCCGGTCAAATCGCGATCATGCACGAAGAGCTTGTGGTCAGACGCCGCTGGATCTCTGAAAAGCGTTTTCTGCACGCGTTGAACTATTGCATGGTGCTGCCCGGCCCCGAGGCGCAACAACTGGCAACCTACATCGGCTGGCTCATGCACAAGACGCGCGGCGGCATCGCGGCAGGCGTTCTGTTCGTACTGCCGTCTTTATTTTTGTTGATCGGGCTGTCGTGGCTTTACATCGCTTACGGCGAAGTGCCGCTGATCGCTGGTTTGTTTTACGGCATTAAACCTGCGGTCACCGCCATCGTGGTTCAGGCCGCACATCGTATCGGCTCGCGGGCACTCAAAAATAATTGGCTTTGGGCAATCGCTGCCGCGAGCTTTGTCGCAATTTTTGCACTAAACGTACCGTTTCCTTTCATCGTCTTAGGCGCCGCACTCATTGGCTTTTTAGGTGGTCGCTATGCGCCCGCATACTTCAGTTCAAGTGCCGGGCACGGCAAAAAAGACCAATCCTCTGGTCGCGCCTTAATTGATGACGACACCCCGACCCCAGCGCATGCGCTGTTTAATTGGCAGCGGCTGCTTCAAGTTCTGGTGATTGGAGCAGCTCTGTGGTCAGTGCCAATGGGGTGGCTGACTTTGCACTTTGGGTGGGATCACACATTCACTCAGATGAGTTGGTTTTTTACAAAAGCAGCTTTATTAACCTTTGGTGGCGCGTATGCCGTGTTGCCTTACGTCTACCAAGGCGCAGTCGACACCTTTGGCTGGGCCACACCGGTACAAATGATTGACGGGCTAGCGCTGGGTGAAACAACTCCTGGGCCGTTGATCATGGTGGTGGCCTTTGTAGCCTTTATTGGCGGATACGTTAAGGCATTGTTCGGGCCAGACAGCTTATTTTTAGCCGGCGCACTCGCCGCCTGTCTGGTGACCTGGTTTACTTTTTTACCGTCGTTTCTGTTTATTCTGGCGGGCGGCCCTTTGATTGAAACCACCCACAATGACTTGAAGTTTACCGCCCCCTTAACCGCAATCACCGCTGCCGTGGTGGGTGTCATCCTAAACTTGGCGCTGTTTTTTGGCTATCACGTGTTGTGGCCCAACGGCTTTAGCGGCGTCTTTGATTGGCCCTCTGCACTGCTGGCGCTGGCGGCAGGCGTTGCGCTGTTTAAATATAAACGCAACGTGATTCACGTGATCGTTGTTTGCGGCGCGCTTGGGGTCTGCTTCAAATGGTTTTTGACCTGAACCAGCGCTCGCTTAGAGGGCGCTTGAGCAAAAAAATCTAAAGCCGCAATAGCCTTCGGTTCATGAGGTATATTCTTGACTAATTTACTGGGTTATTTATCATAACCCTATCAATCGTTAGGGATTTAATTTGTTATGCAAGCGACTCACACGGATTTAAGCCAACCTCAGGGCCAATCACAAGGTCAACCTCAACCTCAAGGCCCCGAAAAACTGCCCGGCATTCGCCACATTATTGCGGTCGGCAGCGGCAAAGGCGGCGTCGGCAAATCAACGGTCAGCACCAATCTTGCGTTGGCGTTACAACAGACTGGCGCCACCGTTGGTTTAGTCGATGCTGATATTTTAGGCCCCAGTATTTGCGGCATGCTTGGCATCAACACAAGCGGCCAGCCGGCCATGACCGCCGAGGGTAAGATGGTGCCCGCGCAGCGCTTCGGGCTCAAAGTGGTGTCGATGGCGATGTTCACCGGCGACGACACGCCTGCGGTGTTGCGTGGCCCGATGGTCACCAAATATTTGCGACTGTTTACCGCCGGTGTTGAATGGGGCAACCTCGATTATTTGATTCTTGATCTGCCGCCAGGCACGGGCGACACCCAACTCACCATCGCGCAAAGCACACCGTTATCAGGCGTTGTTATTGTGACCACGCCGCAGGCGGTGAGTTTAAAGATCGCGCGCCGCGGCTTGCGAATGTTTCAAAAGGTGCACGTGCCGATTTTAGGCATTGTCGAAAACATGCGCACCTTCACTTGCCCACACTGCGGCGAAACCACCGACATCTTTAGGCATGGCGGTGGCGAAAAAATGAGCCAAGAGCTTGAGGTCCCATTTTTAGGTGCCCTGCCGCTCGCCAGCGAGGTCGTCACCTGTGGCGATGAGGGTCGCCCAATCGTCGCGGGCCTGCCGCAATCAGCCAGCGCTCAGGTATACGCCTCAATCGCAGCCCAATTGATTCAAGCCATGCGCAACACCGCCACGGTACTCAAGCCGTTTATGTGGAACTTTGAAGCAAACACGGGCGCACCCGAATGGTTGTCTAACGAAGTGCACAAGAACGGCGCAATCGACACACCTATCGGCATGCGTAAGCGCGATGCCCGCACGCTCACCGTTCTTTGGGAAGACGGCTTGCAATCAGACTTTGACGTACGCGATATGCGCTTAGCCTGCCACTGCGCGCTATGCGTAGAAGAAATGAGCGGCCGCCCGTTACTTGATCCAAAAACCGTACGTGCCGATGTTGCCCCCCAAAAGATCATGAGTGTCGGTAACTATGCCATTGGCTTTGACTGGAACGATGGTCATAACAGCGGGATTCATGCGTTTACCAGGCTAAGAAAATTTGCCGATGAAGCGGCGGCAAATCGGTCTGAAGATGTCTAACACCAGCGCCCTGCACGTGACGCAGGTTCATGCTCCGATCACGATCAAAGCTGAAACTGCGATCGCAGATCCTGACACGTGCAAATTTACAGTCAGCACAATTGTGCAATTGGGCGGGCCGTTTTTCTTCGCAAGTGCAGAGCAAGCGGCAAGCGCCCCCTTGGCGGCAACGCTCTTTGAACTGCCGGGGGTCGCCTCTGTATTAATTGCCGACAACACGGTATCTGTTAGCAAGTCGGCCGATACTTCGTGGCAAACCTTGAAGGCTGCGATCGGTGCCGCCATCCGAACTAAATTGTTATCGGGATCGCCGGCCGTACTTGCCACCGCGGTTGGCGCCCAAGCGCAGGGCCGCTCATCTGAAGTCGTGCGTGAGGTTGTTCAAGATATCCTCGATCGCGAAGTCAACCGCTCAATCGCCAGCCATGGCGGCGAGATCTCGATTGTCGATCTGCGAGAGGGTCAGCTCTACATCCGCATGAGTGGTGGCTGTCAAGGCTGTGCCTCGTCTGAGGCCACGCTCAAACAAGGCTTTGAAGTCATGGTAAAAAGAGCCGCGCCAGAGATCACCGAGATTATTGACGTGACCGACCATCAGTCTGGACAAAAGCCGTATTACTCGCGCTAAGCCAAATCATGTTTTTAAGTCTTTCGCGCTGGATCGATCGCAATATTTTTGAACTTGGCCGTGAAATGCGGCTGTCGTACCTGCCCCCCTTAATGGTGTACGTCGCCGCAGGCGTTTCAAGCCTGACCGGCATCGTCGGCACGTTTTTTGTTAAAGACTATCTCAATCTTTCTGCTGCCTTTTTAGCTACCTTAAGTTTTTGGGTGGTGATCCCTTGGTCACTCAAAATGGGGCTTGGGCATATTGTCGATTTGTTGTGGCGTTTCAAAAGCGGGTTACTTTTTGTAGGTGCTACCCTCATTGCTGCAAGCTTGCTCATTATGGTGGGTTTGGTGTCTGAACGCGAGGCGATGGCCGCTCTGCTGTCAGTTGAGGTCTGGTTCGTACTGAGCGCCTTGCTCGCTCCCATCGGCTATGTCCTACAGGATGCTGTCGCTGACGCCATGACGGTTGAAGCGGTCCCTCATGTTGACGAACACGGCCAACCCATTGCACCCGAACGCCTAAAACTGATGCACACCACCATGCAAACCTTGGGGCGTGTGGCCATTATCGGTGGCTCGGTGCTCGTAGCGCTGCTAAACCTATATGCCTTTGCAGGCGTACAGCACCTCTCTGAGGCCGAAAAACTCACGCGCTATGCACAGGTTTACACTCTGGCACTTGGAATCCCGCTCATCTCGGTAGCAGGCGTCGCCGTCGCGGCTTGGCTACACTCTCGCGATAAACAACGCTTGATCAAGCAAGGTTTCACCAAAGAGCAGGCGCGAACCGCCCTCGCCTCACATATCGAACTCGTCACACCCAACTGGACCATTCTGTTAGGTAGCCTGGTCTTCGTGGTTTTCACACTCACCATGGGCTTAAGTCAAGTCAGGTATGGTCAAGAAATTATTTTTGTCGGCTCAATGACCATCATCATTTTTTTGATGAGTCGACTCACACGTGATCTTGAGCCACAGATGCGTTCAACCCTAGTAGGTACCGCTCTGGTGATTTTTTTCTTTAGAGCGATTCCAACACCTGGGCCCGGTGTCACCTGGTGGCTCATTGATGAACTTAAGTTTGATCAACATTTTTTTTCAATACTCTCGTTGATTGGTAGTGTGCTGTCTTTACTAGGAATGTTTATTTTTCGTCGCTTTATGGCCGAAAAATCGATTGTCTATATCGTGGGTACTCTCACCATTTTTGGCACGTTGCTGGCCCTACCGACCTTAGGGATGGTGCACGGCCTGCATCATTGGACAGCCGCAATGACTGGCGGCGTTGTGGATGCACACGTGATCGCGCTCATCGACACTGCGCTTGAGTCGCCACTTGGACAAGTTGCGATGATCCCGATGCTTGCCTGGATCGCACGCTCAGCACCTGACAATCTGAAGGCCACCTACTTTGCAGTGATGGCTTCGTTTACGAACCTTGCCCTATCGCTCAGCCAACTCGGCACCAAATATCTCAACCAAATATTTGAAATTACCCGCGCAACCAAAACGGCAACGGCCCAGAGTGCGGCAAACTACACCGAACTCGGACCGCTGTTACTCACCACGATTTGTCTTGGCTTTGCGATGCCGTTTATCGCGATTGCCATTGTCAAACTGACGCGATTTAAAAGTAATTAAGCGTTTAACCTAGGCTATCCGCCCAAATATTGCGCGCCCAGCCCCACGCGTATACGCCTTCAAGCTCGGTTGGGCCAGTAGACACCCCGCCAGAACCCGCCACTGTTTTAAACGTCTTTTCAGCCTCAACATACTGATGCACGCTTGCCACGTGGACGACTTGGTTATCGTTGACAAAGCTGTAGCAAGTGTTTGTCAGAACAGGCGCAGGGTTGATTTCCCAACCATTGAGTTGCGCAATGATGGCGGCAGCCGCGACTTTAGCGTGCTGATTCGCCATGTGACCAGATTTTGGCATCAGCGGTGCAACCTGAATCGAATCACCCAACACGTGCACATCTTTCGCGGCTGTGGATTCAAAGGTTTTGAAGTCGACTTGCACCCAACGTTTATTGGCGTTGGCAATACCACCTTGCACGGCTAAATCACCTGCACGCATCGCGGGCAAAATATTTAAGACATCAGCCTTGAGGTCGTCTTGCACGTCAAACTTAAGCGTCTTGGTCTTAGCATCTATCGCGGTTACATTGAACTGTGGGCGATATTCGAGGATACCTGCGTATTGCTCGGCCCAAACTTTTTTAAACAAGCCGGGCTTAGAGATCACATCAGGGTTCGCATCCAGAATAATGACTTTTGACTTTGGCTTATTCTTTTTGAGATAGTTGGCAACCTGGCAGGCGCGCTCGTAGGGGCCTGGTGGGCAACGGTATGGCGCAAGCGGGATACTAATTGCAAAGACCCCTCCATCTTGCATCGATGCAAGCTGTTTATGTAAGGCAACTGTTTCGTCACCCGCTTTCCAGGCTTGCAAGGTGATGCCCGCTTGATTGGCTTGCGCCAGGCCTTCGATGCTGTCTAGCATCAAGCTAATGCCTGGCGACACCACAAGCTTGTCGTATTTAATAGTTTGGCCTGAGGCGAGTTGCACGGTTTTCTTTTCAGCGTTAAACGAGGCGACGCTATCTTTTACAACGTTAACGCCATGCTTTTTTTGCAGCGCGTCGTATGACACCGTGACATCAGCCAAGGTCTTGGAGCCACCAATCACCAAGTTCGACATCGGGCACGAAATAAATTGTGTATTGGGCTCGATCAAAGTGACGTTCGCAGTGTTATTCGAAAGTAGTCTTAAGTATTTAGCCGCAGTTGCGCCACCATACCCACCACCCACCACGACGATTTGAGCCTTGTTGAGGTTGGCGCGTGCAAGCCCTGGCATAACAAGGGCAGCACCGAACAACGCAGAACTTTGTCCTAGAAATAAACGACGATTCATGCTGTGCCCCTTTTTATTTTTTTCCAAGCACAGACGCGATTGTCTGCAGCTGCTCATCTGTGTAGCCTTTGGCTAGCTGATGCATGATGGTGCCAGTCACAGCGCCGCTTTTGTAATCAGTCATTTTTTTCAAAAGTTCAGCTGAACTGAGATGATTGATGATAGGCATGCCGGTGCCCACTACACCTTGACCATCCGTGCCATGACAGTTCGCGCAGGTAGCTGCCAAGCCGCGCTGATAGAGCTTGAGTGCGTCTTGGTTTTGCGCCTGCGCTGCGCCCGCCGCAGCAAGCACCACCGCAAGTGCTGTCGCACCACGCGCGACCGAGCGCCCAAGTGTGCTGAAATCAAATCGTTGTCTGTTGATTGTTTTCATGTTTTCTCCAAAAAACTGAACAGTTGTGCTGACCTTCACATTGTGATTAACGGATTATGACCGAGCGATCGCAACAATAGGCATTACTCTACCAAGGGTTTGCCCTTAAGGTTCACTTCTTACATCGAATCGTTTGTTATATCGATATGCCTCGCTAGACGCCCTTCTCTTTAAACCAGGCCAAGGCTTTTTGCCAACCGTCCTTTGCTGGCCCCTCTTGATACGTCTGCCGATAGTCAGCGTGAAAGGCATGGGGTGCCTCTGGGTAGACCTCAAACTTTGAGGACTTTGCCGCAGCCGTGGCATTCGGGCCAGCCAAAGCAAGTTTCATTTTTTCGACATCTGCGAGAGGAATACCAGTGTCTTGCCCACCATAGAGCCCCAAGACCGGCGCACGCGTTTGCGCGGCGAGCTCAAGCGGGTGTTCTGGAAAGTTGTCACTTTTTTCGCCGACTAAACGGCCGTACCACGCCACACCGGCTCGCATCGAAGACAGCTTCTGACAGGCCAACCAGGTGATGCGTCCGCCCCAGCAAAAACCAGTCATCCCAACACGAGTCAGATCGCCGTGATTGGCGCCGGCCCACTTTAAGGCTGCTTCGATGTCACCCAATACCTGCTGATCAGGAGTCTTGGCGACGATCTTTGACATGATCTCATCGACCGTGCCCAATTCGGTGGGCTCACCGGCGCGCGTAAAAAACTCGGGGGCAATCGCCAGGTACCCTACTTTGGCCAAGCGGCGAGTCACGTCAGCAATGTACTCGTGGACACCAAAAATTTCACTGGCGATGATCACGATTGGCAATTTTCCCTGCGCCTGAGTAGGCCGCGAGGTGTAGGCCGCAATATTTGTCCCGTTCGAATCGATCGTCACCTCTTCGCTTTGAATGCCAGCAAAGTCTGTTTTGATTGCCTGCGATAAAACTGGCAGGGCTGCGCTGGCAAAGCCCGTGCCCAGACTGCCGAGAGTGGCGGCTTTAATAAAGCGGCGACGTGAGGTTGAGCGCGTAGCCAGCAATGCGGCTGCGTCATTGGCGAGATCTGAGTTCATGCGGTGCTCCTGAATGACCTAAACGTTGAGAGACTTGTCGAGCTCGCTAGCCTCACTAGGGTTTTCACTAGTAGCGCTAGGCAGCCCTTTTAAATTACTTTTAGATATTAGTTTATAACTAAAAATACTTTCGGTAGAGTTCGGTATGAGTTTGCCAATGATGCGAGAATCAAATATGCCCTGCTTGCTATTGCGCTCAACCCGAGACCTGTCATGTCTTTCCACATCTCTTTTTACCCCAAGTACACGCGTCGGGAAACCAAATTGTGATCCCTCACAATTCAGCGCGACAAGAAGCTAGATCATGAGTAACAAATTAACAAGCCTGACCTTCGGTCGCTTACGCAAAGCACCAGAGCATTTTCTGGATGGCGACCTGTTATCCCAGGTCAGCCAGAAAGGGCTCGACGCGACGCGCCGCAACTTTATCCGCAAAAGCTTTTTGGGGGCGCTTGCCACCGCCACGGGTGCGAGTGCCTTAGCGCAAAGCACGGCGACGCTTGGTGACCCCGCTATTCTTGACAAACAAATTTGGGCCACCACGCTAGGCAAACCCGTTGCAGCAAACCCCTACGGCGTTCCTTCAAAGTACGAGTCTGGTTTAGTACGACGAGAATCACCCGGCTTAACGAGAGTGTCGGCGGCGTCGGTATCGTTTACCCCTTTGCAAGGTTTGTTTGGGATGATCACGCCAAGCGGCTTGCACTTCGAACGCCATCACCAGGGGTGGTATGAGTTAGATCCGGCGCTGCATCGGCTGATGATCAATGGCTTGGTCAAGCGCGAAATGATCTTCACGATGGAAGATCTCATGCGCTTACCCAGCGTTTCGCGGATTCACTTTATTGAATGCGGCGCAAACACCGGCCTTGAGTGGGGCAACGTTGCTGTCCCGACCGTGCAATATACCCACGGCATGATTTCGTGCGGCGAATTTACCGGCGTGCCGCTTTCAACACTGCTCGATTTGTGTGGTGTCGATCTAAAACAAGGTAAATATATTCTGACCGAAGGCGCCGACGGCTCGGGCATGACGCGCACCATCCCGATCGAGGCTGCCATGGACGACGTCTTGGTGGTGTGGGCGATGAACGGTGAAATGTTGCGGCCTGAAAATGGCTACCCCCTTCGGCTACTCGTACCCGGTGCGCAAGGTGTGAGCTCAGTCAAATGGCTGCGTCGGATCGAAGTGGGTGATCAACCCTATGCCAGCAAAGATGAAGCCGTGCACTACATGGACTTGATGCCAAGCGGCCTGCATCGGCAATACACCTCGATCCAAGAATGTAAATCTGTGATCACGACACCGTCGGGCGGGCAGCAGCTTTTAACCAAAGGTTTTTACAACGTCAGTGGGATCGCATGGTCGGGGCGCGGCACGATCAAGCGAGTCGATGCCTCGATGGATGGTGGCAAAAACTGGCGAGAAGCACGCCTTGAAGGCCCAATCCTGACAAAGGCCATCACACGCTTCAATATCAATTGGGACTGGGACGGCTCACCCGCAATTCTGCAATCGCGCGCGATCGACTCGACGGGCTACGTGCAGCCGCCGATCAATATGTTGCGCGAAGTGCGCGGCACACGCTCGATCTATCACAACAACGCGATTCAATCCTGGAAACTCGACACCAACGGTGAGGTCAGCAATGTTCAAGTTGGCTAGAACGTTTTCTGTAACCTGTCCAGCGGCATATCTCAGGGCTAGAAAACTTGGCGCACTCGCATTGCTCAGCGCTACTGCAATCCTTTGTTCGGTTAGCGACAGCGCCGCGCAAAGCGCCTTGTCAAACCAGTTCAACGGCATTGGCCGCACAGCCACCACAGCGGAGCTCAAAGCCTGGGATATCGACGTGCGCCCAGACCTTAAAGGCTTGCCCGCGGGCTCAGGAAAAGTGCAAGACGGCCAAGCGATCTGGGAAAGCAAGTGTGCAAGTTGTCATGGCACGTTCGGTGAGTCAAACGAGGTCTTTACGCCTTTGGTAGGCGGCACCACCGCAGCAGACGTCAAGCGCGGTCGTGTTGCCTCGCTGACTGACCCCAAGCAACCTCAGCGCAGCACCTTGATGAAAGTTGCAACGATTTCGAGCTTGTATGACTATATTTATCGGGCGATGCCCTGGAACGCGCCTCGTTCGCTAACTGCAGACGATACCTTCGCAGTATTAGCTTATATGCTCAATTTGGCAGAAATTTTGCCTGACGACTTTGAGCTGAACGACAAGAACATGGCCGACGTGCAACAGCTCATGCCAAACCGCAATGGCATGACACGCGAGCACGGCATGTGGCGGATTGGTGATGCGCCTGACGTGAAAGCGGTTGCCTGTATGAGCGATTGCGTCGAAGTCGTAAAAATCACCTCAAGCCTGCCAGACTACGTTCGCAATGCGCACGAAAACCTAGCCGAACAAAACCGCGCCTACGGGCCCTTCAGAGGCGCAGATACGACCAAACCGCCTCTGGCAAAACTACCGGGTTCAGCTCTCGGTCAAATCGCTGCCTCGACCACAACATCGACAACCTCAGCCAAAAGTGCAAACCCAAACACCACAAACAGCACGAATGCGTCCGCAGTGATGCTGCCTGCTGATTTATTTAAAAAGCAAAACTGCACCGCCTGCCACGCGACAAACGGCAAGCTAGTCGGCCCCTCTGTGACAGAAATGGCCGCAAAATACAAAGGTCAAGCTAATCTAGAAGCAAAACTGATCGAGAAAGTCCTCAAGGGCGGAGCAGGAGTCTGGGGTGCAATACCGATGCCGGCTCAGAGCCAGCTTTCACTGCTCGAGACGTCAACATTGGTTAAGTGGATTTTGAGCGTGAACTAAGAAAGTAGGTTTATCTCAGCCAAAAAACACAATCCGGCGTAAAATTTTGCACAATAGCTAGGCCTTAAATTACCCAAACACGCAACACACTTTATTTTAAGAATTGACAGGAGCTGCAATGAACAACCAACGTAGAAACGTCTTACGCCTGACCTCGGTCATTGCCTTGATGGCGAGTACGGGCCTGATCACCAGCGCACAAGCCACCGAATGGAACAAAGCTGCCTTTGAAGGCAAGAACCTTGACGATGTGCTCAAAGCGATCGGTGGCGTAAAACCCGAGACGTCAGCCGACATCATCATGCGCGCGCCAGATATCGCCGAAAACGGTGCCGTTGTGCCCGTTGGTGTTGAAACAAAACTCAAAGCCACTCAAATCGCAATTTTGGTCGAAAAAAATCCTAGCAATCTTGCCGCGCAGTTTATGCTGCCTGAAGGCGCCGAAGCCTTTGTGACCACCCGCGTCAAAATGGGCCAAAGCTCAAACGTACACGCTTTGGTGAAGGCCGATGGCAAGTGGTATGTTGCCACGAAAGAAATTAAAGTCACGCTCGGTGGTTGCGGCGGCTAAGGCTTTGCTAGCTTTCGCAAAGCCTATCGCACACCACATATTTAACACTCGAATTTAAGATATTTCAAAAGGAATCATCATGGCAGATCCAATGCGCATTCGCGCTGCTGAAAAAGACGGCATTGTCGATGTCAAGGTTTTAATGAAGCACGACATGGAATCCGGTCAACGTAAAGATGCAGCGGGCGCCACCATCCCTGCTTTTTTTATCAAAACCGTGATTGCTCAAGTAAAAGGTAAAACCGTGTTTACCGCCGAATTCGGCCCTGCGATATCCAAGGACCCTTTTTTGAATTTTAAAATCAAGGGTGCTGCGAAGGGTGACGAAATCGTTGTTGATTGGATCGATAACTCGGGCGACAAACGCAGCGATAAAGCAAAAATCACCTAAAGCAAGCCCGCAGCTGCACGTCTCATTGCAGCTGCAAATTTCATAGCGCTCTCGAACTGGTCATTGAAAACCAAACAGTTGCTGCAGACACTTTTAGTTTGATGTTTACTCGGCCTCGACTCAGGATCCAATCATGCAAAAAAAATACGCGCACTTTCTTTTAGCAGGCTTGCTGACTCTGAGCACAGCGCCGGCATTTTCACAAAGTGCAAGCGATGAAATCGCCAAGTATCGCGAAATGATTGCCGAGGGCAACCCTGCTGAGCTTTATGAAATGG
>JABMMM010000171.1 GCA_013205565.1 Alcaligenaceae bacterium | reverse complement strand
TGCTGCTCGTTGCCCCAAAGGTCAGCGTGTAACCGTCAGGTGCAGCATCTTTACCCGCCAGCATGCCTGGTATCGCATTGCCGCCGCCTCGGTTCTCGACAAAAACCGGTTGACCCCAACGCTGCGCCAGTCGTTCGGCAAGCAGACGCCCGATGATGTCAGTCGCTTGGCCAGCCGGAAACGGAATAACAATTCGTACGGCTTTGTTTGGATAGGCCGTGCTGCGGTCCTGCGCAACAACACTAGTGGGCATGGCGAGGGCAGCTACTACTAAGCCCAATACTAACTGCAAGTTAAAAAATTTCATGTTGTCTTCTCAATGATTGCAAGCCAAAGTATTTAAATCACTCTGGCTTAATATTGCTGTCTTTCACAATTTTTGTGAATTGAGCGATCTCTGTTTTTACTAAAGCATCAAGTTGTGCAGGGGTGCCAGTTCTGACGATGCCCGCCTGTGAGGTGATGCGGTCACGCACATCAGGCGCTTTAACAGCTTCCATCGTAGCCTTGTAAAGAATGTCTACGACGGCATCAGGTGTTTGACGCGGTACAAACATTGCAATCCAGGTGTCCATGTCGTAGCCTGGGAAACCACTTTCAGCAATGGTCGGGACGTTTGGCAATAAAGGGCTGCGCTCTTTAGAGGTCACGGCAATGGGGTGCAGTTTTCCGGCTTTGACATTAGCCAGCAGACCACTGAGGGTCGATAAGATATATGGCACGTGATTGCCTACGACATCAGCAATGGCTGGGCCTGCGCCTCGATAAGGCACATGAGTGAATTGGGCTTTTGCTAAAAACTCTAAGTAGGCTGCAGCAAAATGCCCAGGCGAGCCAACACCACCGCTTGCATAGGTTTTGAGTCGGCTATCGGTACCTTTCGTTTGTGCTAAAAATTCTTGTAAAGTTTTAGCTGGGGCGCTTGGATTAGAGGCAAAGAGTTGGGTTAATGATCCAATTAACGCTACGCCTCGCAAGTCTCTTTCAGTGTCAAAGGGCAAGTTTGCGTAAAGCGCTTGGTTAATGGCGTGGTTGTTTAAAGTGAAGCTGATCGTGTAGCCATCAGGCGCCGATTTTGCGACGTAATCAGTGGATAAGGTTCCGCCAGCCCCTGCTTTATTTTCAACCACAACCGTTTGTTTAAGAATTTCTGACAGTTTGGTATTTAACGCTCTGGCGATGGCGTCGGTGCCGCCGCCTGGGGCAAAGCCTACGACTAATTTGATTGGCCCTTTGCTCGGAAAGTCTTGAGCAGATACAGAACCCGCTGTGAGCCCGATAAATGTTGCGGCAGCAGTTGTTGCGATTATTTTTTTATACATGATGCGTGTCTCCCGGTAATTGTTTGAGATGTCTAATGAGCGGAATTTGATAGCCTGTTAATCACGTTGAACCAGATGCATCAAAATCCCACCTGTCGATTTTGGATGCGGAAATCCTATTAACGCACGACGCGAGCCCGGCCGACCGACTTGATCGATCATCTGAAAACCCGCCAACGACATTTTTTGCAAGGTTTCGTTGATATCGCGGGCTTTGATGGCGATGTGATGCAGGCCACGACCGCGCGACTGAACAAAACGCGTGATCGCGCCCTGGTCTTGTTTAGTTGAGCCCGACTGGCCGTGTTCGATGTGTGCCCCTTGGCTTGGATCAAAGTTTGCCAAGAACTCAAGTTCAAGATCGCCAATCGTAATAAAGGTGACGCGTAAGCCGCCGATGGGCTTTGGTGGTTGCGTGTGATAGACCACGCCATATTTATCTGAGGTAAAACTTTCAACCGAGATGTTGACCTCCATGTCGGTTTGTCGACTTTCAACCGCAAAGCCAAGCTTGTTTGCAAAGATGCGCTCGTCTTCGGCCACATCCGTGCTCGCGATACCAAGATGATCAATGCGTTCAATGGCGCCACTCAGGTGAGCGGGAAGCGCCAGGGGTTCGGTCAGACGCACACGCACTCCACAAGTTTGTGCGGGGTCGATGGCAAAACTGCGGCGACCGTCTAAGCCGACTGCAGGGGTGGGTGTCAACGCAAAGTTTTTGACTGCAGCCTCAGGATCTTGCAGGCCAAAGGCAATGTGATGCACGCCAGGCTTTACGTCACCATCAATCAGCGAATGACCAAGAGGCACCACGGCCAACGCGCTTTGACCGATACTAAACAAAGGCACCTGACCTTCAGGCGTATTGAAATCAGTACGCGGAAGTTCGAAGTATTTTTCGTAGATCGAACAGGTCGTTTCAGGGTCGTTTGAGGCAACTGCAATATAGGTAATTTTTGAGGCAAGCATGCTGCGATCCTTAGTGTGTGCTTTGAATGATTTTTTCTGCAATCAGGGTATTGATATCAGCGTCTGACAGCCCGTATTCTTGCAGCACCTCGCGTGAATCCGCGCCGAGTTCGGGCGGCGCAGTGCGTATCGTTTTGCCGCCAAAGCCTTCCATTTTTAACGGATTACCCACGAGCTTGAGTTTGCCAAGCTTGGGGTGATCGACTTCTTCAACTAGCCCCGTTTCAACGATGTGCGGGTCTTTAAAGACTTGATCCAAAGTCAAAATCGGGCCAGCTGGGATACTCAGCTTAACGAGTTCGAGCGTCCACTCCATTTTTTTACGTGTCGCAAATATTTTGTTTAGGCGTTCTTTGACTTGCTCGCGATGTTTACAACGACTCGCGTTGTCTTTGAAGTCAGGATGCGTGATCCAGTCTTCAATGCCTATTAATTGACAAAGCTTGACCCACATATCTTCGGTGGCAGCCGCCATATTGAATGGACCGTCGCTAGCTTCAAACATGCCATAGGGGCAGATGACCGGGTGATCGTTACCTGCGACACCAGGGGTGTCGCCCAAGCTTAATTGACGTTGACCTTGTACGGTGAGTAAGCCGATCAAGCCTGCAAGTAATGAGGTTTCAACGAGTTGACCGCGGCCGGTTGCCTGCCGCTGAATAATGGCCGCTTGGATCCCCATCGTTGCCCACATGCCGCCGACTACGTCACCGATTGGGATCCCGACGCGCGTCGGGCCCGTTGCGGCCTGGCCCGTTAAGCTCATGAGCCCCGACATCCCCTGTGCGATTTGATCCATGCCGGGCCAACTGCCGTAAGGGCCAGTGTTACCAAAGCCGGTAATCGAGGCATAGATCAAACGTGGATTCAACGCAGAAAGTGCTGCGTAATCCATCTTCATATCAGCCATCACACCGGGCTTAAAGTTCTCGATAATGATGTCAGCCTGTTTAGCCATGGTACGAATCAGTTCAAGCCCTTTTGGCTGTCTAAAGTCAACCGCCAAACTGCGTTTGTTGCGATGAATGCTTAGGTAATAGACGCTGATGCCGTCTTGAAATGGACCCCAGCCTCGCACCATCTCGCCGTTTGGCGTGGGTTCAATTTTGATGACATCGGCCCCTAGGTCGGCCAAAATCATTGCGCTAAAGGGGCCAGCCAAGGCGCGCGTTAGGTCAAGAACCTTCAGCCCGGCAAGGGGTAAAGCTTTGTTGTTTTGTGTGTGTGTCATAGGTCTAATTAATATTTGATTTTGTTTTAGATATTTTTTTTGATTCTGCTCAAAGCAGTTCACTAGCGTGGTGATGTGCGCTGAAGCCTGCGCTGAGGCCGTCTCTGAATCGCCTGCCCGAATCGCAGTACCAATTTGTTCGTGTTCTTTGATTGACTGTTTGGGTGACTCTGAAAGCTGAGTCCTGACAGGTTGATAACGTCGTATCTGCAGACGGATCTGATTTTTTGTACAAATCTTATACGATTTGATTCTAGGCAATTGTTTGCCTTTTGACAAGACAGCTTGCCAAATCCCCGTTTTGACCGACTCAGTTAACGGACTTTTTGCAGGGCTGCGTCATTTGCCAGTAAACATAAACGCAAAAGTCGATAGGGCCGTTGAGATCGTCACCATTGCAATCATCGCTTTCATGACTAAGGTGGCGACGGTTTTTTCGATTTTGCCCATCTCGCCGCGCAGGTTACCCATTTCTCCGCGAAGGTCACCGATTTCGCCTCGCAGGTTGCCCATCTCGCCACGAAGGGTACCTATTTCGCCACGCAGACTTCCCATATCTTTATGAACATTTCCTATTTCTCGATAAATTCCACTAATCTCTTGATGCACCGCCGTAATTTCAGCGCGAATTGTTTTTTCAAGTTTTAGTTCTACTCTGACCAAATCTTCTTTGGTAGCGAGTGTGGGGATGATGGCTTCAAGCCTTGCGACGCGTGCTTCCATAATTGGCCTTTTGAAGTGAGATTAGGCCTCGTAGTCTACCGATTTATTTTGCAAAAAGTGCTGTAGTCATGGACACACTTGTCACCAATTGTGTCCTCATGAAAATATAGTCTCACGATTCAGACTCTTCTTTTAGATCAACTCCACTCTTGCCCAACACCTTTGCTTGCCTAATCAGCCAAGCGAGCTTTTGCGCGGACTCGGCATACCCCAAACCCTCAAGACGTATATTTGAAATGCAGTTGCGTTCAACATCTGTTCGACCAACCTTAGGATGCCAGGTTAGATACGCGCTCATGCTATCGGGGGCAGACAACCCAGGGCGCTCGCCGATCAACACAACCACTAACTCTGCACCTAATATTTCACCAATCTCGTCACCAAGTGCCACGCGAGCTTGGGTCGCAATCACCACTGCCGCCTCTTGCACCTGCGGCAGTTCTACGCGCAAGGCCTCAAGCAACTGCAGGGCATGCCCTTGAATCGCCTGCGCTGAAAGCCCATCTGCGATCACAAAGGCCAAGCTGGGCAATGGCCCGCTAGTGTCGTGGCTTAAGGTCGTTAAGGTTTGTGCACTAGCCACTGAGAGTCGACGCCCTAGGTCGGGGCGTAGCAAAAACGTGTGCCTATCGATGGCTTGACTTGCAACGGTGACGGGTGCGAACCCCTTGCCAACAAGTGCCTTGAATAAAGGCTCTATCTCAAGCGCTGTATGAACCGCGTCGCGGGCACGCGCATGCGCCATGCGAAACTCGAGGATATCTTTGGTGGGCAAACTTACGCCCGTGCGACCTAGTGCGATCCGTGCACCGGTCAGCTCTTTTAACTTTAACCAAGCTGGCGTAGCTTCAGAGATTAACGCTTTGTCGGGCGATAGCACTGGGGCTTGGTCGGAAGACACCACTAAGGCTTTGTCGGAGGATGCCACTGAGGCTTTCTCGAGCGACACCACAGAGCGCTTAGGCACGGCATTCTCCTTAAACGATCAGTAGGGGTTGCGAATCAACGGGGCTGATGACCCGCCCCTTAGCATCGACCAACTGCATCTTTTCAAGCCAAGCCTCAAATTCAGGCGCTGGCTTTTTGCCGAGTACGCGTCTGATATACAACGCGTCATGAAACGAGGTGCTTTGATAGCCCAGCATGATGTCGTCTGAACCGGGCACGCCCATGATGTAGTTAATGCCCGCCACGCCTAAAAGGGTGAGTAGGGTATCCATATCATCTTGATCGGCTTCAGCGTGATTGGTGTAACAAATATCGCAACCCATTGGCAAGCCGAGTAACTTGCCGCAAAAATGATCTTCAAGTCCTGCGCGAATGATTTGTTTGCCATCAAAAAGATATTCGGGACCAATGAAGCCCACAACGCTGTTTAACAGCATTGGTTTAAAGCGGCGTGCCAAGCCGTACGCTCTGGCTTCGATCGTTTGTTGATCTACACCATGCGAGGCGTTAGCCGAAAGCGCGCTACCTTGGCCTGTTTCGAAATACATCACATTGTTGCCGACAGTGCCACGCTGCAACGAGAGCGCGGCTTCATGAGCCTCTTGTAATAGCGCGGCCGTCACGCCAAAGCTGCGGTTGACACCCTCGGTACCGCCGATTGATTGAAACACTAGATCAACTGGCAGGCCGGCCTCAATTGCGCGCAGAGTCGTTGTGACATGTGTGAGTACGCAGGTCTGAGTGGGTATGTCAAACTTTTCACGCACTTTGTCTAACAACGACAAGATCTGGCTAATTTCACGAAAATTATCTGAGGCGGGGTTTACGCCGATGACCGCATCACCCGCGCCATACAGTAAGCCGTCAATGATGGCAGCACCAACGCCTCGGGCGTCGTCGGTAGGGTGGTTGGGTTGAAGCCTAACGGATAGTCTACCGGCGAGGCCCAGTGTGTTTCTGAAGCGCGTGACAACCTGGCATTTGGCTGCAACCAAAATCAGATCTTGGTTACGCATGATTTTTGAGACGGCAGCAACCATCTCGGGGGTCAACCCTGGTGATATCGCGTTGAGTTCGTTAGTGCCGACTGCATCAGACAATAGCCAGTTACGAAAATCACCCACGGTAAAGCTTGAGATTGGTGCAAACGCGTCGGCTTGATGATCATCGAGGATGACTCGGGTGACTTCGTCGTCTTCGTAGGCAATGAGTTGTTCTTCAAGAAACCGTTTTAACGGTACATCAGCCAGCACGAGGGCAGCAGCGACCCGTTCTTCATTAGACAGGGCCGCCACGCCCGACAGGCAATCGCCCGAGCGCAGCGGGCTCGCCTTGGCCATGACCGTTTTGAGGTCTGAGAATTGATACGTTTGCAGACCGAGCGATACCTTATAGCCCATTTAGATTCACCATTGAGTTTGAACGGTATCCAATTGTAATTATCCAATGTTAAGCCGATTGTTGCGCGATTCAAATTGGATGATTTAAGTGCGTACAGCTGAAATCCATTAAATGCAAAACTAGTATTAAAAATGCATTTTACCAATATGGTTGCTCAATCAAACGATTTTGCAGTTCAGTGCAGAGTCACCGTGCCACAATTGCCGATAAATGTTTCTTTAAAAAGAACGATAAAGAAAGTCATGCGCCTCGGCTATAGCACTCTAGCAGTCACTTTGTTACTTACCTGTACGCCGCAAGCCAGCATCGGGCAAAACGCCACCCAAAATTCTTCGCAAAAACTGTTGCTTGAACAGGCGCTTTTCTGGAAGTCTAAAGGTAATAGCGAGCGTGCTGCTGAAGCTTGGAAGAAGCTTTTGCTGATTAACCCCCAAGATACCAATGCTCTGTATGGCATGGCGGTTTCTGAGCTTGAGTTAAACCGGCTAGAAGTGGCTCAGTCTTATCTTGAAAAGCTCAAGCAAATAGATGCGTCGGGGCGCTACGTTGCGCTGTTTGAACAAGAACTTAGGCTCAGGTCACCGACCAATCAAAAATTGTTGGCTGAAGCAGGGGCCTTGCAATTCAGCCGCAAGCATGATGAGGCACTTGCGGCCTACAAACGTATCCTTGCTGAGACTGAACCACTCGGTCAACTTGCGCTAGAGTTTTATAGCAACCTTGGTTATGCGGCGGGTGGTTTTGATACAGCTCGGCGGGGCCTTGAGCGTTTAGTAAAAGAGTCACCCGAGGATCCACAGGCAGCGCTTTTGTTGGCTCAGTTGCTAGCGCAAAATGTTGAAACGCGTGCGAGCGCGGTCGAACAGTTTGCGCGGTTGTCGCAGATTCCTAGCGTACAAACGCAAGCAAAGAATTATTGGCGTCAGGTCTTGCTTTGGTTCGAGCTACCGGGCGTAGCTGAAGTGCCGCAATTTGACGCCTATCTCAAAGCCTACCCTGATGACGCAGAAATTCGCCGGGTGCGTGACGAGGCTAGCAAACGAGTCGAGACAACCGCAGGGGGTGCTGAAAATCCCCTGGTTGCAGCAGGCTTGAGTGCTCTCGAGCGGGGCAATCGTGAGCAGGCTGAAGCTGCGTTTGCCAAGCGCCTGTTAGAAAACCCAAATGATCCAAATGCTTTGGGTGGTTTAGGTGTGATTCGTTTGCAGCAAAATAAGCTTGTCGAGGCTGGGCAGTTGCTCAGTCGTGCGGTCGCGTTACCCGAGGGGCAAGCGTGGGGTACCGCTTTAAGCAGCGTGCGCGCACTGCAGCGCACCGAAGAGGCTAACTCAGCACAGCTTGAGGGTGATTTGGTCCGTGCGCGCAGCTTGTTTGAGCAAGCGGCACGGATGGATCCTAAACAAAGTAGTGCTCGCTTGGCGCTGGCAGCGCTTCAAGTTGAGGCGGGTGAATATGAGGTCGCTGAAAAAACTTACCGTGCGATCTTGGCGCAAAATAAAAAAGATCCTCTGGCCTTGAGTGGTTTAATCAGTGCCTTGGCCGCGAACAATAAACTTGCAGCTGCTCAGCAACTGATGCAAAGCGTGACACCCGAGCAAGTTGGCGGTATGGCCCAAATGAATCGTTTGAAGGCTGCGTATTCGACGGGACTGGCGCGTACTGCGTTGCGCCGCGGTGATTCAGCTCTGGCGCTCACTGAACTTGAAGCAGCTCTGCAGAACGACAGTGAGAACCCCTGGCTTCGCCTTGAGCTGGCACAAAATTACTTGAAGCAAGGTCAAGCGTCAAAAGCCCGAGCATTGTTTGATAGCTTGCTACTGACGCAACAAACAGATGCCAGTATGTTGTATGCGGCAGCCTTATTTGCCACCCAGCGCCAGGCTTGGTCAGCCGCGTTAGAACTGCTTGAGCGTATTCCAGTCAAGGACCGTTCGTCAGAGGTGACCGCTTTGAAGGTTCGGGTACAGACCTTAGGCGAATTAAAGCGAGCGACCAACTTGGCTCAACAAGATCGTCAGCGCGGAGCGCTTGCCGTTTTAGCCGAAAGCCAATCTGCCGCTGCAAAGACGGTTGAGTTGACCGCTGCGATGGCGTTTGCCTATGCCGATATTGGCGAGCCGGCGCGCGGCTTAGATTTCATACGACAGGCGCTCGCGCGTTCAAAAGAACCTGACGTTGAGTTGCAATTGCAGTACGCCAGCCTCTTGCTTCGCGCCAATCAAGACGTCGAGTGTGCAAAGGTCTTAACGGCAGTCTCTGCGCGCAAACTGTCTTCGAATGAAAAGAAGCGTTTCGATGATGTTTTGTTTGTTTACTCAGTGCGACAAGCTGACTTACTGCGAGAACGAGGTGATCTCACTGAGGCAGCAAAGCGGCTAGCTCCCTTGCTGGCTCAACGGCCCACCGACCTGTCGGTGTCTGCAGCGCAAGCGCGTCTGCATGTTGCGGCCGGTGATAAAGATAAAGCGCTCGGTGTATTCAGAACGCTAGCGCTTCAGGTACCCGATAGCGCGCAGGCGCAGTTAAATACAGCGCAGATCGCAACTCAGTTAAAAGACAATCGCCTTGCGAGCGATGCGTTAAAAAAAGCGCTTGAGTTGGCTCCCGATGACAGTGAAGTTGCAGATGCAGCCGCGCGTCAGTATCGTGTTCTTGGGCGGGTTGCTAAGGCTGAAGAGCTGCTTGAGCGCGCAATCGCCTTACAACAGCAACAGCTGCTGCCGCCTGCAAAGCCTTCTGGAGTTTCGACCGGTTCGTCCCGACAGGTAGCGGCCGATCCATTGGCGGGTACGCAGACAACGATGGCCACCGAACTAGACTTGATCAAACAAGAGCGTGCGCCCGAATTATTGTTTGGTCTGCAAAGTCGCAATCGTAATGGTACTTCAGGTAACGGTAAGCTCAGCGATATTGAGGTGCCTGTCGAGATGCGCTTGCCGCTTGGGGATGGAAAACTGAGCTTAACTGCAACCTCCGTGTCACTGAACGCCGGTGCGATCGGTACGGATTTTTATTCGCGTAGTGTCTTCGGTGGTGGCCCGATTGCCGCGTTTGATCAATTAGCCGGACGCTCCGGTACCCCAGACGACCAGATGGCACGTGGGGTAGGCTGGGCGTTGGCCTACAAAACGCGTGGATTGGTTGCAGATATTGGTGTGACGCCAGTCGGTTTTCAGTTTAGTAATCTGACAGGTGGCCTGAAATTCGACGGTACGTTGGATCGCGCTGACACGTTGTATTACAGCGTC
The DNA here is from genome assembly GCA_013205565.1 of Alcaligenaceae bacterium. Taxonomy (GTDB): domain Bacteria; phylum Pseudomonadota; class Gammaproteobacteria; order Burkholderiales; family Burkholderiaceae_B; genus Zwartia. Next base: position 6,213 of record JABMMM010000171.1, on the reverse strand, counting down.
AATGTATCTAGTCGACCGGTGGTTGACAGTGTTCTGTCTTTTGCGGGTACACGCGATAGCGTCACCGGCCAAGCTTGGGGCGGCGTGATGTCAACCGGCGTGCGCGTGCAACTGTCTAAAGAGTTGGGTGCTTACGGTGTGTCGGGCTCGGTGGGGTTTTTTTCGCTGACGGGGCACGATGTTGCTTCGAACACGCGAGCTGATGCCAACCTAGGTTCATATAAAAATTTGATTAAAACGAAAGATGAGACCTTAACGCTCGGTGTGAATGCTGCAAGTATGTTTTACAACAAAAACTTAAGCAACTACACCTACGGCCAGGGCGGCTACTTTAGCCCTCAACAATATTACGCACTCACACTGCCGCTGAACTGGTCTCAGCGTAAGGGCGATTTTTCTTACAAGCTTTCGGGGTCGGTCGGCTTGCAGACGTTTTCTCAGAGCGCCTCAGATTATTTTCCTAACAATGGCGACTTGCAAGCGGCAGCGAATGCGGTCATGGCAAGGGCGCTAGCCACTGGCGGAGGTGGCTCAGGTGTCGCATCCTACTCTGCTACGAGTTCAACTGGTATGGCTTACAACTTGACAGCTGCTGGCGAGTATCAGCTGAACCGCTATGCCTTTTTAGGCGGTTTGGTGCAGTTGGATAACGCCAGTAATTATCAGCAGTGGGGTGCAGGCCTGTACTTGCGTTTAAGTTTTTATCCAAGGCAAGGTCCGGTCTCGATGCCCCTGAGCCCGTATGTTTCGCCTTATGGGTTGTAAGTCGAGCATTGTCGTTCGCGGTTTAAGCAAGTGCGCAGAAATCCTCCCCGTTCAGTGCGAGGACGGGCAGCATGGACACCGCAGGTGTCCATGCTGTTTGCTGACTTAACTATGTAGCCAAGCGCTTGAGTTCGAATAGCTGCGCGTATGGTCTTGACATTGCCAGGTGTAGCGCGTTCGTACTCGATTTAATAGCGAAAACTTCTTTTTGACGTAATCGCTGAAGCCGTTTAGCTGCAACTCGTTGACGGCGTCTTCTAAGTTGACGAAGTCCATATAGTCAAACACCTCGTGCTTTTGATTGACAAACCAGATCCTCGCACCAATGGCCTGTGGGTTAGGCGTGAATAGCGCAAAGATTGTCTCTTGAGCGTCATTTAACTTAAACCAGATGCGATCTGCTTTGATCGTGATACGTTGGCCCACAGCGTTGACTGTTGGTACTGGATCGCCTTGCCGTCTTAAGAAAGCAGGGATGTCGTAATGATCGGCCGTTGCTGCTCCGCTCGATAGAGATCGAGGTTGACCTAGTCCTCTACCTCGCATCGCAGTGGGCGTTGATGCAGCTAACCCTCGACCGCGTATGAGAGCGGGCGTTGAGATATTTTCTGACATGATCTGCATGCTGGAATCGCTCGCTAAGCGCATTGAGAACTGCACTTGATTCAGTCCAGCACCACCCCAGCCCGCTGGCAGCATCTGTTTGACCTTATGCAGCTCAGGCATATTGTTTGCTTTTTCTTCGGCGCTACGCTCATGCAGCATCAAAAAGTTTGTATGCTCGGTCACAAGCTGGTAGTCAAGCGCAAGCTTAGTCGCCTTAGTTGCGTCGCCCAGATGTTGCATTTTCCCAGCGGCTGCCAAGCGCGATAAGGCTGTAGAGGTTGCGGAGGTTTGGTTGATTTCTACGCTACCAAGTTCTTGCACAGCGTCTTGGCCAACTAACTGACCTAATAGTGTGATCCGACCAGTTGGCTTGGCACTAAACCACGCCGAGGCGTGCAGGGTGTCACCATCAAAGGCAGTGCTGTCGACATAAGTCAAAAGCTTAGGGGTAAAACCTTCGGGCCACTGAACTGAGACCTTGGTGATTGCAGGTGAGCGTAAGCGATTGAACATGCGCACGATTGCTGGTTCAACGGTTTCACCAGAGGCCACAAAGTCACAGGCCCCGTTAGTTTCAACAGCAAGGCGACGCAGCAGGTTCTCGCTTGGGCTGCTGCCAATGCCCACCGAAAACACTCGGTGTTTTGAAGCTTTGGCTTTTTTGATCATGTCGTCAATGCCATAGATTTGCCCATCGGTAATGAGCAAGACGTCGCAGGGGCTACTGTGTGCGAGTGCAAAGGTGCTTTCGATGGCCTCTAGCATGTCAGTACCACCCATGTCGGCCTGTAGTTCGGCGATCCATTTTTCTGCACCTAAGCGTGATTGCTCAGAGGCTGTCCAAAGAGAAAGCGAGCGGTGTTCAACCGATGAGCCAAACTTAGAGAGCGAGAACTTGTCGCCGGTGTTGAATTTTTTAACAATGGCCATTAAGGCACGTCGTGCAGCTTGGATGCTGCCGCCCGCCATCGAGCCAGAACAGTCAACCAAAATCTTGACCGCAGTGTTTTGTGCTTTGGCGTTGGGGATGCTTGGGCTAAAGCTGGCGGTGGCGACAAAGGTTTTTTTGTCGACGTGGTCGGGTGCGATGGTAGCAACCGAGCACTGGTCTAGTTGATCAAGTACAAGAATGAAGTCGCGGTCTAAATAGCTTTGCTGAGTTAACGCTATCGTCACTATGTCAGTGGCGTTGGCTTGCTGCTCGTGACTCGTTTCGTTGCTGGTGTCGTCTTGATTCTCGTCAACACCGAGAATTTTAGGCTCTTTGAGTGCGCCTAGCGATTGACTTCGGGCGACGCTGATAGGATGACTAGGCGAAGCAATGCGTGCGTTGACCAAATCGCCATGCAGATCTAGTGTCAAGCTAAAACCATACTCGGCTAAAAGGTCTGTTTCTGGGACTTGGTAGGGCGCAAGGCCACCCTCACGAACCGCATCGCCATAACGCGGTGCGATAACTGTTGGGATGGCTAAGCGCAAGCCGCCTTGCTCAAACTGCAGCAACTGGCCATAGTGCATGTCGATCAGGCATTGTTCACCAGGTGCTAAGTTACCCAGATGCAAAACGTAATGACCATCGTTGCCACGTTCAAGCACGATGGCGGCGTCGCCCTTTGAAAGGCTCTCTTCGTATTGTTCAGCCGCCTGCGCTTTGGCAACTACGGTGCCGTTGAGTTTGACTTGGCCCAGCTGAACTTCAACACCTAACAATGTTGCGCCCCAGGGCAGCGGAAAGCTGTACACGACTTCAGCGTGAGTCTCAGTCGGATTGCTAAACGTTTGGCGCACGTGTGCTTCAAACATTGCACCACGCAGTTCGCCCGTGATGGCAACGTCTTTTAGGATCAGTGGCGCGCCTTGGCTGTTACGCAGGGTGGCCTGTGGGCCGTTGAAATTGAAGAGTTCGAGAATTTCGCTCATTGGTTTGCCTTTGTTGTGCTGTCTTGGTTGATTTGCTCGTAGGCGCTCATTACGGCGCGAACAAAGTGACGCAACTGCTCGGGGGTAAGCCCGGCGCGGGTAGGTTCAATCACAAGCTCAACGCCGTCGGCCACATGCAAATGGCTGCAGACCTCGATTGACCCGGGCACGCGCCCTCGCTCAGGAACTGGCGCTGAGCCGCCTTGAAGCAGTTCACGAATACGGTCAAGCGATACCCCGGCTGCTGTCCATTTTTTGACAAGCAAAAGTTGTTCAAGATGCTGTGGCGAGTACTTTGCTGCCCGAGTTTCACCTTCAGGCCGGTTCACTAGCCCGATTTGGACGTAGTAGCGAACCGTGCGTTTGGTGAGATCGGTAAGGGCACAGAGCTCGTCAAGCGAGAACGTTTGGGTGTGATTGACAGTGTTCATGTGTTAATAATAACACCAAAACTGTATAAATCAACTGTATTAATAAAAATAAGTGGACTGGACTGGACAATAGAAGGGTTTGTGCCTCAGGGCGTGAGGCAGGTGAGGAGTTTATCGTAAAGTTAAGATTTTTTAGTAAAATAAGCAGATTGGTACTAAAAAATTGCTATTTATATGGTTTAATAATATATATTTTGATATTTAATATTAAAAATATTGATAAATAGAATGAAAGTTGAGTAAGATGTGCTTTACTTAAAGTACTATATATAAACTTTTATGATTTTTAAAAATCCATTTATTAATATTTAAATTAAAATGTCTGATATCCCATTACCAGTCGCACGCAGCTTAGACCGCCTAGGTTTGTCCCTATCACTCGCTCGGCGTCGGCGTAATTTGACGCAACAAGATCTTGCTGAGCGCATCGGCACGTCAATCAACACGGTTCGCCGTCTAGAGTCGGGACACCCTGGTAGTGCACTTCAACATCTAGTCCGAGCCCTACAAGTCTTTGGTGAGCTCGATGCGCTTGATCAGCTTCTCGACACCGCACACGACTCGATCGGTTTAATTCTGATGGATGAAAAATTGCCACAACGCATTCGCAAGTCAAAAACCACCTCTGAAACGGGTGCGTTCTAGTGGCAACGAAAACAACCTTTAAACCGGTTACGCGTCGCACGAGTCTTGAGGTTTGCCTCGGCCGTATTGAACATCCGCTCGGTCGCCTGATTTACGCTAAAAATGGCCCTCGAGAATTCTCTCAGTTTACTTACAGTGAGCAATGGTTAGCGAACCCGCTATGCTTTGATATTTCGCCTGATTTGCGGCGACAGGTCGGTCATCAGCTACGAAAACCACCAAGCAAAAATGATTCGTGTTTTTTTCTTGCTTTAGCCGATTCTGAGCCCGATGCTTGGGGTCGACGCGTGATCGCGCGCGCGCACGCAAAAGCCCGAGCGACCGACGCCTCACTAGCTGCGTTATCAGAAATTGATTATCTCACTGCCGTCGATGACTTTAGTCGCGTTGGAGCCCTTCGCCTGCGAAACGAAGCAGGCCAATACCTGCGCGGTGCTGAAGATGGGGGCCATACAACACCCGTATTACTAGAACTTGAAAAAATACTACAAGCATCGCGAGCGGTTGAGCTCAGTCAAGAGACCGCAGCCGATCTTAAATATTTACAAGGCAAGGGTACTTCGCTTGGTGGCATGCGGCCTAAGTGCACCGTACTCGATACAGACGGTGCATTGTGTCTCGGTAAATTTCCTAGTGTCAGTGATGAACGTTGCGTCACACGCGGAGAAGTCTTAGCACTTCGTCTGGCGACTCTTGCCGGAATCGATAGCGCCTTGGCGCGGATTGTGATGGTGCAAGAGCAACCCGTTGCAATCATTCGACGCTTTGATCGGACACCTGATCAAGGTCGTATCCCGTATATTTCAGGTGCCACGCTATTGCAAGCTAAGCGTGATGACGAGCACTCATACACTGAGATACTAGACTTGATGCGCTCGCATTGCAAAAATTTTGTCGCAGATGCCAAACAACTGTGGCGGCGCTTGGTGTTTAACCATTTAATTACTAATGTTGATGATCATTTGCAAAACATTGGTTTTTTGTACGCCAACAATAATCAATGGCGTCTAGCGCCTGCCTTTGATCTGAATCCGTTTCCTGATAAAGAACCCGAGTCAAAAACATGGCTAAGCGAGGATACTGGGCCGATCACCTCGGTGAAGCAACTGCTAGAGCAGGCGACCCGGTTCGAATTGACGCCAGTGGCAGCAAACACAGTGCTTGGTGAAGTGGTCGAAGCTGTCAGGCAATGGAAGGCTGTAGCCAGTACACCAGACGTTGGACTGAAACAAGCTGAGTGTGTGGACTTTAAATCTGCGTTCGAACATAACTCGATTAAGCAGGCTACAAGACTGATCGGTACGGCTATCTAAGCAGTAAGGCGTATCGACCGCAGCTACGCACGTCGCCGTTGACAGGTGCCCAGGTTGCTTAGAGGATGCTACCTAAGCAAACGGCAGCTTGTTCAGTTAACACCACTTCAACAGCCAGTTGGGCGCGTGTTAGGCCCACAAACAGTTGACGCCGCGCTTTGTCGTCAAAGGCTTCAAAGTCAACTTCAGTGAGCACAATACCCGCTGCGCTTTGGCCTTTAAAGCGATAGACAGAATCCGTCGGTAGTGCGCCCTCAGTCCAAAGGGCGTCTCCAGCGGCTGAGTACTTGCCTCTTGGGCGGCGTAGTGTGAATTCACCCAGCTGCGGAGTCTTAATCAAGACCGAACCGGCTAAGCCACGCCAGCTAAGGATCACAATAGTATAAACTTTTCAGCGATTTTTCTGACGCGTCTTCTAGTAATTTCAAGGCAAGCTGTGTTTTACCCGAACCAGCTGTGGCTTGTATTTTGATTACGCCCGAGGGTGCGGTAATACGTGGCACCCAAGTCGCAAGGCCATCGGCCAGACGCAC